>NZ_JARYGZ010000001.1:2414083-2714083 GCF_029906645.1 Sphingomonas oryzagri
CCACCGCCGCCGCCGACGACGCCGACGCAACGATAATCAGGCAGAACGCGGCATGGTCGGACCATGCGGCGGCCGCCCCGTCTGACGGACACCATCAAACATGGCCGATTTTTCACGCGGCCGTCGGACCGCTTTTCAACTCTGAAATGTTAAGCCGCGAACCTCGGGAGTGAAGAATGGCGACGCGTGCGATGGCTTCCGAGCGATCCGGTCGGTCTGACGGTCGAAATCGGGCGAAAACGGCTCTCCAGGCGCTCAATTTTTTCATGGCCGACATGCAGGCCGGGATCGGCCCGTTTCTCGGCGTCTTCCTGCAGCAGCGCGGCTGGACGTCGGGGCCGATCGGTACGGTGATGACCGCTGGCGGCGTCGCCGGCATGATCGTGACCGCTCCGGCGGGCGCGTTCATCGATCACACGGCCAAGAAGCGGCTGGTCGTCATCGTCACCGGCATCTGCACAGTGGTCGCCTCCTTCCTCATTCTATTTTCCCAGTCCGGCCTCGTCGTGACGATCAGCCAGGTTGCGACCGCGATCGCCGGCGCGGCCATCGGGCCGGCGGTTGCCGGAATGACGCTGGGCGTCGTCCGACAGAAGGGTTTCAACGCCCAGAACGGGCGCAATCAGGCCTGGAACCACGCCGGCAACATGATCGGCGCAGGCCTTTCGGGCTGGCTCGGCTGGAAGTTCGGCATGCCGGCGATCTTCTACCTCGCGGCCGCCTTCGGCATCCTCGCGATCGTCTCGGTGCTGATGATTCCCGAAAAGGCCATCGATCATCGCGCCGCGCGCGGGCTCGAAGGCAAGGCGGGGGAGGATTCCGTCGAAGACGAGAAAGCCGAGGGCTTCAAGACTTTGCTGCGCAACAAGCCGATGCTCATATTGGCGGCGTCGCTCGCATGTTTCCATCTCGGCAATGGCGCGATGCTGCCGCTCTATGGGCTCGCCGTCGTCGGCGCCGGCAAGGGCAATGCATCCCTGTTCGTGGCGCAGACCGTCGTGGTCGCGCAGGCCGTCATGATCATCGCTTCGCTCTTCGCCATGCGGGTCGCTGCCGGCAAAGGCTATTGGCTAGTGATATTGATCTCGTTCGCGGTGCTTCCGCTACGCGGATTTCTCGCCGGCACATTCATCGAGCATTGGGGCGTCTGGCCCGTTCAAGCGCTCGATGGCATTGGTGCTGGCCTGCAAAGCGTCGCAGTCCCGGGTCTGGTCGCCTGCCTGCTCAATGGGACCGGTCGGGTCAATGTCGGCCAGGGTGCGGTGATGACGGTCCAGGGCGTGGGCGCTTCACTTAGCCCGGCGATCGGCGGCTGGCTGGCGCAGATGCTCGGCTATCATATCGCATTCTACGTGCTTGGCAGCTTCGCACTGGCCAGCGTGGCGCTCTGGCTCGGCTTCGCCGGCACGCTCCGCCCGGCATGCTCCGGCACCAATAGAGTAACCGAAGTGGGCCAGGGCGCATGACGTCGTCGATTTGTTGGGTCCATATCGGTGACCTCCATATGGAGGAGGCGGACGGCTGGCTCAGTCGCGAGCGCCTCGACAGGATCGTCGCCGAGGTCAATTCATGCGTCGGCGACTCTGCGGATTTCGTGTTTCTGCCAGGCGATAACGCCAATCATGCCACCCCCGAGCAATATCGGATGATCGTCGAGGCGCTCGATCCCTTGCTTCTACCCTGGCGTGCGATTGCAGGCGATCATGACTTCGAACCCGGTGACCTCGCCAACTTCGAGGCCGCGATCCCGATCGCCAACCGTCCGGAGAGCGAGGTGATCGCGGGCCACCGTTGCATTTTCCTCGACATCGTCTCGGCGGGCGCCGGTGGCCCGGACTTTCGGGTAACGAGACATCATCGCAATCGCCTGCTCAGAGAGCTGGCCCGTGCCGAGGCCGAAGATCAGACGGCCCTCGTCTTCATGCACGCATATCCCGGCGACCTCGCTGCGGACGGTACCGCGATTGCGCAAGCCCTGGGTGATGCGGGCGTCGGCTTCGTCGACACGGGCCACACGCACTACAGCGAGCTGCTCAACGACGGTAGGGTGATCTACGGGGCGACGCGCTCGACCGGGCAAATCGAAGAGGGGAATGGCAAGCCCGGCTTTTCGATCGTTTGCGTTCACGATCGGAACCCCAGCTGGCGCTTTCGCGAATTGGATGGGCCCTGGCCGCACGTCCAGATCGTGTCGCCCTGCGACATCCGGCTGATGACTCGCCCGTCCGATCCACGGCAAGTGCCTCGACCGGGCGAGATCACGATCTCAGCCAAGCTGTTCGGTACCGAGCGTCCCGGCCCGGTGTTCGTTCGGATCGACGGATCCGATGAAGAGGAAATGTGGCTGATCGACGGGCTATGGAGCGCGAAGCGGCGTATCGATGAGCCGGGGCTGCACCGCATCGAAGTCCTTTGCGGCGATGCGAGCGATCAGATCGAGATACTGGTCAGAGACGTCGAGGCTGTGCCCAAGCGCGATCTTCCCGTGGCGCCGGGCCATGATTGCCATGCGATCGGTGCATGGCCCGTCGCAGGAATCGAGGGCACGCAACTGGGTCCGAACAAGAACGGCCGCGACTGGTAATGCTGGCTACGATCGCGACCTGGGGAATCTGCGCGGCCTCGACAGCCGGTGTGATCGCGCGCCCCCTCCGCTGGCCGGAAGCTGTCTGGGCGGTGCTTGGCGCGGCCCTGCTGCTCCTTTTCGGCCTGATGCCGCCCACGGCGGCACTGGGAGCGGTCGCCAAGGGGAGCGATGTCTACCTGTTCCTGATCGGCATGATGCTGCTTGCCGAGACGGCCCGCGAGCAGGGGCTGTTCGACTGGGTGGCGGCGACCGCGGCCAATCACGCCGGCGGCTCGACATCACGGCTATTCGCGCTCGTCTATGCAACCGGCATCGTCACCACCACCTTCCTGTCCAATGACGCCACCGCTGTGGTGTTGACGCCCGCCGTCTATGCCGCCGCAAAAAAGGCCGAGGCCGAGCCGCTGCCGATGCTGTTCGCGTGCGCGCTGATCGCCAACGCGGCGAGCTTCGTGCTGCCCATCTCCAACCCCGCCAACCTCGTCCTTTACGGCGGCAGGATGCCGCCGCTCGGCGCCTGGTTCGGGTCATTCGCTCTGCCGTCGATCGCGGCGATCGCGGTGACGTTCCTGATGCTGCGCTGGGTGGAGCAGAAGCGGCTGTCCGGACCATGCGCGTGCGACGTCGCGCGCGAACCGCTCTCGATGGGCGGTAAGGCGGCCCTTGCGGGGATCGCGGCGACCGCCCTCCTCCTGATTGCCACGTCCGCCTTCGATCTGCCACTCGGCCTGCCGACCTGCATCGCAGGCTGTGCAACGACGCTCGGCGTTTGCGCGATCACGAAACGGTCGCCAGTCACGCTTGCTAAGTCGGTTTCATGGAGCGTGCTGCCGCTGGTGGCCGGGCTGTTCGTATTGGTCGAAGCGCTCGATCGCACCGGCGTGATCCGCCAGGTCGCCTCCGCTCTGCAGGCTGCTTCATCGGAGCCAGCGAAGGGCGCGGCCATCGCGGGCTCGATCCTGGCCGTCACATCCAACCTCATGAACAACCTGCCCGCGGGTCTGGTCGCGAGCATGGCGGTCGTCCAGGCGCACCCACCCCGGCTGATCGTCGACGGACTTCTGATCGGCGTCGATCTTGGACCCAATCTTTCGATTACCGGCTCGCTCGCCACCATTTTATGGCTCCAGGCGATCCGGCGGGAGGGCGAGGACGTCGGCTTCCTTCGGTTCCTCAAGGTCGGCATCGTAACAATGATCCCGGCGCTTGTTGCAGCGCTCGGAATGCGTTTGCTCATTGGTTGACGGGAGATTGACATGACTATGCTGCGACGCGCCGTGAGGGGCATCGCCCCCGCCGCAGGCGTCTGATGGGTCGGGCGGCGCGTCGGACCGGGCGATGGCTACTGATCGGTGCCTTTCTGCTCGCGCTGGGGTTCACGTCCTTCCATCTCGTGCGCGTGGTCAGCGATGCCATCTATTGGAACGAGCATAAGGACGAGCGGATCGAAGGCTGGATGACTGCCGGCTTCATCGCGCATTCCTATCACGTCCCGCCACACGTCTTGCTGATGGCGATCGGGCTGCCGCCGGGGCCACCTCCTGACAATCGCCCGCTCGCCGTCATCGCCCGCAACCAAGGACGCAGCGTTGCTGAACTGCGCGCGGTCCTGCAGAACGCCATCATCCACGCTCGACCACCTTATCCGCCACCACCACCCCCTCCTCCGCACAAGGCAGCGCCGTGAACGCCGAGCTCATCGGCCTGCTGACTAGGTACGGCCTTCCCGCACTTTTCCTGATCATTGCGGTGACATCCGCCGGTGCGCCGTTTCCGGATTCGCTGCTCCTGATCGCGGTCGGATCGTTCGTGGCACAGGGCGATCTCGATTACTGGCCGGTCGTCGCGACCGCAACGGCAGGCGCGGTCGCCGGCGACCAGATAGGCTACGCGTTGGGGCGATGGGGCGGCCGTCCTCTTGCGGCGAAGTTCGCCGGGGGCGAGCGGATCGAAAAGGCCGAAGCCTTCTCCCGCAAATGGGGGGGCCCGGGCATCTTTCTCAGTCGCTGGCTCGTCGGCCCGCTCGGCCCCTGGATCAATATCACCAGCGGGCTGACCGTATTCAGCTGGCCGCGCTTTCTGATCCTCGATATCGCCGGCGAGCTGCTCTGGGTCCTGATCTACGTCACTTTGGGTCGGCAGTTCAGCGACAAGGTCGAGGCGATCGCCGACCTGCTCGGCAACCTGACCTGGGTAATCCTCGGCCTGATCGTGACCGCAGCACTCGGTTGGAAGCTCGTTACCAGGGACCCCGAAGCATCGTCATGATGTCGCTCTGCCCTCGCCCCGTCTGCTGGACCACGGCCAGCCAGTTCGTGGGCACCGAAATATTTCAGGTCTGACGCGTCCTATCCTGGATCAAGGCGTTATCGCACTCACAGGGTTGATTTCGAGAGGAAAAAAATGCAGAAAATCACTGTTGCCGCGGCGCTCGCCGCTCTGATGTTGACCGCCGCCTGCAACACGGTTGCGGGAGCTGGAAAGGACGTGTCGTCCGCTGGACACGCCGTCACGACCACAGCGGATAAGGCGAAGTAAGGCGCGCCGATATCATCGGAGAGATCATCATGAGCAAGAGTTTTCGCATGTCGGTTCTGATCGGCGTGGCCGTACTGTCATCGCCGGCTTATGCCGCCGGTTGCATCAAGGGCGCGGCCGTCGGAGGCGTCGGCGGACATTTCGTGGGAAAAGGCCATGCCGTTGCAGGCGCGGCCATCGGCTGCGCGGTCGGCCATCATCGTGCAAAGGTTGCTGCTCGGCAGCAAAATCATGCACAGCCCGTCAAAAAGTGAGTTCTCACATTTCGAGTGGCTCATGTCTCGTAGTTGGGGAGCATACTCATGGTGAGTATGCTCCCCTGTACATTTAGCACCGAGGCCACAATTGTGCCGGCGTATCGAAACATAATCATGCGCGACTGCGATCGATCGTCGGGTGCCACCCTTCGCTCGTTGGAAGAGGCCTGGTGTCATTCCGCTTCGCTTTCGACCACGAAGGCATGACTCTCATTCAAACCCAATCCGTCGATCTTGGCCGACTTCGCCAGATCATATCCGGTCTTGCCGAGGGCGTGATTCTCGTCGGCGCCGACCAGACCATTTTGTGGGCGAACGATGCCGCGCTGCGTATGCACGGTGCAGAGGAACTCGCTGATCTTGGCGACACCGTCGATGCGTATCGGCAGCGTTTCCAGCTGCGATACCGCAACAACCATCGCCTCGAGAAAGGCGACTACCCGTTCGACCGCATCATCGCCGGCGAAGCGTTCAGCGAGGTGGTCGTCGAGGTCATTCCGGCCGGCGACGAAGAACCCCGCTGGATCCATCAGATCCGCAGCCTCATCATCGCCGACGAAAAGGGAGTGCCGGATCTCCTGGTTCTGATCATGCAGGACGTTTCGCTGCGGTTCGAAGCGGAGGAGAGGTTCGAGCAGACGTTCAACGTCAACCCGGCCCCAGCGTTGATCCTGCGCCTGTCCGACCATCGGTATGTGAAGGTCAACCAGGGCTTCCTCGATCTGACCGGTTATACCCGCGACGAGGTGCTCGGCCGGAGCCTCTATGATATCGACGTCCTTCAGGACGCGGCGGATCTGGAAACCGCCAAGGAGCGTCTGCGCGAGGGCTTGACCATCCGGCAGATGCAGGCCGATCTCTCGCTGCCCGATGGCGGCCGCAAGCTGGTGATCGTCGCAGGCCAGCCCATCGAGCTCAACGACGAGCCCTGCATGCTCTTCTCCTTCGCCGATCTCGAGCCGCGGCGACAGGCGGAAAACGAGCTGCGCCACAGCGAGGAGCGGTTCATGGCCGCCTTCCGCCTGGCGCCTGTGGGGATGGCGATCACAACGCGGGACGGCCAGACGCTGTGCGACATCAACGACGCCTTCCACCAGTTGACCGGCTGGTCGGGCGACGAGGTGATGGGCAGGAGCATGGCCGAGCTCAAGCTGTGGGACACGCCCGGTTTTCTGGCAGAGGCGGAAGTGCAGCTTTCCGAGCAAAGCGGCTTTCGGGGCAAGGACGCGCGCGCGCGGACCAAGGATGGCGGCTTCGTCGATTGCCTGGTCTCGGCCGCCGTCATCACGCTCAAGCGCGACAGCTGCATCCTTTGGGTGATCCAGGACATTCACGAGCGTCGGCATGGCGAGCTTGAGCTGATCACCGCGATCGAGACGGTGATGAAGGATACCAACTGGTTCAGCCGGACGGTTGTTGAGAAGCTCGCCAATCTGCGCGCACCGAGCGGGGCTACGGCACCCGTCGAGGTACAGGAGCTGACCCGCCGGGAAAAGGAGGCGTTGAGCCTGTTGTGCGAAGGTGCCGACGACGCCACGATCGCCAAGGAGATGGGCGTCTCGCGAAACACGCTGCGTAACCACATCGCCCGCGTCTACGCCAAGATCGGGGTGAACCGCCGCGCCCAGGCGGTATTGTGGGCGCGCGAGCGCGGCTTTCCTCTCGCCCGTCCTATTCGCTGATCGCAATCGATCGACTAGTCCTGCACTACCATATGATTTGGTGCGGGCTGCTCTTTTGGACGCGCTCGATCGGGCGCATCTCCCTGTCATCGCGGCACGCCCGATCGGCACGCCGCTTCGATCATCAAGGAGGATGACATGGACGAGAACCGCATCAAGGGCGAGGTCAAGCAGGTGAAGGGTTCGATCAAGGAAGCGATCGGCAAAATCACCGGCGACAAGTCGACCCAGGCCGAAGGCGCTGCCGAGAAGGCGGCGGGCAAGGCGCAGGCCGCTGTCGGCAAGGCGACCGACACGGTCAAGGACAGCTTCAAGAAGTAATTGCGGTCGCCAGGCAAGGAAACGCACGATGACAAGGATCAAGTCGGCGGCCGTCGTGGCCGCGATGCTCGGGCTGGTCGCCTGCAACACCGTATCCGGCGCCGGCAAGGATATGTCGTCGGCCGGCCACGCCGTCACCAAGGCGGCGAAGCCGGTTCACTGACAGCCGACCGCCGAGCGGCGGGTAATCAAGGCGGCCACGTAGCGCCGCTCCCCGGACGGCGGCCCTGAGCCGCCGTCCACCGTTCCCATTCAACAGGAGGCTCCATGCCGACCTATACCGACGCCGCGCTCGACGCGCGGCTTCCCTTCGTCGCGCCCCGTATGACGTGGGGTGCCATCTTCGCAGGTGTAGCCATCGCGCTCGCCATCGAACTCATGTTCGCGCTGCTGGGTGCGGGCATCGGCCTCAGCATGATCGACCCCGCTGCGGGAGATAGCGCGAGCGCCGGCGGCCTGGGCCTCGGCGGCCTGATCTGGTGGGGTCTCGGCACCATCCTAGCACTTGCCGCAGGAGCCTATGCGTCCGTCTGCACCGCCGGCATTACGCGGCCCTTCGACGGCGCCGTTCACGGCGTGGCCATCTGGGGCGTCACCGTGCTGCTCACCGTCTATCTGCTGACGTCCGCGATCGGCGGCATCGTTGGCGGTGCGTTCAGCGCGCTCGGCGGTCTCGCCGGGGCCGCGGGGAGCAGCGTCGGTGCTGTGGCGCCGACCGTCGCGCAGGCGGCAGGGATCGACCAGGGCGATGTGAACGATCAGGTCTCCGCCCTGATCAAGCCGGCGCCCGCCGATCCCGCGTCGATGACGCGCGAGGAAAGCCGCAAGGCGATCATCGCCGAGATGCCGGCGCTCGCACGCGGCGGTGACGATGGTCGCGACGCCGAAAACCGCATCGCGGATATCATCGCGGCGCAGGACAAGGTCAGTCACGACGTCGCGCTGATGCGCGTCGAGCAGGCGAAACAGCGTTTCCTCGCCGCCAAGCATGACACGATCGCGACCGCGAAGTCCGCCACCAGCCATGGTGCCAGCATCGCCGCGGGAACCTCGTTCACGGCGTTCCTCGTCCTGCTGCTGGGTGGCATCGCCGCCGCTGCGGCCGGTCAGTTAGCGACCCGGCGTGGCGAAACCCTCTGAACCCCTCTAACTCCAAGGAGCATCATCATGGACGCACATCGTATCACCGGCGCGATCAAGGAACTGGCGGGCGGAGCCCAGGAAGCCGCAGGCGCCGTGACCGGAAACACGTCGACCGAACTGCGCGGCAAGGCGCGCCAGGCCGAAGGCGGTGCCGAGCGGGCGTATGGCGAGTGGCTCGACCTTGCTCGCGATCTCGCTCGCGACCGGCCGCTGCTCACCCTGCTGGGCGCCAGTGCGCTGGCCTTCACGGTCGGAGCCTTGGTCGCCGGTGGTCGCGACAGGGACTGAGCGGACATGCGGCGGGCTCCGGCCCGCCGCGCTTTGCGCAAACGGGGAACGGCTGGTGGACAAGCGACGACGGGACATCGACTATTACACGCAGCGTCTGGCGGACGCGGAACGGCTCGCCGAGACCACGCAATCGGCGTCGGCCAGATTGGTCCATGCCGATCTCGCACGCCTCTATCGCGAACGCCTGAGCGATCTCCAGGGAACGCGCGACGGCGGCGAGGGTTCGGAAGCAAACGATCGAGGATCTCACCATGACGGATAGCAACGACACGACGGTGGGCGCCGAGCCCACCAATCTCCTGCTCGCCTCCAACAAAGTCGATGGCACCAAGGTCGCCACGCGCGACGGCGACGCTTTGGGCTCGGTATATAGCTTGATGATCAACAAGCGCACCGGGGGCTCGACCTTCGCGGTGCTCAGCCTCGGCGGCTTCCTCGGCATCGGGAAAAGCTATTATCCGCTGCCGTTCGAGCTTCTCTCTTACGATCATGTCGCCGATGGTTATGTCGTGACGATCGACCGCCGGCTGCTCGAGGGTGGCCCGAGCTGGTCGAACAATGCGCCCGATTTCAACCAGGCTTATGCCGATCGCGTATCGAGCTATTATGGGGTCAGCCCCGTCGATCTGTCGGTCGTGTGAGGATAGGAGCTATGGTGAACAACGTGCTGGGCATGCTGATCGGTGCGGAGATCGATCGTGACGAGGGAGGCTCCGGATTGGGCGGCGCTCTCGAGGGCTATCTGATCGAAGGCGCGATCAGGGCTGTTTCGCCCATCGTGGTGACTTTTGCGCTGGGCTGGGGCGTCCGCTTCCTCGCACGTCGTGCTTACGAGGCCGTCACCGGCGAACGGCCTCGCGCGTAGACGCGACGGGCGGATATGCTAGGTCTGGGGGGTCCTGCCCCCGTCCCTCCCTCCCATGCGTTCTGGATCCGCGCAGCTATTCCCGCGCTCACTCGAAAGGTGCGCTGATTCCATGCAGCATGATGTCGAAGAAGCTCCCTCCGCATCGGACGGCTTAGCCCGAAGCACGATCCTGGAAAGCTTCAACCTGTCGGGACTGACCGACGATCCGCGCCTGACCGCCATCACGAATTTCGCTGCATCGCTCTGTGAGGTGCCGATCGCTCTGGTCAGCATCGTCGAAAGCGAGCGACAATGGTTTCCAGCGCGCACCGGGTTGGATGCGCGCGAGACAAGCCGCGATGCCTCGTTCTGCGCCCATGCCATGCTCGGCGATGCGATCATGCTCGTGCCCGACGCCCGGCTCGATCCCCGCTTCTCGTCCAACCCGCTCGTTCTGGGCGAGCCCAACATCTGCTTCTACGCAGGCGCCCCACTGCGAACCGAAGAAGGGGTGCCGCTCGGCGCGCTCTGCGTGATCGACACGAAGCCGCGTGCGGGCCTCACCCCCGTCCAAGAGAAAGGACTATTGGTCCTTGCTCAGACGATCATGACGCTGCTCACGCTGCGCCGATCAACGGACCGCAGCGGTCGCGAGCGCGACGAGCAGGAGGCCCGTTTCCGGATCCTGGCCGACACCATGCCGCAGATGGTCTGGTCGACGCGCCCCGATGGCTTCCACGATTATTATAATGCGCGCTGGTACGAATATACCGGTGTCCCGGAAGGCTCGACCGATGGCGAGGGCTGGAACGGCATGTTCCATCCCGAGGACCAAGACCGCGCCTGGTCGGTCTGGCGTCATTCGCTGGAGACCGGCGATCCCTACGAGATCGAGTACCGCCTGCGCGACGCGAAGGGCCAGTATCGCTGGACACTCGGCCGCGCGCTCCCGATCCGCGACGACAGGGGTGCAATTACGCGCTGGTTCGGCACCTGCACCGACATCCACGACCAGAAAATGCTGCAAGCGCAGCGCGAGGTTATCGCGCATGAACTGAGTCATCGCATCAAGAACATCTTCGCCGTCATCGGGGGCTTGATCACATTCTCGAGCCGCCATCATCCGGAGATGCAGACGCTTGCCATCGATCTGCGTGACCGCATCATTGCGCTGGGCAGGGCCCACGATTTCGTTCGGCCGCACTCCGACGCATCGCGTCCCGAGAAGAACCAGAGTAGTCTGCACGGCATGATCGAGGAGCTTCTCGCCCCCTATCGCGAGCGGATCCGGATCGAGGGCGAAGACCTGCCGATCGACGACCGTTCGGCAACCCCGCTCGCCTTGCTGTTCCATGAGCTCGCCACCAACGCCGCAAAATACGGCGCATTGTCGGCGCATGACGGAGCCGTGGTCATCAGCAGCCGTCCCGATGGCGAAGCGGCATTCCTGTCGTGGGCAGAGCGCGGCGGCCCAGCGGTGGAACCGCCTCAGCAGGAAGGCTTCGGCACGAAGCTGATGGAGCTCAGCGTCGCGCGACAGATGGGCGGGCGGATCGAGCGAGCTTGGGCGACCGAAGGACTCGTGGTCAACCTGACCATTCCTTCAACGTCGATGTATCGCATCGATCAGCGAGCGATCAGAGCCGAATAACGTCTTCGTGCCCGATGGCATCCTGCTGGTCGGGATCGGCCAGAGCCGCAGCGGCGAGGATAGCCGCCTCATTGAACGGCTTGCGGATGCAACCGACGGCATTCTCCGCCGGCTCGCCGATCTGTGCTGGATTTGCCGTCACATAAACGATGCGCGCACCATAGCGCTTGGCGAGATCCCGCGCGATTTCAGGGCCGGTAGCTCCATCCCGAAGGTTGATATCGACAAACGCCATATCCACGGCGCCGGCCGTGGACATCGCCTCTTTTTGATCGGCTACGATAGCCGCCACCCGGTACCCCGCATCCTCCAGGATACGCTCTAGATCCATGGCGACGAGGATCTCGTCTTCAACGATGAGGACCGATTTCATGAGCATGCCGATCTGACTTGGAATTTTATCAATGCCCGGCACACCCGCCAGTTCCGGAATGATTCTAATTCAGATCAATATGCTGTGTGACTGTGGCGTATTCGGCACGATCATCATCCTCAAGGCTCAACCATAGCCAGATTGAGCGTGCCGCACCTCGGGTTTCCCAACGACGGCGCGAGCTGTGCCGGGCCCGCTCGGAAGCACAGTATCTAGCTCAAAAGGTCGGTAATCCGCTGGCTCATGGCATCCATCGAGAAGGGTTTGGTAAGAACATGCATGCCAGGCGCGAGATGCCCGTGGCTCAGCACCGCATTCTCCGCATAGCCGGTGATGAACAGGATCTTGAGATCGGGCCGGCGCACACGCGCCGCATCCGCGACCTGCCTACCGTTCATGCCTCCGGGAAGCCCGACGTCGGTGATGAGCAGGTCCACGCGCGTGTCGGATTCGAGGATCCTGAGTCCGGCCGCGCCATCGCCTGCTTCGAGTGCCGCGTAGCCGAGACCCTCCAGGATATCCATCACGAGCATGCGGACCGTCGGCTCATCGTCGATTACCAGGACGGTCTCGCCGTCCCGCGCCTGCGGTGTCAGTGTCGGCTCCGTCTCTGACATGGCATCGCAGTCCGCCTCGCCGATATGGCGCGGAAGGTAGAGACAGATCATCGAACCCTGACCGAGTTCGGAATATATCCGGGTCTGGCCACCGGATTGTCGGGTGAAGCCGTAGATCATCGAGAGACCAAGCCCGGTCCCCATTCCGATCGGCTTGGTGGTGAAGAAGGGGTCGAACGCCTTCGAGATGGTTTCCTTGCTCATGCCGGTGCCTGTGTCCGACACGCAGAGCGAGACATATTGGCCGGGCTCCATGTCGCGCTCGGCGCCGGCGCGCTTGTCGAGCCAGCGGTTTCCCGTCTCGATCGTGATCGTCCCACCCTCCGGCATGGCGTCGCGCGCGTTGATGCACAGATTGAGGAGGGCGTTTTCCAGCTGGCTCGGATCGACGAGGACAGGCCATAACCCAGCCGCGTTCACGGCCTCCACCCTGATGGACGGCCCCGCCGTTCGCTCGATGAGCTCAGTCATGCCGTTGACCAGATCCATCACGTTGGTCGGCTTCGGTGCCAGCGTCTGCCGCCGCGAGAAAGCGAGCAGACGATGCGTCAATGCCGCCGCCCGCCGTGCGGCGCCCTGGGCCGCCTGGACATAGCGATCGGTATCCGCCCCGCGTCCCTGCGCCAGACGCATCTGGATCATTTCCAGGCTGCCGGTAATGCCGGTGAGCAGGTTGTTGAAGTCATGGGCGAGGCCGCCGGTGAGCTGCCCCACCGCCTCCATCTTCTGAGATTGCCGGAGCGCCTCTTCGGCCGCGAGCAACTCGCTCGTCCGCTCCTCCACTTGCTGCTCGAGCGAGGCAGCTAGGTCATGCAGCTCGATCTCGGCACGGCGGCGTTCCGTCGCGACCCGCGTCCGTTCGGCCACTTCGCGGATGAAGGCGAGTTCGTCGTCTGGCCATTCGCGCGCGGTCGCATGGTTCAGATACAGCAGGGCCACGAGCCCGCCCTGCTCGGTCAGCGGCATATTGACGACCGCCCGGGCGCTGATCGCCTCGAGCGCCTCCGCCCCGTCCCTCGTGCGGAGATCGAGGCGGGCGTCCGGGATGATCACATCGTCGCCGTGCTTCAAATTCTCGATATACGAGCCGTAATCCCGGAACTGGAGCACGCCTGCGAGCGAGCTAATCCCCTCGGCGTTCCAGTCCCGCTCGATCGTGATCGTCTCGCGCACGGGATCGATCAGTCCGTAGCCGGCGCGGCTGACCTCCAGCGCTTCGCCGAGAATTCTCGACGCTTCGAAGGAAATGTTGGCCGGATCCTGCACATCGCGCACGACATCGCTCAGTTCGACCAGCGCCATGCGCATGCGCTCTGCTCGGCGCTGGTCGGTGACATCCGAGGAAACGCCGGCGAGCCGCAGCGGCTTGCCCTCCGTGTTCAGGAAGGGCTGACCGCGGGACGTCAGCCAGCGAATGTCCCCGGCGGGCGTGACGATCCGGTAGGTCTGGTCGAAATCCGCGCCATGCTGCCGCGTCCGCTCGATCGCTTCGACGTTGGCGGCTCGATC
This sequence comes from Sphingomonas oryzagri, assembly GCF_029906645.1. NCBI lineage: Bacteria > Pseudomonadati > Pseudomonadota > Alphaproteobacteria > Sphingomonadales > Sphingomonadaceae > Sphingomonas > Sphingomonas oryzagri. Next base: position 2,427,900 of record NZ_JARYGZ010000001.1, read on the forward strand.
GTCGGGGTGGATCGCGGCAATCCGGTCGTCAAACGTCAAGGGCTGGTCCTGATCGATACCGAAGAGGGCGCGACACGCGGGCGACGAGGTGAGTTCCCCCGTTTCGAAATTGATGCTCCAGGTTCCGAACCTACCCGCCCGCAGGGCGAAGTCGAGTTCACGCTCCTGTTCGTGCTGACGCTGGAGGCGGTTGGTGATCTCCGCCATGAGGGCAGCGTTGGAGCTTTCCAGCCCTTCGAGCCGCTCCCGCTCGAGGGTAACGTCGACTTGGCTCGCGAAGAAGTAAGCGAGCTTGCCCGCCTCATCGAAGACAGGCGCGAGGAGCAGCCGGTTCCAGAACGGCTCGCCCGATTTACGATGGTTGCGGATGTCGATCTCGATGGGGCGCACCGTCTCTACGGCATCATGGATCGCGCGGACGGCGGTTGGATCGGTGTCATCCCCCTGCAGGAAGCGGCAATTGCGTCCCAGGATCTCATCGCGGTCGTAGCCCGTCAGCCTGCAGAAGGAGTCGTTAGCGAAAACGACGGGATTGTCGTCGAGACGCGGATTCGTGATGATCATCGGCATGCGGGTCGCGCGCACTGCCGCAACGAACGGGTCCGTCCCGCTGTCGAGGCCCAGAACCTCCGCTTCGATACGCTGGGAGTCGGCGCTCCCCAATCCGTCTCGCTCTTGATCTGCCATCCGTCCCGCTCGTCCGAAATTTAATGCTGCGGGCGCTCAACCGGAGAAAACTGTCCGAGGTTCCAATTCATCGATAGGTGTAGGCAGCCGGAGCGGCGCAGCACCGGACTGCCCTATAAGACAGGATGTAGCGCTTCGTTTGGCAAGGCAAGGTGGCACCATGACCGTACTCACCGTCTGGCATGATGGCGATTGTCCGCTCTGCGTCCAGGAAGTCGCGTTTATGCGCAGACTGGATAAGGCCCGTGCCATCCGCTTCGTCGACGCGCGGCGATCGCACCTCTCGTCATGTCCGGCAAACCGTGATGAACTGCTCGCGCGCTTCCATGCGTGTGAGGAGGGCCGATTATTATCGGGCGCCGCAGCGTTCGCAGCAATGTGGCGAGCTGTGCCGCTGCTCCGTCCGGTGGGGCTGGTCGCACGCCACGGCGCCGTCTTGGCAGTGCTCGAGCGGCTCTATTCGCTGTTTCTCCGGGTCAGACCGTCGCTTCAGCGCTTGGTTCGAAAGATGGGATGGTGAGGCCGCTCCCCGACCCTATGGCAGACGGCCAGGAAAGCGTCTGGTCCTATCCACGACCTGCAATCGCAAGTCCGTCCGACGCGTTGATCCGGATCGAGCACCGGGGCAGGATTGTTGCCGAAACCAGACACAGCGTCCGGACGCTCGAGACCAGCCATCCGCCGAGCTATTATATCCCGCGGAGCGATATCGCGCCGGGGGTGCTGCGAGAGGGTGCCGGGCGATCGTTTTGCGAATGGAAAGGGTCGGCGGTCTATTGGGACGTCGTGATCGGCGATCTCGCGCTGGCGGGCATCGGCTGGAGCTACCCCGACCCGACACCCGAATCTGAGATACTGCGCGATCATGTCGCTTTCTATGCCTGGCCGTTCGATCGCTGCAGCGTCGATGGCGAAACCGTGACGCCCCAGCCCGGCGGCTTCTACGGAGGCTGGATAACCAGCAGGCTTGCCGGCCCCTTCAAGGGCGTGCCGGGAAGCCAAGGCTGGTGACGGACGAGCCGAAAGGCAGACGCGCAAGGTCGGTCCCGCGCGGTCGCGTCTCCCGCCTTGCCCAGTTCGGGCGGATCGCAGGCGGCGTGGCCGGCGGCATGATGGCCGAAGCGGCAAGGCGCCTGGCGGATGGCGAGCGGCCGCAACTCCGTGACATGATGCTGACGCCGGCCAATGTCGCGCGTGTCGCCGATCGGCTGTCGCACCTGCGCGGTGCCGCGATGAAACTCGGCCAGATGATCTCAATGGATGCCGGCGACGTGCTGCCCACAGAACTCGGCGAGATCATGAGCCGCCTGCGCGAGAACGCCCACCAGATGCCGCCAGCACAGCTCCAGCGGGTACTCGATCGGGAATGGGGCACTGACTGGCGCGGGCACTTTCGAGATTTCGAGCAGCGGCCGATCGCAGCCGCATCGATCGGTCAGGTGCATCGCGCGACGACGCACGATGGCAGGTTGCTCGCCATCAAGGTCCAGTATCCGGGCGTCCGCGACAGCATCGACGCCGATGTCGACAATGTCGCCGCCCTGCTACGAATGTCCAGCCTTGTACCGGCCGATCTCGGCATCGCGCCGTTGCTCGCCGAGGCCAAGCGACAGCTTCACGAGGAGGCCGACTATCTCCGTGAGGGCGCCACAATGGAGCGGTTCGGGACGCTCCTATCCACAACGCCCTCACTGATCGTGCCGACGCTCGAGCCGTCGCTGACCACGGCCAACGTGCTCGCGATGAGCTTCATCGAGGGCATCCCGATCGAACGATTAGCGACCCAGGATCAGACCATGCGCGATGGCGCAATGCGGGCTTTGATCGCCTCGGTTCTTCGCGAGCTCTTCGAGTTCGGGCTGATGCAGACCGATCCCAACTTCGCCAATTATCGATTCCAGCCCGAGAGCGGTCGGCTCGTCCTGCTCGACTTCGGCGCGGTACGCCCGATCGATCCCGCCACGGCCGAAGGCTATCGCCGGCTTATCCATGCCGCCTTGGCAAACGACCGCGAGGCCGTGCGGAACGCTGCGATCGCTGCAGGCTTTCTGGGCGCCGCCGCCGTTGCCCGCCACACCACATCCTTCGATGCGATGATCGACATCGCCTTGGGCGAACTTCATCGCAGCGGGCCATTCGATTTCGGCGACAGGCGCTTTGTCGGCATATTGCGCGATCAGGCCGTCGACGTCGTGACGGATCGAGCGGCTTGGCACGTTCCTCCCGCCGACCTGCTGTTTGTCCAACGAAAGATCAGCGGCACGGCACTTCTGGCGGCGAGGCTCAAGGCCCGTGTCGATGTTCGGGACATGCTGGCCGCCCTCTGATCACCTGATTTCTGACGGATAGGCCTGCTTGCCCGGCGCCATCGCCTTGGCAAGCTGTCTGCCCGACAGCCAAGCGCACTCGACACGGGGGCCGAGCAGCCAGTCGCCACACACGCCGATGCCGAGATCGGGGTTCCACAACGCGCCCTCGTCCGAGCCCGCGGACATCGCATAGCGCCAGCGATGCACCGCCGACGCGATCGGCCTGTCCAGGTCCAGGCCGAGTGCCTGGCCGAGCGCGGTCAGCATGATCTCCTCGATCTGGGCGGGCGCGGCCGCCATATGATCGAGCGACCAGGAACCGGTCGCCTGAACGACCCATGCTTCCGGACCATCTCGGCCCGGCTTCGCGCTGTTGCGCGCGGCCCAGCCGATCAACCCCTGGTTACGCAGGATGAGGGCGTCGGTCGCCAACGGGCTGTCGAACGCGAACATTGCCGTCCAGCACGGCTGGGAGCGTGCCATCAGCGCCTGACGGGCCATGCCGAGGTCGATCGGGCCGAGCAGGGTTGCGGCCTGCTCGGCGGGAAGCGCCACGACGATCATGTCGAATGGATCGGGCCCGATATGATCGCCGATGAGACGCCAGCCGCGATCGGCCCGTGCGATACCCTGGACCATCCGGCCATAATGGGTGTCGTGGCGATCGGCCATGTCGCGGATCACGGCGCTCATGCCGGGTATGCCGATCCATGCGTCCGGCCCGGCGACAGGCCATCTGCAGGCAAACCCCCGGTCCGACCAGTCGGACACGACCAGCCGGAAATCGGCGTTGCGAGCCGTGAAATACTGGGCGCCATGATCGAAGCCCGCCTCTCCGAGCGGTGTTGCGATCCGGCGGGTGGACATCCGGCCACCCGGTCCGCGCGCCTTGTCGAACAGCTTGACGATGTGGCCCTGGGCAACGAGGCCGTCGGCGCAGGACAGGCCCGCCATGCCAGCTCCGACGATGGCGATGCGGCCGTGTGTCCCAACGCCCTGCGCCACGGCTCAGCGCCCCATGAGGGCGAAGACTTCGCGGCGGCTGGTGGCGTCGTCTCGAAAGCAACCAAGCACCCGGCTGGTCGTCATCGTGACGCCCGGTGTCCGCACTCCGCGCCCTGTCATACAGCCATGCTGCGCCTCAATGACGACGGCCACACCGCGTGGCGCGAGGCCTTCCCAGATGCAATCGACAATCTGTGCGGTGAGCCGCTCTTGGACCTGGAGGCGATGCGCGAAGCCGTGCAGAACGCGCGCCAATTTAGAAATGCCGACGACATGAGCGCCCGGGAGATAGGCGATCGACGCGGTTCCGGTGATGGGCGCGAGATGATGTTCGCAGTGCGACTGGAACGGGATATCGCGCAGGAGCACGATTTCGTCATAGCCGCCGACCTCCTCGAAAGTTCGCGCGAGATGGCGGCCCGGGTCTTCCTGATATCCTCGACAATATTCGAGCCACGCCCGGGCTGCTCGAGCCGGCGTCTCGGTCAGCCCTTCGCGATCGGGATCGTCCCCTACCCATTCGATCAGTGTGCGGAACGCGTGCTCGACCTGCGCGGGGACTGCAGGCTTGGAATCCTTGGGCACCGGGGACATGAAGTTCATCGCATCGATGCCCTTTGTTGAGACAAATCACCCCTCGACCGCAAAATGCTCCAGCGAGAGGCAGAGCCATTTGGCGTTCGCGACCGCCCACGCCTAGCTGCACGAAAGGGCACTTCGCGTCAGAACTGCAAATCCGCTATGTCGTCACGCGCATGAGTATGTCCGCGATGATCCAGTCGAGCGCGATTGCTGCGGTGATCAGCAATCCCAGGCTTCCGGACAATCCGATCGTCGAATGCAACGACGCCTTCAGCGAGTTGACCGGTTACGCCCGCGACGAGATCATCGGCCGGAACTGCCGCTTCCTGACCGGCCCCGACACCGAGCAAGCCCTGACGGACCGACTGCGCGCGGGTATTCGCGACCAACGCCCGACGATGGTCGAGATTCTCAACTACAAGAAGGATGGCAGCCGATTTCGCAACGCGGTTCTGGTCGCGCCGATCTTCGGCGTCTCGGGCGAGCTGGAATATTTCCTCGGCTCGCAGGTCGAGATGCCCGCCGATACCAACACCTCGACCGACGCGAGGCAACGTGACGCCGTCGGCCGCATCGAACGGCTCACGCCTCGACAGCGCGAAGTCGTCGTCCATCTCGCGGCCGGCAAGCTCAACAAGCAGATCGCGCATGATCTGGGCCTGAGCGAGCGAACGGTGAAGATGCACCGCGCCGCTGTCCTGCAGGCGCTTGGGCTGCGTACCACCGCCGATATCATCAGGCTGGCGATTGAGGCGGGCTTTTGAGCGGCCAAGCCGTCGTGATCGGCGCGAGTGGCGGCATTGGTCGGGCGCTCGTGCGCTGCCTGGTCGAGTCCGATCGTTTCGATCATGTTCATGCCCTGGCGCGGCGGCAGATAGAAATCGAAGGCGCGGAAGCCGGATATATCGATCTCGACGACGAAGAGAGCATCGCGCGGGCGGCGAGCGTGATCGGTCCCGAGATCGGGTGCCTGATCGTAGCATCCGGATTGCTGCATGGTCCGGGCATGAAGCCCGAACGGTCACTTGGCGATCTCAACGCCGAGCAATTGACCCGGATATTCGCGACGAACACGATCGGCCCGGCGCTGGTGCTCAAGCATTTCGCGCCGATGACGGCGAAGGATCGCAGGGTTACGATCGCGCTTCTTTCGGCACGCGTCGGAAGCATATCCGACAACCGCTTGGGCGGCTGGTATGGTTATCGCGCGTCGAAGACGGCGCTCAACATGATCGTGAAGTGCGCTGCGATCGAACTCGCGAGATCCAGACCGCAGGCCATCTGCGTCGCTTTGCATCCGGGGACGGTGGACACCAAACTCAGCAAGCCGTTCCAGCGCGGCGTACCGCCGCACAAGCTCTTCACGGCTGCTTATTCCGCAGAATGTCTCACGGCGACGCTCGATCGTCTCGATCAAAGCGCCAGTGGTCAATGCTTCGCGTGGGATGGGTCCCTGATCGCGCGTTGAGACGGCCGAACCCGATCAGGCAGGCCGCTTGCTTGGCGGGCTGGTCCAACTGCCCATTCGTGCATATTGCGTCCGGCTCATGAGCAGACAAGCTGCTACTCCGATGACCCTCGCAAACTCCCTCCGCGCGCAGCCCGACGCCGCCGGGCATTTCGGCGATTTCGGCGGCCGCTACGTCGCTGAAACGCTGATGCCACTGATCCTCGACCTCGAGCGCGAATATCGCGCGGCGCAGGTGGATGACGGCTTTCAGGCGGAATTGTCCGGCCTGCTCAAGCATTTTGTCGGCCGCCCCTCGCCGCTTTATTACGCCGAGGGGCTGACCAAGGCACTGCGCAAGGATGCACCGGCCGGCAAGGGGCCGAAAATCTACTTCAAGCGCGAGGACCTGAACCACACCGGCGCGCACAAGATCAACAATTGCATCGGCCAGATCCTGCTCGCGATGCGCATGGGCAAGACGCGGATCATCGCCGAGACCGGCGCGGGCCAGCACGGCGTCGCCACCGCCACGGTCGCGGCGCGCTTCGGCCTGCCCTGCACGATCTTCATGGGCGCAGTGGACGTCGCCCGCCAGCAGCCGAACGTGTTCCGCATGAAGCTGCTCGGCGCCGAAGTGCGACCGGTCACCTCGGGCGCGCAGACGCTCAAGGATGCGATGAACGAGGCGCTGCGCGACTGGGTCGCGAACGTGCACGACACCTTCTACATCATCGGCACCGCAGCCGGCCCGCACCCCTATCCGGAGCTGGTCCGCGATTTCCAGTCGGTGATCGGGATCGAGGCCAAGTCCCAGATATTGGAGGCGGAAGGCCGCCTGCCCGATCTGCTGGTCGCGGCGGTCGGCGGCGGATCGAACGCGATCGGCCTGTTCCACACCTTCCTCGACGAGGAGGGCGTCGCGATGCTCGGCATCGAGGCGGCGGGGCATGGCATGGACACCGACAAGCATGCCGCCAGCCTCAATGGCGGCCAGCCCGGCATCCTCCACGGCAACCGTACCTATCTGCTGCAGGACGAGGACGGCCAGATCACCGAGGCGCACTCGATCTCGGCGGGGCTCGATTATCCCGGCATCGGCCCTGAACATAGCTGGCTGCACGAGATCGGCCGGGTGACGTATGAGGGCGTGACCGACGCGCAAGCGATGGACGCGTTCCAGCTCTGCTGCCGTGTCGAGGGCATCATCCCGGCGCTCGAATGCGCCCATGCCATCGCGGGCATCGTGCCAAAGGCGCGGGAGATGGACGAGGATCAGATCATTCTGATGAATCTTTCCGGCCGCGGCGACAAGGACATCTTCACCGTCGCCAGGGCCCTGGGGTGCGACATATGAATGACGCCTCCGAAAAATCGAGCGGCCCGTTGGCACGGCTCGTAAATATCCGTTGGGGGTTCGCTTCCGATTGGGTTCCCCTGCATTGGGCGATCGCTCAGTTCGCCGCGCATCGGTCCGATCTGCAAGAGGGCCTTGTGCTGGAATGGACCGGACAGTCCGGAAGCATCACGCGGGTCGACCCAGGCGAAGTGCGTCGACAATATTTACGCGAGGGCGCCTCGTCGCTCAGAGCAGATCCTGGACCATGAGCGCCGCCGTCGCCTTGGCAGATCCAACGACACCGGGGATGCCCGCACCCGGATGTGTACCGGCACCTACGAAATAGAGATTTGAGATTTCATCGTCGCGATTGTGCACGCGGAAGAAGGCCGATTGGGTTAGAAGCGGCTCAAGGCTAAAGGCCGATCCGAGGTGCGCGTTGAGATCGGCCGCAAAATCCGCCGGCGTATAGTGGAATCTGACGATCAATCGCTCGCGCAACCCCGGAATCAGGCGCTCCTCGAGATATTCGAGAATACGATCCGCGTAAGACTGTCCGATTTGGCTCCAGTCAGCCGGGAGCTTGCCCATGTGCGGGACCGGCGCCAGCGCATAAAAACTTGAACAGCCTTCGGGCGCCAATGACGGATCGCTCGCGGTCGGATGATGCAGGTATAGCGAGAAGTCGTCCGCCAGAATGCCGCGGTCGTAGATGTCGCTCAGTAATTCCTTGTAGCGTGGACCGAACAGGATCGAATGATGCGGAATATCAGGACACGCCCCCATGATCCCGAAATGGACGACGAACAATGATGGCGAGAACTTCTTGCGCTGCAAGGCACGGCTCGCGTGCTTGCCGCGTGGAGTGTCACCCAGCAGGCTACGGTAGGTGTGCATGACGTCGGCATTGGACGCGACCGCGTCGAAATCTCCGTGCCATCCGCTGGCGCAGGCCACACTCGTCACGCGTTTGCCGTCCGTCTCGATCGCGCGCACCGGATCACCGAACCGGATCGTACCGCCAAGACGCTCGAAATGCTCGACCATCGCTTCGATCAAGGCGTGTGTGCCGCCTCTCGGAAACCAGACACCCCCGTCGCGTTCGAGTTTATGGATCAACGCGTAGATGGCGCTGGTCGTCATCGGATTGCCGCCCACCAGCAGGGTATGGAAGCTCAACGCCTCCCTGAGATGCTCGTCCTCCACGAAGGACGAGACCATCGAATAGACCGATCGCCAGGCCTTGTTCTTGAGGAGCGCAGGTGCTGCCTTGATCATCGTCCGAAAATCGAGAAAGGCGACATGGCCGAGCTTGACGTAGCCTTCCTGATAGACCTTGCCTGCATAGTCCAGGAACCGACGGTAGCCTGCCACATCGGCGGGATTCAGCTCTTCGATCTGCCGAAGGAGTGCGACGTCGTCGTTCGAGTAGTCGAACGCGGCATCATCGGGCCACATCAGCCGGTAGAAGGGAGAAACCGGTAGCAATTCGACGTCATCTGCCATGTCGCGACCGGAAAGGGCCCACAGTTCGGAAAGACAGTTCGGATCGGTGATGACCGTCGGTCCGGCATCGAAAGTAAAGCCGTCGCGCTTCCATTGATAGGCACGACCGCCCGGCTTGTCGCGCGCCTCGATCACGGTGGTCGCGATCCCCGCCGACTGCAGGCGAATGGCGAGTGCCAATCCGCCGAAGCCTGCGCCTACCACCGCCGCTGTCTTCACTCCAATATCCCTCCTCCGCTGTACCAAGTCTGCCGAAGGGGGCTAAACGCGTGAGATCAGGCTAGAAAGGTGACTTTTGGTGAAGTCCACCTAACGTTTAGGCACTGCCTCTCTCGCCTGATTGTCGCGATTTGAAACCCTGTGCTGGGTGGTCATGTTGCGACCGTTGCGATGTCAGGACCGATGCCGGCCAGTTGTTTGGTCAGGCGGCTTTCAGCAGTGCTGCAGTTACTGGCGCTTGCGAGATGCCATCTGAGATAGCATATTTCACCGAGCGGGCAGACCGACTGAAGGTTGGTTTGCATGGTTGATCGTGACGACAAATTCCTTCGCCTCCCTGCGGTGATCGAGAAGACCGGCTGCGGGCGTGCATCCATATATAGAATGATCAACGCCGGCGTCTTTCCACGTCAGGAGCGCATCGGTGCGCGCGCCGTCGGTTGGCGGCTTTCGGCGATAGCCCGCTGGATGGAAGCGCCGGCAGATTATCAGGAGGATCGACCGGCGGCGGGCTGACACCGCCGGTGCTCCTGATCAGACCGCGCTTGCCAGATAATCGAGCCAAGCAGCAGGGCTTAGCGCGCGGCGAACGATCTCGAGCTTGACGGTCGCGGCCTTCGAGGCCTGGGACGAAACCTTCGCAGAAGCGAGCGTCGTCGCAAGGTCGCCGTCGCTGGTCAGCGACCAGTCCTCGACAAGCCGCATGAAGCGGCGGTCATGCGACTGCCCCCAAGGAAGTGCCGCGTCGTCGGGAGACCGGCAAGGATCTCCCCACCCGGACCCGCACAGCGCGCAGCGCGCATGGGAGAGCAGCGCAAGCAGTGACGTCCGCTCCTCCTCCGTGGGATAGAGCCCCTGGGGCAATACCTCCGGACCAGCGGCGACCGACGTCTCCGGCGTTCCGGCGCAGAAGCGACCCCATTGCTCCATCAGGCGCCGGCGCTTGAGAAAGAGGTCGCCCCGACGATAGGCAGCCTCCGACTTTCCCGGGATTGCGTGCGCAAGTGCCATTTCGCAAACTTCGTTCGAAAAGTTGGTGGTCTCCGCCGCCCAGTCGCGAAAGGACGACCGGAAGCCGTGGACCGTGACCAACACGTCCATGCGTCGAAGGATCATTGCCATGGCCATGTTGGAAAGGGGCTTCTTCTTCGGCCCTTGCGTGAAGACGAAGGCAGAACCCGTCTTACGTCCGATCCGCTTGAGCAAGGCGATCGCGGGGGCAGACAACGGCACGCGATGATCCTTGGCCGCCTTCATGCGCTCGCCCGGGACCGTCCAAAGCCCCTCGTCGAGATCGAATTCCTCCCAACGGGCCCCGATCACCTCCCGCGTGCGGGCGGCCGTAAGGATGGTGAACTCGAGCGCGCGCGCAGCGTCGCCGGATCGCTCGCCGAGCTTCTGCAGGAAATCCGGCAACTGCTCGAACGGAAGTGCGGTATGATGGCCGCGGCCGCGCGATCGCCGTTTGGGCAGGATCTGGTCGAGATGCCCTCGCCAGCGCGCGGGATTGTCTCCGTCGCGCAGGCCCATGGCCTTTGCGGAATCGAGGATCTTCTCGATCCGACCGCGCAGCCGGTCCGCTGTTTCCGGTGTTTCCAGCCAGCGAGGCTTGAGCACGCGCACGACGTCATCGGTCACGATCTCGTGGATAAGCTTCTTGTGAAGCGGAGCCGCATAGACCGTCACGGTCATGACCCACTGCTGGGCGTGCTTCGGATTGCGCCAGGTCGGCGTCATCGTTTCGAGATACGCGGCCGCATAGTCGCCGAAGGTGGTCCGGCGCTCGGCCGCCTGTCGGACGCTGCGCGGATCCTTGTCGACGGCGAGCGCCTCCCGATACTCCGTCGCCTGGGTGCGTGCGGCAGCGAGCGGCACGTCGCGCACGGCTCCCAGCCCCAGTTCGAAGCGCCGTCCATGACGCGTATAGATATAGGCCCAGCGCTTCTGGCCGCGCGTGCCTATGATGAGGTTGAGGCCGCCCCCGTCGGCATATTTGCCGGGCTTCGAGAGATGCTGTACTTCAAGGGCGGTCAGGCGATTGAGCAGGCGGCGGGTCACGAACGGTTGCTCCATGGCAACCCAACCCGCCTTGGGTGGTGGCTTCGATGTTCGGCGGAGAGGTCTCCAAGCCGTTCGACGGAGAGTTTCGGACCCCCCTTTCGACCCCCCTTTGTGAGGTTGCTACCCCCCTTTTGACCCCCCTTTCGGGCTTTGCTGCCCTGAGACGTCGCGAGATTACCGCAGACGAACCCCGTCATCAAGCATTTGAAATCAGGGGATTTTTGAGACGTCCTGGGACGACTTGAGACATAATGTTGCGGCGAAACTGGCGGAGAGGGTGGGATTCGAACCCACGTTACGGTTGCCCGTAAACCGCATTTCGAGTGCGGCGCATTCGACCACTCTGCCACCTCTCCGCGAGACAAGCCGACGGGCCGGAAAGGCGCCGCATGGTCGTGAGGCGCGGCCATTAGCGGCACTCCACGCGCTTGCCAAGTGGGCTTGCGCTTGTGTCGTACGATTGAAGCCCTAGATAGATACGCATGGACAACAGCCCCGACATCGCCGGCCTCGCCCGCATCGTGCCGGACGCGCTGCTCGCCGCGCCCAGTGTCGTGCACGCGCGCTTCTCGGTGGGCGACGTGGTGAAGCACCGGCTGCTCGATTTCCGAGGCGTGATCTTCGACATCGATCCGGTGTTCGCCAACACCGAGGAATGGTACGAGGCGATTCCCGAGAGCATTCGCCCATCGAAGGACCAACCCTTCTACCACCTGCTCGCCGAGAATGCCGAATCGAGCTACGTCGCTTATGTCAGCCAGCAGAATCTGGTGGCCGATCGCAGCGAGGAACCGGTCGAGCATCCCGCGCTCGATGGCCTGTTCGACGGCTTCGCCGATGGCCGCTATACGTTGCGCCGCGAGCATCGCCATTGACGATCGATGCAGGCGCGGAAGAGCGCCTGCTGCCGACAGGATGATGCTGGGACGGGAGGCTGGGCCGAGGAGTGGGCCGGCACCGCAAACATCATTGACAGACTCACCCGAATCTCTTATGCGGCCGGTCTTTCCGCGCGGGGCCGTGGGGCTTTCGCTCCATTCCCGCGCGTCAGGTCGAGATTAGAAGAGAGAGCCATGTTCGCTATCGTGCGCACGGGCGGCAAGCAGTATCGCGTCGCCGCCGGAGACAAGATCGTCGTCGAGAAGCTGGCCGGTGAGGCCGGTGACACCATCTCGCTGGGCGACGTCCTGTTCGCCGGTGCGGACGGCGAAGCCAAGTCCACCGATGGCCTCGCGGTCTCGGCCAAGATCATCGCGCAGGCGCGCGGCGAGAAGGTGATCGTTTTCAAGAAGCGTCGCCGTCATAACTATCGCCGCCGCAACGGCCATCGCCAGTACCACACGATCCTCGAGATCCTGTCGGTCGGCGGCGCCGAGAAGAAGGCGACCAAGAAGGCCGCCGCGAAGAAGGACGAGGCCCCGGCCGCGTCCGCGGAAGCCTGAGCGCTAGGTAGGAGTAGAAGCAATGGCACATAAGAAAGCAGGCGGCTCCTCGCGCAACGGTCGCGATTCGGCCGGTCGTCGTCTCGGCGTGAAGAAGTTCGGCGGTCAGGAAGTGATCGGCGGCAACATCATCATCCGCCAGCGCGGCACCAAGGTGTATCCGGGCGTGAACGTGGGCATCGGCAAGGACCACACCCTTTTCGCGACCGCGGAAGGCCGCGTGCGCTTCCACGATGGCAAGCTCGGCCGCAAGTACGTATCGGTCGACGCCATGGCGGAAGCCGCCGAGTAACATCGGACGATTCTCACCGGATCGTCCTACGGGCGATCCGGGCTTCGCGACCAGCGGAGCGTACAGGGAGACGGGTCGCCCCGGCTCCCTTTTTTTGTTTCTCCCTGCAAATAATCTGTCGTTCGCCCGTAACTTATCGTCGTTAGGCGCGTTCTGGGCGGGCGTGGGAGAGGCATAGAGAATACCGCCATGTTTGCACGAACCGAACGGCTGCTGCTGCGGCCGGGTTGGGGCGAGGACGCCCCGGCCCTTTTCAATGCGATCGCCGACGAGGCGATCATCGACAAGCTGCCGGGCACGTCCTGGCCGTATCGCGCGGAGGATGCGGAAGCCTTCCTGTTGCGCGATCGGGGGCATGACGATCTGCCGGAACTGCTGATCTATGCCCGGACGCGCGGCGCGCCGAAGCTGGTCGGCGGCATCGCGCTGCGCGAAACCGGCAGCGACGAAACGGCCGAGCTCGATTACTGGATCGCGCGGCCCTGCTGGGGGCTGGGTTTCGCCACCGAGGCGGGCCAGGCGGTGGTCGGCATGGCCAAGGACGGCCTGCGCATGAAGCTGCGTTCGGGCCATTTTCCGGACAATCCCGCCTCAGGACGGGTGCTGGAGAAGCTCGGCTTCCAGCCTACCGGAGAAGTCGAGAAGCGCTGGAGCGCGGTTCGCGGGCAGGAGGTCGATTGCCTCATGTACGAGCACCGGCCCAACTGACGCCGCAAGGGTAGCGCCCGAGGCCGAATCCGGCTAAGGGCGCGCCTTTCGTGACGAGTTCATCCCGCCATCCCGACATTTCGGGGCGCGGTCCCTCGTCCAGACGGACCCGCGAACGCTCATGCACTTTCTCGACCAGGCCAAGATCTTCATCCGTTCCGGTGCCGGCGGCCCCGGCGCGGTCAGCTTCCGGCGCGAGAAGTTCATCGAATATGGCGGGCCGGACGGCGGCAACGGCGGCAAGGGCGGCGATATCGTGTTCGAGGCGGTGCCCGGCCTCAATACGCTGATCGACTTCCGCTACACCCAGCATTTCCGCGCGCCGCGCGGCAAGGGCGGCTCCGGCTCCAATCGCACCGGACCGGGTGGCGACGATCTCGTCATCCGCGTGCCGGTCGGCACCCAGCTGATCTCGGACGAGGATGGCGAGACCGTCCTCGCGGACTTCGTGGAGTCTGGCCAGAAGCAGGTGTTCCTGCGCGGCGGCGACGGCGGGCGCGGCAACGCCAGCTACAAGACCTCGACCAACCGCGCGCCGCGCCAGCACGGCCCTGGCTGGCCGGGCGACGAGATGTGGGTGTGGCTGCGCCTCAAGCTGCTGGCGGACGCCGGGTTGGTGGGGCTTCCCAATGCCGGCAAGTCCACCTTCATCAACTCGGTGAGCAACGCCAAGGCGAAGGTCGGCGACTATCCCTTCACCACGGTGCGCCCGCAGCTCGGCGTGGTCAGCCATCGCGATCGCGAGTTCGTGGTGGCGGACATCCCCGGCCTCATCGAAGGCGCTGCGGATGGCGCCGGCATCGGCGACCGCTTCCTGGGCCATATCGAGCGCTGCCGGGTGCTGCTGCACCTCGTCGATGCGACCGGCGATGACCCGATCGAGGCCTACCAGATCGTGCGCGAGGAGCTGTCCGCCTACGGCAATGGTCTTGAGGACAAGACCGAGGTGCTGGCGCTCAACAAGATCGATGCGATCGACGCCAAGACGAAAGCGAAGCTCATCAAGGCGCTGAAGAAGGCGAGCGGCGTCGAGCCGTTCCTGCTGTCCGGCGCGACGGGCGAAGGTTTGCCCGCCGTCCTCGATGCGCTGGTCGAGGCGATCGGCCCGGTCGGCCCGTCGCTGGAGAGCGTCCAGACGAGCGCAGCGGACGAAGAGAAGCCCTGGTCCCCATTGTGACACGGCGCTGTTACCCCTAAGCGGGCGCATCCGTTTTTCCTGTTTCGCCGGTTCCTGCCCAACCCGATGACTCGCGCCGATCGTTTCGCCCCCGCCGCCTGCCCGACGCTGGTCGTGAAGATCGGTTCGGCGCTGCTCGTCGCGCCCGACGGGCATGTCCGGCGCGACTGGCTGGCGGGCGTCGTCTCGAACCTCGCCGAGCGGCACAAGGCTGGCCAGAAGATCATCATCGTGTCCTCCGGCGCGATCGCGCTCGGCGCGCGGCGGCTCGGCCTGCCTGGCGGCGGACGCGCCAGCCTGGAGGATGCGCAGGCCGCCGCCGCGACCGGCCAGATCGCGCTGTCGCATTGCTGGGCGGAGCTGCTCGGCAGCCACGATCTCACCGCCGCGCAGATGCTGCTGACGCTCGACGATCTGGAGGATCGCCGCCGCTATCTCAACGCGTCGGCCACCTTCGGGCGGCTGCTGGCGCTGGGCGTGGTGCCGGTGGTCAACGAGAACGACACGGTGGCGACCGAGGAAATCCGCTTCGGCGACAATGATCGCCTCGCCGCGCGCGTGGCGCAGGCGGCGGGCGCGCATGGCGTGATCCTGCTCTCCGACGTCGACGGCCTCTACACCGCCAACCCGCAGCGCGACCCGCAAGCGACGTTGATCGAGGAGGTGCCGAGCCTCGATGCCTCGGTGATGGCGATGGCCGACACCGGATCGGCGTCCGGCATGGGATCGGGCGGCATGGTCGCCAAGCTGCTGGCGGCGAAGATCGCCCATGCCGGCGGCGCGCACCTCGCCATTGTCGGCGGCAAGCAGGACGATCCGCTAGGCGTCTTCGCCCGCACCCATCGCGGCACCGTCTTCCCCGCCCCCGCCCGATCCGGCGCGCGCAAGGCTTGGCTGAAGGGCCGCCTGACCGCCAAAGGCCGCATTCTCGTCGATGCCGGCGCGGCGAAGGCACTGGCGGGCGGCGCCAGCCTGCTCCCGGCCGGGGCCACCGGCGTGGAAGGCGCGTTCCGACGCGGTGACGTGATCGACATCGTGGTGGCCGGACACGCTATCGCACGCGGTCTCTCCGAATATGATGCGGGGGAGGCGCTGTTGATCGCGGGCAAGCGCTCGGCCGATCTCGCCGCGATCCTCGGCCATGCGCCCCGCGCGGCTCTGGTGCATCGCGATCACATGGTGCTGCTGTGAGGAACCGCCATCGCACGCTGGCCGTCACGGGCGGCACCGGCTTCGTCGGGCGCCACCTGATCGACGCCGCGCTGGCGCAGGGCCACCTCGTCCGCGCGCTCACCCGCTCGCCGCGCCCGCCGCGCGACGGGGTGCAGTGGATCTACGGATCGATGGAGAAGCCGCTCGCGCTCTCCCAGCTCGTCGCGGGCGCCGATGCGGTGATCCATGTCGCCGGCGTGGTCAGCGCGCCGAGCCGCGAGGAGTTCGCGATCGGCAATGTCGAGGGCACGCTCGCCGTCGTCGATGCCGCGCGCGCGGCCGGTATCCGCCGCTTCGTCCACGTCTCCTCGCTCGCCGCGCGCGAGCCGAAGCTCAGCAATTACGGCTGGTCCAAGGCGCGGGCCGAGATCATCGTCGCGGCCTCCGCGCTGGACTGGACGATCGTGCGCCCGCCCGCCGTGTTCGGCCCCGGCGACCGCGAGATGCTGGAACTGTTCCGCGCCGCCGCGCGCGGCCTCGTGCCGCATCCGCCCGGCGGCCGCCTGTCGGTGATCGCCGCGCAGGATCTGGTCCGCCTGCTGCTCGCCGTGCTGCCCGACGACGACGAGAGCCAGGCCGCGATCTACGAGCCGGATGATGGCCGCCCCGGCGGCTGGGCGCACGGAGAGTTCGCGCAGGCGATCGGCATGGCGGTCGGCCGGCGGGTGCGCGCGCAGCCGGTCCCCGGATGGGCGATGCGCGCGGGCGCAAAGATCGACGCGATGGTGCGAGGCCCCAACGCCAAGCTCACCGACGACCGGGTCAGCTACTTCCTCCACGACGACTGGGTGGCCAATCCGGAGTTCCGCCCCCCTGCCCACCTCTGGCGTCCGCAACTGGCGACGCTCGACGGCCTCGCCGTGGCGGCGGAAAGCTATCGCGAGGAAGGTCTGCTCAAATAGCGGCAGGCGGGCCGCAGTCCCGCCCCATCCCCGCCGCAATCGCTTGGCAGGCCGCGCCCACGCCATTAAGGACATCGCCCATGACAACGCGCGACGAAACCTTCGCCCGAGTGAAGGAACTGATCGACCCCTTCAACAAGAAGGGCATCGAGCTCTCCGAGGGCACCCGCTTCGCCCAGGATCTCGAATGGGACAGCCTGACCGTGATGGATTTCGTCGCGGCGATCGAGGACGAGTTCGACATCATCATCACGATGAACATGCAGGCCGAGATCGAGACGGTCGGCCAACTCGTCGATGCGGTCGAGAAACTGAAGGCCAAGGCATGACCGACGCCGGCCTCCTCCCCGAAGACAAGCCGGTCGATGCGCTGACCGGCGCCCATACCGCCGATCTCTTCTCCAAGTTCGATCCGCTGATCGCGGAGCGCGAGGCGCTGCTGGCGACGGGCGTGCGCGATCCGTTCGCGATCGTGATGGAGAAGGTGCTCTCGCCCACCGAGGCGATCATCAACGGCAAGCCGACCATCCTGCTCGGCACCTACAATTACATGGGCATGACCTTCGATCCCGACGTGGTCGAGGCCGGACGCCAGGCGCTCACCGATTTCGGTTCGGGCACCACCGGCAGCCGCGTGCTCAACGGCACCTACTCGCCCCACAAGGATGTCGAGGACGCGCTGAAGGAGTTTTACGGCACCTCGTCCGCGATGGTGTTCTCGACCGGCTATCAGGCTAATCTCGGCATCATCTCCACCCTCGCCGGCAAGGGCGACTACATCATCCTCGACGCCGACAGCCACGCCTCGATCTACGACGGCTGCTGGCTGGGCAATGCCGAGATCGTCCGCTTCCGCCACAACAGCGTCGAGGATCTCGACAAGCGCCTCGGCCGCCTGCCCAAGGAGGCCGGCAAGCTGGTGGTGCTGGAAGGCGTCTATTCGATGTTCGGCGACATCGCGCCGCTGCCCGAGATGGTGGCGGTCGCGAAGAAGCACGGCGCCATGATCCTGTGCGACGAGGCCCACGGCATGGGCTTCTTCGGCGAGCATGGCCGCGGCGTCTACGAGCAGCTGGGCTGCGAGGACGATATCGACTTCGTGGTCGGCACCTTCTCCAAGTCGGTCGGCACGGTGGGCGGCTTCTGCGTCTCCAACCATCCGAAGTTCGAGGTGCTGCGGCTGGTCTGCCGCCCCTACGTCTTCACCGCATCGCTGCCGCCGAGCGTGGTCGCTACCGCCGCCACGTCGATCCGCAAGCTGATGCATGCCGGCAACAAGCGCGGCAAGCTGTGGGACAACAGCCGCCGATTGCACAAGGGCCTCAAGGATCTCGGCTTCAAGCTGGGCACCGAAGATGCCCAGTCCGCCATCATCGCCGTCATCCTGCCCGATCAGGAGCAGGCGGTCGGCATGTGGCAGTCGCTGCTGGAGCTGGGCCTCTACGTCAACATGGCGCGCCCCCCGGCGACGCCCGCCGGCACTTTCCTGCTGCGCTGCTCGCTCTGCGCCGAGCATCGCGACGAGCAGGTGGCCGACATCATCGAGATGTTCGCGAAGGCGGGCCGGCACGTGGGCTGCATCCCAGGCTGATCGCCTCGTCATTGCGAGGAGCGTAGCGACGAAGCAATCCATGAGCGCGACACCTGTGGCGGTGGATTGCTTCGCTCCGCTCGCAATGACGATGATAGATCACGGCGCGATCGTTACCGTTTCTCATTCTTCATTATCCTTTCGGTAACCATTTCCGGCATAGAATCGGAAACCATGAGCATGGGGGTTATCGATCCTGTGGATGAGGGCGCCGGCGCACGGCGCTGGCTGTCGCCGCTGAACCTCGGCGTGCTGGCCGGTGCGCTGATCGCGGCGACCATCGTGGTCGTCCTGATCTTCCAGGCCAGCGCCTCCAATCGCCAGCGCGACCGCGCGCTGGAGCTGGAGCGTCACAGCTACGACGTGATGCTGGTCACGCGCTCGGTCGGCACGTCGATGGCCAGGGCGGAAGCCTCGCTCGGCCGCTTCGCGACCAGCGCCGATCGCGGCATGGGCACCAGCTACTACAATGCCTGGACGGATGCCGGCGCGCAGATCGCCCAGCTCGAGACGCTCGTCGGCAAGGATCCGACTGAGGTGCAACTCGTCCACCAGCTGCGCGATCTCTACACCGCGCGTGGCCAGGAGCTGGGCCTCACCGCGCAGCGGGCTTATTACAAGCAGGGCTGGCCTGCCCTGCTGCTATTCAACAACGCCGGCCATTCCAAGCTGATCGGCCAGATCGACAAGACGCTGGCCGCGATTCAGGAGCATGAGAGCGGCAAGCTGCAGAACCGCTTCGACCTTTCCGACGCGGCGGCGAGCGAATCCAATCATGTCGTGAAGTTGCTGTCGCTGACCGGCCTGTTGCTCGTCACCTGCGGCATCGGCCTGGCATGGCTGGCGGGCCTCGCGCTCGTCACCCAGCGCCGCGCCCAGCGCGAGACCGAAGAGGCCGAGGACCGCAATATCTGGCTGGAGCAGGCCGTCGCCGAGCGCACCCGCGAGCTTTCCGAATCCAATGCGCTGCTCAACCGCGAGATGGCCGAACGCGAGGCCGCCGAAGCGCGGCTGCGCCAGATGCAGAAGATGGAGGCCGTCGGCCAGCTCACCGGCGGCATCGCGCACGATTTCAACAACATGCTGGCGGTGGTCGTCGGCGGTCTCGATCTCGCGCGCCGCCGCCTCCAGGTCGAGGCGGACGAGGTCGGTCGCCATATCGACAACGCCATGGAGGGCGCCAACCGCGCCGCCGCGCTGACCCGCCGCCTGCTCGGCTTCGCGCGCGCCGAACCGCTGCTGCCCGAGGCGATCGACCCGGCCAAGCTGATCGACGGCATGTCCGACCTGATCGACCGCACGCTCGGCGAACGGGTGATGGTGACGACGCGGCTGGCCGCCGGCGCCTGGCCGATCTGGGTCGATCCGCTGCAGCTCGAAAACGCCATCCTCAACCTTGCGGTCAATGCGCGCGACGCGATGAACGGCGCGGGCCGCCTGGAGATCGCGGTCGACAACGTGACGCTGACGGAAGGCCAGGTCGGCGAGGCCAAGGCCGGCGACCATGTCCGCGTCGCCGTCACCGATACCGGCTGCGGCATGACCCCGGAGGTGCTGGAGCGCGTGTTCGAGCCGTTCTTCACCACCAAGGAAGTCGGCAAGGGCACCGGCCTCGGCATGAGCCAGATCTTCGGTTTCGTCCGCCAGTCGGGCGGCGACATTGCGATCCGCTCGACGCCGGGCGAAGGCACCACCGTGTCGCTGTATCTTCCGCGCGGGCAGAAGAATGCGCCGGCGGACAGTATCCAGATGCCGCAGCTGCGCCAGGTGCCGGCCGAACCGATACCCGCCGTGCTCACCGGCGAGCCGGTGCTGATCGTCGAGGACGATCCGCGCGTGCGCGTCGCCACCACCTCGGCGATCACCGAACTCGGCTACCGCCCGCTGGCCTGCGCGAGTGGCGAGGAGGCGCTGGCGCTGCTCGAAGGGCATGACGACATCCACCTGATGATCACCGACGTGGTGATGCCCGGCATGACCGGCCCGGAAGTCGCAGCTCAGGTCCGTGCGCGGTTTCCGCATGTCGGCGTGCTGTTCGTGACCGGCTATGCCGGAGAAGCGGGCGAAGGCGGTGAGCTGGAGGGCGAAGCGGTGCTGCGCAAGCCGTTCACGGTGGCGGCGCTGGAGCGTGCGGTCGGCGACGCGATGGTACGCGCAAGACCGGCCCACGCGGCGTGACCTTCATCCTCCCCATCTGCGATGGGGAGGATTTTTACCGCACCGCGCCCTTCGCGAGCAGCTTCGGCAGCAGGGTGATCGCGCCCAGGATCGGCCAGCGACGCTGCCACGGCCGGATCTCGATCTGCGTGCCGGCGTGACGGTTGATCTTCCACGCGAGGTAATCGATCCCGCCCGCAAAGGTGGCGCTGGCCTTGGCGAGGCGGAGAAGCGTCAGGCGTTTGCCGCGACGCTGCGTGCGGCGCCAGCCTTCCAACGCATCAGCCCGTCCCTGCGAAACCGAAAGCCCCCTCGCCGCGTCCAGCACCGCCGGCGTGAAGCGCCGATACCGCTCCGGATCACTGTCCACGATGCTGCCCGACCGGGTGCCGCGCTCCGCCCGCAGTTCGGCCGCATAGGTGAGCGCGAAGGCCGCGCGCCAGATGTCGAGCGGATCGGTCGGCTCGGAGGTGAGCGTCGGCAGGGTCCGCGCGATCAGCGTGGGTGCGGCCATCGCCGTGGCCGAGATCGCGGCCTCTCGCGCCGCCTCGTCTGCAACCCACGCCAGCCGCGCCGGCTGCGCGAAGCGTGCCCATACCGAGGGATTGTCCGTCGCCGGGCCGCACAGCCGCGCGAAGTCCGCCTCGCTCAGCACCGCATATTTGCAGGCGAGATCGTCGGCCTCGAACGGGAAGACGTTGGGCGGGATCAGCCGGTTCGCGCGCGCCAGCCAGCTCTTGCCGTAGGCCGCGCGATAGTCCGAGACGATCAGGTAGAAATCGAGCATCAGCCCGTCGAGCTGCTTCTCGCGCAGGCATGATCCGTAGAACAGCACCGCCCGCGCAGCTTGCCGGTAGCGCGCCGCCACCGCCACCGCGAGGCGCGCAGCGCGCGGATCGACCGGCTCGGCCAGTTCGGCCGCGACCAGATCGCGCAAGCGTTCGGTCACCGTACCCGCCCTCAGGCGGCGAGGCTCAGGAAGGGCACGGGCGCGGTCGGCGTCAGCACGATCGGGAAGCCCGCCTTCGCCTCGAACAGCTCGCCGTCGAGGATCACACTGGACCGCTCGCCCTCGATGCGGATCTCGTCGCCGCGCTCGATATGAACGCCCGGCATCGCCTTGCGACCGAGCCGCCCGAAGATGCTGGCGACCGTCGCGCCGACCAGCGATCCGGGCTTCTGCTCGACCATCATCAGCTGGAGGGCGCCAGCCTTGTCGCTCTGCGCCTGCTTCCAGCCGAGCACCAGCTTGTGCAGCGTCGTGACGATCATCACCGCGAAGGTGCCGGTCAGCACCCCCTGCTTCAGCACCGAGACCGAGACCGGCTTGGGGCTGGGCGGCAGGAAGCGCGCGCGGATGCCGAAGATCATCGTCAGCAGGATCGCCATCGCCGTCAGGAAATGGCTGACCGAATTGGGCAGGCCGAGCGGATAGATCTTGTTGCGGCAATAGAGCATCGAATCCGCAAGCCCTGCGCCGCCCAGGAACATGCCCAGCACTGGCCGGTCGTTCGCCTCGCCATGGCTGAGCGCGATCAGCTCGCGCGCCACGATGTGCGGCGCCATGTCGTCGCGGGCGATGTCGATGATCTTCTGGAGCGCCGCGAGCGGATCGCCCACCGCGCCCAGATCGAGCGCGATCAGGTTGGTCTTGCCGTTGGGCAGGACCGCGACCGGCGGCGGCGTCATCCCGAAATGCTCGCCATGATACAGTTCGGTAAGCGTCGACTGGACGGTGCCGTCGCCGCCGTTGATCACGAGGATCTTGGGACGGACACGCGCGATCGTGCGCAGCGCGTCGCCGATCTGGTCGACGCTCTCAACCTCGTAGTGGAAGACGTCGCGATGCTCGGCGCAGAAGGCGCGGACGCGCGGCAGCAGCGAGCGATTTCCCGTCGAGCGGGGATTGGACAGGAGAGCGACCCGCGCCATCGCGCCTCAGGCCACCGGGCGGAAGGATCCGCCCTGCAGATAGTTGAGCACCACCGGCACCGTCCTCACCCCGTGCGCCACATCCACCGACACCTGATCGGGCGACGGCTTGCGCTTGAACATCAGGTCGATGAGCGAAAGGTGCGGATTGCCGGACATGCCGCCGCCGTCCGACCTGTCGGTCTTGCCCGATCCGTTGACATCGTGGCGCACCGAGATCGCATAGCGGCCGGGGCCGGGCACCGGCACGCAGACATCCGCCGCGCCGGCCGTCGGCACGCGCACGTCGATGCGCTTCAGGTAGCTGCCCTTGTCGAAATAATGATCGGGATCGCCGCCATAGGACTGCACCCGGATCACGCCGGTGCGCGCCTTGAAGCCGGTGACGTGCACCAGCATCGCCGAACCGCCCGATTCGCAGACGCCGGCAAAGGGACCGATGGCGGACGCCTGCCCGGCGGCCGGCAGCGCCACCAGCGCGCCGAGCGCGAGGAGTGCCAGCGGGGACCGCTTTTTGGACATGACCTTCCATCCTCCGGAAGCTATAGGCTCGTGCGTTCAGGGGCACGGAATCGACGATCCCGGTCTCTGTCCACGGTTGCTAGATCGGTCGCAATTGCGGCCGAAAAAGGGTCATGAGGCGTCCAAACCTTGCAATTTCTGACGCGGATTG
The DNA here is from genome assembly GCF_029906645.1 of Sphingomonas oryzagri. Taxonomy (NCBI): domain Bacteria; kingdom Pseudomonadati; phylum Pseudomonadota; class Alphaproteobacteria; order Sphingomonadales; family Sphingomonadaceae; genus Sphingomonas; species Sphingomonas oryzagri. The sequence goes on from NZ_JARYGZ010000001.1 coordinate 2,451,141, forward strand.
ATCGATACATCGCCCGATTGATGGCGACGCCCCTCGCCTCGACGCTGATCCTGGCGGCGATGCTGCTGCTGCTCGACAAGATGCGGCGGCTGTTCGATTTCGTGATCCGCGAAGGCGGGCCGGTCGGCGTCGTGTGGAAGATGCTGGCGAACACCATCCCCGAATATATGTCGCTGGGCGTGCCGATCGGGCTGATGCTGGGCACGCTGTTCGCCTTCCGCCGGCTCGCCTTGTCGTCCGAGCTGGACGTGCTGCGCGCGCTCGGCTGGAGCTATGGGCGGCTGCTGCGCGTGCCCTACATGTACGCGGCCGGCCTCGCCTTCGTGAACCTGCTGATCGTCGGCTTCATCCAGCCTTATTCGCATTATGCCTATGAGGGGCTGCGCTACGAGCTGCGTTCGGGCGCGCTGGGCGCCTCGATCAAGGTCGGCGAGTTCACCAAGCTCGGCAAGAAGGACACGCTCCGGATCGAGAAGAGCGCCAATGGCGGCCGCGACCTCTCCGGCATCTTCGTCCATGCCGAGGGCGACCAGGGCAAGACCTACGCCGTCACCGCCGAAACCGGCAGCTTCTTCGCGACCGACGACCCCGACACGATCATCTTCCGCCTGCACAACGGCGTGCTCGTCAACAATGCGCCCAATTTCAAGACGCCGCGCGTGTTGAGCTTCACCAGCCACGATCTCCCGATCGCGCTGCCCAAGGTCGAGGACTTCCGTCGCCGCGGCGGCACCGCGAACGAGGAGCTGACCGTGCCCGAACTCGTGCGCGTCGGCCACGCCGCCAACACGCCGCTCAAGGAACGCCTGCAGAGCCGCGCCGAATTCCACTTCCGCCTGGTGGAAGTGGCGATCATGTTCCTGATGCCGCTGCTATCCGTGGCGCTGGCGGTGCCGCCCAAGCGATCCTCGTCGGCGCTGGGCGTGTTCCTGTCGATCGTGATGATCGTGACCTACCACAAGATCAATGAATACGCCTCCGCCGTGGCGGCGCTGGGCAAGATCAACCCGATCATCGCCCTGTGGGTGCCGTTCCTGCTCTTCTCGGCGCTGATCTGGTGGATGTACCATACGCTCGCCCACAAGCCGGGCGGCCAGCCGATTGGCGCGCTGGAACGCGGCTTCGAGAAGCTCGCCGCCAATTTCGGCCGCTGGTTCCGCCGTGGCCGCCGCCCAGGAGCGCGCGCATGAGGCTCGCCCCGGAATTCCAGTTCTTCCCGTCGCGCACCCTGTTCCTCTATATGGCGCGCACCTTCCTCACGCGCACCGCCGCCGTGCTGGTCGCGCTCGTCGCGATCATGCAGACGCTCGATCTGCTGGGCGAATCCGGCGACATCCTCGCCGTCGCCGGCAATGGCGAGGCGCAGCTGTGGCATTATGTCGCGCTGCGCCTGCCGCAGATCGTCGCCTTCTTCCTGCCCTTCTCGGTGCTGCTCGGCACGCTGATCACGCTGGCGTCGATGAACCAGAATTCGGAAGTCATCGCGATGAAGGCGGGCGGCGTCTCCGCCCACCAGATCCTGGCGCCGCTGATGCTGGCGAGCATCGGCATCGCCGCCCTCGCCTTCACCTTCAACGAGCGGATCGTCACGCGCGCCACCGCGACGCTCGATGCCTGGCAGGACGTCAATTACGGGCCGATCCCCAAGGGCAGCAACAGCAGCGGCAACGTGTGGGTGCGCGACGGCGACGACATCGTCCACGCGGCGCAAGTGACGGGCAAGGGAACGGCCGTGCGGCTGACCGGGGTCACCGTCTACGATCGCGACGGCGAGGAGCTGCACCGCATCTTTACCGCGCCATCGGCCGTCGCCAAGCCCGGCCCCAATGGCGGGATCGCGGGATGGACCGCGCCGAACGTCACCATGTTCGATGTCGTTTCGGGCACCGAGCTGAAGATGGCGCGCTACGATTTCGGCCAGCACATCACGCCCGACCAGTTCTCCCTGGCCGACGTGGTGGCCGAGGAGCGCTCGCTTTCCGACCTCGCGTCCGTCGTCAACGAACTGAAGATTGCCGGCCGGCCGACAGGGCCGCTGGAAACCGGCTGGTGGCACAAGATATCCGGCCCGCTCTCCTCGGTGCTGATGCCGCTGCTGGCGGGCGTCTCCGCCTTCGGCCTCGCGCGATCGGGCGCGCTCTTCCTGCGCATCGTGATCGGCATGGGGCTGGGCTTCGCCTATTTCGTGTCGGACAATTTCGCGGTCGCGATGGGCAATCTCGGCGCCTATCCGCCGTTCCTCGCGGCCTGGGCGCCCTTCCTGCTGTTCCTGCTGATCGGCGAGACGGTGCTGATCCGGACCGAGGAATAGCCTCCTTCCTTTGTAGGATTTCATCTGCCAGCATAAGCCGATGCGAGCGGTGCCGTTCCCTCCCCTTCCGCAAAGGACGGCGCTGTAGGGATGCCTTCTTTTGCACGTGACAGCTGTCAACTTTGTCAACTTCACGCCCCATTCGCGCCGCATTGCAGCGCCATGGGACGCTTGGGAGTTGGGGTCTTGGACACCGCACGAGGACGAGTAGCTCAGTGAACACCACCGCCATCCGCCGCAAGGGCTTCTGGGCGCAGTCGCACCATCTCGACCGGATGACCTTCCGCGAGCTGGTCGTCGCCTACCTGCAGTATCCGGCGATCATCCTGTATCTCGGCCTCGCCGCCGCCGGCATCGGAACCTGGTTCTACCAGCCCGCGCCGGTCGGCCGCACGCTGCTGGCGATCGCGGTGGCGGTGCTGCTCTTCCCGGTCGTGTGGTACGGCCTGCATCGCTGGGTGCTGCACTCGCGCTGGATGTGGAAGGTCAGCTGGCTCGCCGCCACCTGGAAGCGCATCCATTTCGATCATCATCAGGATCCGAACCACCTCGAGGTGCTGTTCGGCTCGCCGGGCAACGTGATCCCCACCGTGGCGATCGCGACGATCCCGGTGGGCTATGCCATCGGCGGCGTGGGCGGCGCGGCGGCGGCTTTCGCCACCGGCATGATCCAGACCTGCGTGAACGAATTCTTCCACTGCATCCAGCACCTGTCCTACCGGCCGAAGAACAAGTGGCTGGCGATGATCAAGCAGCGCCACATGGAGCATCACTTCCACGACGAGACCGGCAATTTCGGCATCACCAACTTCTGGTGGGATCATATCGGCGGCACCCATTATGCCGGCGCCTCGGCCCGCCCGAAGAGCGCGACCGTATTCAACCTCGGCTATGACGATGCGGCCGCCGACAAGCACCCGAAGGTCCGCGATCTGTCGGGCGGCGTGATCGCCACCGCCGATTTCCGCGCGCGCAACAAGAACAAGTGACGAAGAAATAACTTAAGCGCGCCCGCGCTTTCGCCTAAGGCGCGCCCATCATTTTATAAGGGGCAGGGCCATGGCGGGCGCGATCGAGATTTTTCACGTCAAGACGGTCGCGGACAAGAAGCGCTTCGTCGAAGTGCAGTTCGCGCTGAACAAGGCCGATCCGGCCTGGGTTCCGCCGCTCAAGATGGACGCGCTGGAGCTGCTGACGCCCGGCAAGAATCCGTGGTTCGAACATGGCCATATCGACCTGTTCATCGCGGTACGCGACGGCAGGGATGTGGGCCGCATCTCCGCCCATATCGATCACCTCTGGCTCGACATGCCGGCCGAACAGGGCGGCGGCCGCGACATCGGCAACTGGGGCCTGTTCGAGGCGGTGGACCAGGAGGTCGCCAACGTCCTGATCGATCACGCCGAGCAGTGGCTGCGCAAGGAAGGCATGACCAAGGCGGTCGGCCCGATCTCGATCTCGATATGGGACGAACCGGGCCTGCTGATCAAGGGCCACGATCACTCGCCCACGGTGATGATGGGTCACCACAACCCGAAGTACGAGGCGTGGATCGAGGCCGCAGGCTACGGCAAGGTGAAGGATCTCAACACCTACGAGCTGGACATCACCCAGCAGTTCCCGCCGCTGATCCAGCGCATCGTGTCGTCGGGCGAGCGCAACCCGCGCATCACCATCCGCAAGGTCGACAAGTCCAAGTTCAAGCAGGAGGCGGAGCTGATCCTCTCCATCCTGAACGATGCGTGGTCGGATAACTGGGGTTTCCTCCCGATCACCGACGCCGAGATCAACTATGTCGGCAAGAAGCTGAAGCCGATCGTCTTCAACGAGCTGATCCGCATCGCCGAGGTGGAGGGCGAGCCGGTCGCCTTCATGATGACCTGGCCCGATCTCAACGAGATGCAGAAGGACCTGAACGGCAATCTCTTCCCGTTCGGCGTCGTCAAGCTGCTGTGGCGCCTGAACGGCGGCTTCTCGGGCAAGCCCAAGGTGCGCACGATGCGCGTGCCGCTGATGGGCGTGAAGAAGAAGCTGCAGGCGACCCGCCTGGCCTCGCAGCTGGCCTTTATGATGATCGAATATATCCGCCGCGATTCGGTGGCCCTGTTCGGTGCCTCGCGCGGCGAGATCGGCTGGATCCTCGAAGACAATCAGGGGATGGTCTCGATCGCCGACGCGATCGACAGCCGCGTCAACAAGATCTACCGGATCTACGGCAAGGCGCTTTAGTCTGGTTCCGCGTCGCTGAACCGGTCCCGCACCGGCCGCGAAGCCAACATCGAACTATTTATCGAGGCTGTAGGCGGGGATCGTCGGGGCGATCGGATCGGTACGAACCTGCACCGCGATCGCCAGGGCGGCGACGAACAGCGCTCCGGCGATCAGCCACGCGCCCCGCCCCGGCGCCTCGATCCGTCCTAGCGGCCAGACGGCGACCGCCACCAGCAGCAGGAAGGCCAGCATCACCTGCGGCATCGGCCCGCCGATACCGAGGAAGGCGAGGTGCGCCAGCGGGATAAGCGGCGCCAAGACGATCGCAAGCGCCATGGCCGCGATGGCCCAGCTCCAGGGTTTGGCGAACATGGCATCGCCCCACGCGATCGGCACGGCCGCCAGCGCGAGCACCATCGCCGGCCACGCGAAGATCCACGCCGCCATCGGCGCCTTCGCCTGCATGATAACGGCGACAAGCAGGAGCAGGCCGATCCCGGCGATCCAGCCGCTCCAGCGCGGAATGCCTGCCGACGGCGCGAACCAGCCCGCGACCATGCCCGCCACGGCGGCGAAGAGGATCAACTCGTGCGATCCGCCCAAAGCCCAGCCGAGAATGGCCAGCACGACACCCGGCACGATGCCGAGCACGCGCCTGGGCCAGCGGCGCCATCCCAGCCAGCCGACCAGCGCGGCGAGGCTCGCCAGCAGCGCCTGCGCCTCCAGTCGTGGAAGGGCGGCGAGGCGGTCGTAATAATTGGGATGCGTGCTGCCCGAAACGAGGTTCAGCACCGTCAACAGCAGCAGGCCATGCGCCAGCAGCCAGATCAGCCCCAGCAGCCCCAGGCCAATGGCGGGCAGCGACAACAGCCGCGCCCTCGCGATGCCCGCGACCGCGCCGCCCAGCCCCGCCGCCGCGATCAGAAGGACGAGCCAACCGGTCCCGGCCGGATAGGCGATGATGCCGCGCCCGGCGACATCGAAGAACACCGCATCGGCCGCCTCGTCGGGCAATGCCTTGGCCGTGGCGAGCGCGGACGCGAGGTCGAGCACCTGATCGCCCATGTCCTGCAGCGAACGCGGATCGAGCCGATCGGCAGTGGCGCGCGGCGAATGATAATATTCCGGCCGGCCCATGATCGCGAAGTTGAACCCCGGCAGCCCCTTGTCGCGCGCGATCGTGAAATCGGTGCTGTTGGGCATCAGCCGATAGGCCATCACCGACATCGAGTTGGCGACCGGGTGGCGGACGTTCGCCGCCATCAGGCGGATCATGTCGCCATTGAGATCGCCCGTCTCGAACATCGTCGCGCGCCCGCCGGCGCCGCGCGCCTCCAGGTTGATCACGACGCCGACATGATCGGACAGACCATCACTCGGCCAGAAGGCGGAAGCACCCGACAGGCCGATTTCCTCGCCGTCGGTCAGCACCACGACGATGTCACGCTCGGGCGTGCCCCGCGCCTTGATCGCGCGCAGGATCTCCAGAATCGAGGCGACGCCGACACTGTCGTCCCCGCCGCCCGGCGAACCCCACACCGTGTCCATATGCGCCATCAGCGCGACGGCGGGCTTCAACCGGTCGCGACCGGGCAGGATGCCGATCAGATCGACGATCTCGCTGGCGGGGCTGGCCTTCGGGTTCCAGCCATGCAGCTTTTGAAAGTCCTTGGGGTCGATCATGTAGCGCCGCTCTTCGGTCTGCAGGCCAAGGCCGTGCAGCCGATCGGCGAGCAGTTCGCGGACACGCAGGATGTCGGCGCTGGACGCGGGATGCGGGCGCTGCGCGATCGCGCGGACATCGCCCATCGCCCGGTCCGCCGAAAATTCCGTCGGGGGCGCGGTCGCGGGCACGACGGAGGGCGGGTTCGCGGCGCGCACGCCGATCCACAGCGCGAGGACGATCGCCACCGCCAGCGCAAGGGCGCGCGACCAGCGACTCCAGCCCTGCCGGGCGCCCGGCTCCACGGCGGTCAGCGCAATTCTACCCAGGTCGGCGCATGGTCGGAGGCCTTTTCCTGCCCCCGCACCGCCTTGTCGACATTCGCATCCACCAGCCTGTCCGCCGCCTGCGGGCTGAGCAGAAGGTGATCGATGCGGAAGCCGGCATCGCGCTGCCAGGCACCGGCCTGATAATCCCAGAAGGTGTAGAGCTTCTCCGGCTCGGGATGGAGGGCGCGGATCGCATCGGTCCAACCCTGGAACAGCAATGCGCGGAAGGCGGCGCGGCTCTCGGGTTGCATCAGCGCATCGTCCTGCATCGCGCGGACGGAGAAAGTGTCGATGTCGGTCGGTATGACATTATAGTCGCCGGCCAGCACCACCGGCACTTCCTCGGCCAGCAAATCGCGCGCATGGCCGGCCAGCCGTGCCATCCAGGCGAGCTTGTAGTCGAACTTGGGGCCGGGCTGCGGATTGCCGTTGGGCAGATAGATCGACGCGATCACGACGCCGTCCACCTCCGCTTCGACATAGCGGCTCTGCACATCCTCCGGATCGCCCGGCAGGCCGATCCTGCGCTCGACCGGCTGCCTGCCGCGCGCGAGAATGGCGACGCCGTTGAAGCCCTTCTGCCCGTGCCAGATCGCGCCGTAGCCGGCGGCCTCGATCTCCCTGGCCGGAATGCGATCGCCCTCGCCCTTCAATTCCTGCAGGCAGACGACATCGGGTTGCGCCTGCTCCAGATATTCGAGCAGCCGGGGAAGGCGCGCGTTGATGCCGTTGACGTTGTAGGTGGCGATCCTCATGCCCCGGTCTTAACGAGGCCGGATCGCATCCGAAAGAGTCAGAGTCCGTTTATGAAATGCGCGGAAGAGCGCATTTCGCCGCACCGGCCAACGAGAACTTCAGATCGAGAAGCTGGATCCGCAACCGCAGCCGGACGCCGCCTGCGGGTTCTCGACCTTGAACGCCGCGCCGCCGAGCGATTCGACATAATCGACCATCGCGCCGCGCACGAGATCGAGGCTCACCGAATCCACCACGAGCGTGACGCCATCGCGGATGGCGGTAACGTCATCGTCCGACACCGCATCGGCCAGGCCGAAGACATACTGGAAACCCGCGCAGCCGCCGCCATCCACCGACAGGCGCAGCATGGCGGGCTTGCCTTGCTTGGCCGCGATCGTCGCGACGCGCGCGGCAGCGGCGGGAGAAAGATCGATGTCGGGGGCGTCGCTCATGAGGCGGAGATAGGATCGCCGGGGCGCCGGATCAATCCACCGATCAATCGGCGGCGTCAGGATCCTCGGGGCCGCCCATCGCGACGGTCTGCGCGCCCTTGATCGGGGCTGTGCGGTTCTGCAGCGCGGTCATGTAGTCGGCGGTCTGCAGGAAAGGCATGGGGTTCACGGCGCGGCCGTCGATACGGACTTCGTAATGGAGATGGCTCCCGGTCGAACGGCCGGTGGAGCCGACCAGCGCGATGAGGTCGCCGCGATGCACGCGCTGTCCGTCATGGACGAGGATCCGAGAGAGGTGGCCGTAGCGGGTCTCGAGGCCCTTGCCATGCTCGAGCTGGACGAGATTGCCGTAACCGCCGGCGCGCTCGGCGCGGCTCACGATACCGTCGGCAGTGGCATATACCGGCGTGCCGGTCGGCGCTGCCATGTCCATGCCCGGATGCATCTCGCCACCATGGCCGCTGAACGGATTGCCGCGCACGCCGAAGCCGGAGGTGTAACGGAATTCCTTCACCGGCTTCTGCGACGGCACGGCCAGCACGCCACCGGCGGGCACCGCGTCCATCTTCTTCCAGCCATCGAACAGCGAGCGGAACATCGGATCGGCCTTGGGGGCGAGGCCGGAGGTGGAAACCGCATCGAAAGCGCCGGAGGTCGCGGCAGTGGCCGCCGCCGTCACGGTGTCCGCCGCAGCGGCCGGGCTGGCGGCCATCACGCCCGCGCCGAGCAGCGCGATCGCGGAAATCTTCAGGGCAGGAAACCGAACGGCATCGGCAACGTTATCTCGACGACGGGTCCAAAAGCTCACGATACGTCCACCTTGCACGCGCCCACGGGCCGGAATCGCTTCCCGGTCGCGGATCGTTGGGTCAGCCGCTCGTGGAATTTTGCCCCTCCCGCTCACGGCGGGATGATGTCTGACCGGAAGATGTTAACGCTGCAAGAGTCCCATAATAGTCCAGCGTCAGACCGGCCTGAGCGCGCGCTGAATCGTTAAAGGGCGGCTTCACGATGTCGCGAAACTGTCGCGAAATCAGCGATTGCCAGCGTTCGGCCGGAGGTTGCCCATCGTTCGCGCAACAGAATTCAAACCATCGCGTGCCCACCGCGACATGCCGGATCTCGTCGGTGTAGATGCGCGTCAGGATGCGCGCGGAGCGCGCGTCGCCCGCCGCCTCGAAGCGGGCGACCGTCATCGGCGTGACGTCCAGCCCGCGTGCTTCCAGCGCCATCGGCACCACCGCGAGCCGCGCGGTGAGATCGTCGCGGGTCTTGCCCGCCGCTTCCCACAGGCCGGCATGGGCCGGCAGCGCGCCATAATGCGAACCGAGCGCCCTCAGCCGCCGGTCGAGCAATACGAAATGCATCGCCTCGTCCGCACCGACGCCCAGCCACCCATCGACGAACTCGCGCGGCATCGCCGCGCCGAACCGCCCCGCGCAGTCGAAGGCAAGATCGATCGCGACATATTCGATGTGCGCCAGCGCATGCAGCATGGCGAGACGCGAGCGCTCGGACCCGGCGCGTCCGCGCTTGGGCATCCGGTTGGGTGGCAGCAGTTCGGGCTGATCCGGGCGGGGCGGATCATCCGGCATGACGACATCGAAGCGATGGTCCAGCCCGCTTTGCCGCCAGCGACGCGCGACGGCTCGCGCCGCGAACGCCTTCTCGATCGGATCGGTGGTAAGCAGGACGGCGCGGCAGGCCTCCGCGATCGAGCGCGCCGCCGCCGCTCCGGCCCGTCCCGCCGCGATCACGCGCGCGCCAGCGCCTCGGCCTCGGCGAGCACCGCCCCGGCATGGCCCGGCACCTTCACCTTGCGCCAGATCTTCGCGATCCTTCCCTCGGCATCGATCAGGAAGGTGGCCCGATCGATGCCCATATATTTGCGGCCGTAGAGGCTCTTCTCGATCCACGTGCCGAACGCCTCGCACACCGACCCATCCTCATCGGACGCCAGCGCGACGGTCAGGTTGTGCTTGGCGGCGAACTTCACATGTTTGGCGGGCGGATCCTTGGACACGCCGAGCACGGCGACGCCCGCGCCGTCGAACGCCGCCTTGAGGTGCGAGAAATCCTGCGCTTCGCGCGTGCAGCCAGAGGTGTCGTCCTTCGGGTAGAAATAGAGGACGAGCGGGCGCCCGCGCATCTGCGATAGCGTGAGCGCGCCACCTTCGGGCGTGGTCAGCGTGACGTCGGGCGCCATGTCGCCGGGATTGAGCTGTGCCATCATGCCTCTCCTGCCAGGTTGCCCGCCTGCGCGACGATCGCGCCCCAGGCTTGCCGCACGCTCTGCCGCGCTGCGTCGAGCGCCGCAAGCAGTGCCGGCCAATCGGGAACGCCGCGGGCGCGCACCAGCGCATCCCGCGCGGCCGGACTCGGCTCCTGGGCATCGGGGCTGATCAACCGCAGCGTCACCAGCAAGCGCGCGAGGAGTTCGTAGGCGGGGCGCAGTGTATCCGGCAGCAGGCCCGCTTCGCAGAGGCGCCCGATCGCCACGCGCAGGCGCGGATCGAAGCCGGTGCGGTGAACAAGCTGGGTGACGTGGATCACGAACTCCAGATCGACCAGCCCGCCGTCCATCAGCTTGACGTCGAGCGGCCCCGCCGGCGGTTTGTGGCGCGCCATGTCGCCGCGCATCTTCACGGCGTCGGCGAGAAGCGACGCTTCGTCGCGCTCCCGGCCAAGCGTTCCGTCGATGATCGACTGGAGCGCCGTCCGCGCCTCCCCCGATCCGTAGACGGGGCGCGCGCGGGCGAGCGCCATATGCTCCCACGTCCAGGCGCCCTCGCGCTGGTAGCGGGCGAAACTGTCGAGGCTGACCGCGAGCAGCCCCTGCGTGCCCGATGGGCGCAGCCGCGTGTCCACCTCGTAGAGCGGCCCGGCGGCGGTCGGCACCGAGAGCGCGGCGGTGACGCGCTGGGCGAGGCGATTGAAATACTGGGTCGCGCCGAGCGGCTTCGGTCCGTCCGATTCGGCGAGATGATCGCCGGTGAAGAGATAGACGAGATCGAGGTCGGAGGCATGGGTCAGCGCCGCCCCGCCGAAGCGGCCGAGCGCGAGGATCAGCAGCTCGCCGCCGGGGATGCGGCCATGCGCCCTCTCGAACTCCGCCACCGTCGCGTCCGTCAGCGCGACCAGCGCGCCTTCCGCGATCCGCGAATAGCCCGCCGCCACCTCCAGCGGATCGGACACCGCCGAGACGATCTGCACCCCCTCGGCAAAACGCAGCTCGTTGACGTCGCGCCGCACCCGATCGAGCAGCGCCTGATAATCCTCGCCACCGGCTCCGGCGAAGCGGCGGGTCAGCGTCCCGACATCCGGTGGCGATGCCAATGCGCTGGCGTCGATCAGGCCGTCGATCAGTTCGGGGCGGCGGCCGAGCATCTCGGCGAGCGTCGGGGCGAGGCTCAGCACGTCGCCGACGAGGTGGGCGAGCTGCGGCCGCGCCTCCAGCAGGCGGAACAGGTTGATCGCGCTGGGCAGGCGCGAAAGCATCGCATCGAAGCGGTTGAGCGCGGTCGCCGGATCGGGCGCGCGGCCGAGCGCTGCCACGAGTGGCGGCAGCACCGCCTCCAGCGCCTGCTGCGCGGCGGGCGAACGCAGCGCCCGGATACCGCCGCCGCGCCACCCGGCGATGCGCTGCGCCGCCGTCCCCGCATCGGTGAAGCCGGCCGCCGCGAGCGCCAGTTCGAGCGGCTCGTCCTCGCGCGGCAAGGCGCCGTCCTCAGGCGGATCGAGGCTGTCGTAAAGCGCGCCCACCCGTTCGACATGCGGGCGCAGCGCATCGAGCAACGCCGCGCCGTCCTCGCGCGCATCGAGACGCGCCACGTTGTCCAGCGCTGCGGAGTCACGCGGCAGACTGTGGGTCTGCTGATCCTCGACCATCTGGAGGCGATGCTCGACCGTTCGATAGAGGCGATACGCCTCTGACAATGCGGCAACATCGTCCGCGCCGACCAGCCCCGCCGCGCCGAGCGCTGCGAGCGCATCCAGCGTCGCGGGGGCGCGGAGCGACGGATCGCGGCCGCCATGGATCAACTGGTGGATCTGCGCGAAGAATTCGACCTCGCGGATGCCACCCCGCCCGCGCTTGAGATCATAACCGGGGCCGAAGCGCTGGCCGGCCTCATAATGGTTGCGGATGCGCCGGGTGAGCGCGCGGATTTCGCCGAGCGCGCCGAAATCGAGCGAACGGCGCCACACGAACGGGCGGATCGCGGAGAGGAATTCCTGTCCCAGCGCGATGTCGCCCGCCGCCGACCGCGCCCGAATGAAGGCGGCGCGCTCCCAAGGCAGCGCGCTCGATTCGTAATAGCTGATCGCCGCCGATACCGGGATGGCGAGCGGCGTCGCTTCCGGAGAGGGGCGGAGGCGCAGATCGATACGGAAGACGTAGCCGTCGCCCGTTCCCTGCATGATTTCCACCACGCGCCGCGCAATGCGCACGGCCGCCTCCACCGGCTCCTCGCTGGCGCGGCGCGGCAGCGTTGCGGGATCGAAGAGCAGGATCGGATCGATGTCCGACGAATAATTGAGCTCGCCGCTGCCATGCTTGCCAAGTGCGAGTGCTACAAAACCGCGCGGTTCCGCATCCGGTGTTCGCTCGCGGATCGCCGCCTCGATCGCACGATCCAGCGCGCGGTCGGCGAAACGGCTGAGGTGGCCGGTCACCTCCTCCAGCGTCAGTGCGCCGGCAAGATCGCCGACCGCCAGCGCCAGCGCCAAGCGCCTCTTTTCCCTGCGCAATCGTGACGCGACCGGATCGCCGGAGGCATCCGAAAACCCGCACAGATCGAGCGCTCTGGTGCAATCGCCCTGTTCCAGCGCGGCCGCGACATCCGGCTCGCGCCCGGCGAGGCGGCGCAGATAGGGCGCATGGGCCAGCGCCCGCTCCAGCGCCGATCGCACCTGTGTGGCATTCGCGCCGCTCATGCCTGCGGGTTGCCGATCAACTTGATCCAACGCAACCCCCGGAACAGTCCGGCGTTGTTGACTTCATGGTCACGCAGGGCTGGAAATCGATGACAGAGACGGAACGTCGTTCGGGCGGCCGGATACGCATCGTGTCCGATCCGATCGAGCATCAAGGCGTGCGCAATGCGCTGCGCGACAGCTTCGATTGCGGCAAGGATATGCCTGCGGAGTTCGAGCAGCTGCTGAACAAGATCCGGTAAATCGCATCGCGCGCGTTGAAACCCGCCCCGGCACTGGCCGGAGCGGGGTTTCGTCACTTGTGCTCCAGCGCGTCCTTCGACAGGTCGTCCACCTGATCCATGATCGTCTGCAGCGCGGTGGTGTTCGGATCGGTCTCGTGCGTACGGCGCGACGGCAGCTTGCCTTCGTTCAGCAGTGCTTCCAGCGCGACGCGACCACGCGCGACACGGCTCTTGATCGTACCGACCGCGCAGCCGCAGATCTCGGCCGCTTCCTCATAGGCGAAGCCGCCCGCGCCGACCAGGATCAGCGCCTCGCGCTGCGGCTGCGGCAAATGGAGCAACGCGCGCTGCATGTCGCCCAGCTCGACGTGGCGATCCTGCGACGCCGGCGCCGCCAGCAGCTTGGACGCCGTGATCTCGTCCCACTCGCCCTTGAAGCGCGCGCGGCGCATCTGGCTGAGGAACAGGTTGCGCAGGATGATGAAGGTCCAGGCGCGCATGTTGGTGCCGGCCTGGAAGCGCTGGCGCGCCGCCCAGGCCTTCAGCAGCGTTTCCTGCACCAGATCGTCGGCGAGGTCGCGATTGCCCGAAAGCGAACGGCCGAAGGCGCGCAGGTGCGGAATGACCTGCGCCAGCTGTTCCTTGAATTCGTTGTCGGGCAATGGCGTATGGACGGGGGTTTCCACCGTCTCTGCGCCGTCGTCCTCATCCTCCGCGCGGGGCGGACCGTCATTCGTCATCGCTGCCCCAAGCTCCGTGCCACTGCCAACAGTGTCGTCCTCTTCCGAGACATAGGGCGCCCGATCGGCAGGCGCCACCCTTGCATTGTAATATTCCATATTATCGATTGATAATCAGGAGGATGGATAGGATCACAACGATCGCAACAAGTGAGACAGCCAGCACGTAGCGCATCGCGCCGACCTTCTTGCCGGCGCTTGCTTCCGTTTCCGAAAGGTGCGGTTCGCCCTGTGCCATCGGCCCTCTCCCGATCGTTACGTCATGCCAACGTCGAGCGAGGGCCAGAGGTTCCTTCGTGCGGTTCCGATCAGGCGGGAACCGTCGTGCTGTCGAAGAACAAAGCCTGCGCAATCGCCGCCTTCACGGTCGAGCGCTGGAACGGCTTGGTGATCAGGAAGGTCGGCTCCGGCCGCTCGCCGGTCAGCAGGCGCTCGGGAAAGGCGGTGATGAAGATCACCGGCACCTCGAACTGGGCGAGGATGTCCTTCACCGCATCGATGCCGGAGCTGTCATCGGCGAGCTGGATGTCGGCCAGCACAAGGCCTGGACGACGCGCCATCGCCTGCGCCACCGCCTCGTCGCGGGTCACCGCCACACCGGTCACGCCATGGCCCAGATCGCGCACGATCGTCTCGAGATCCATCGCGATGATCGGCTCGTCCTCGATGATCAACACCTCGGCATGGGTCTGCCGCTCGATCTCGGCGAGCGCCTCACCGACCAGCGCCTCGACCTCGGGCGCGTCGACGCCGATCAGATAGGCCGCGTCCTCGTTGGTGAAGCCCTCCATCGCGGTCAGCAGCAGCGCCTGGCGTGAGCGTGGCGTGATCCGCGCGAGGCGTGCCTGGGCGATCACTTCCGGCTGGGTACCGTCCTGCCCGCCATCGACGCCGGTCTCGACATTGGCCGAGCCCCAGATGGCCTGGAAGGTCTTGTAGAGGCCGAGCCGCGGATCGACGTCGCGCGGGAAATCCTCCGGCGCGGCGACGATCGCCTCCAGCGTGGCGCGGACATAAGCGTCGCCCTGCTTCTGGGTTCCGGTAAGCGCGCGGGCGTAGCGGCGGACGAACGGCAGATGCGGCGCCAATTCCTGACCAAGCGACATGATCGTTTCAAACTCCTGTGTGCAGCCCATATTGGCCCGAGGCAGAAGCCGCTGTCGAGTGCGCCCTCCCCCGGACGATCGCCCCCTTGAACGAAACGATCATCGAAGGTGGAACCATCCTGCGACTTTTTTGTTTCCACGGCCACGCGAGGATTTTATCGCAGGTGATGCGAACGCCGAAACAATCGGCCTCGCGAGCCGTTTGGTGAGTGGTTTGGTATTCGGGATTCGCGTTCGGTGATTATGGTTTCATCATCGACAGGGGACGGGGCAGATTGGCGTTGAGCGACGGTAACAAGAGCAAGCGCAGCGCCAAGGGGTCGTCGCAATCCGGCGCGGACGGCAAAGGCGCCGACCGTGACGTCGGCCATGCCCTGCGCTCGGTCTATTCCAAGACGGTGAGCGAGGAGATTCCATCGGAGCTGCTCGATCTGCTGGGCAAGCTCAGCTAGAGGCGTGCCGCCCGAGACAGCCTTGCATCCCACGCCGTCACCATCGCCAGCCGTGCGGCTGTTCGCGCGCCTGTCGACCAGCCTGAAGATCCTGATCGTACTCAGCCTGGCGCTGCTGCCGCTGGGCATGATCGCCTCGCTCGCCTCGCTGGAAACCGCGTCGGCCAACCGCACGAACCGCGAAGCCGCCGCGCGTCTGCTCGCTACCGACAGCGCCGAGCGCTTCAACCTGATGGTCGATCGCACGGCGGGCATTCTCCATGGCGCCCAGCGCGAGGGCGCGACAGGATGCCTCCATGCATCCGGCACGATCGGTGGCGGAACGGCGGTGGCGCTGTTCGACGCCTTCGGCAAGCCGCTCTGCGCGACCGGGAAAATGCCCGTCATCCTGCCGAGCCGCCCGAATACAGTAACGCCGATCGTCACCATCGCGCCGGACGGCCAATCGCTCCGCCTGATCACGAGCACGATGGAATTGCCAGGCTTCGCGGTTGCGGTACTGCCGCGCAATTTCGTGACCGCCGCGACGCATCCGCACGCGCTCGACGGCAGCTATTCGCTCCACGCCAGCGACGATGCCGGCCACGTGCTGACGATGGCGACGATCGAGTCGATGCCCATCGGGCGCGAAACGCTGGCCGCGCAGCCGGTCGCGAGCAACCAGCTGCGCATTACGATGTCGGTGGCCAGCCCCCCGCTCAGTGCCAACGAGATACTGCTCACCCTGCTGCCGATCCTCATGTGGGTGGCGGGCGCCGCGATCGGCTGGTTGGTCGTCGATCGCCTGATCCTGCGACCGCTCGAATCGATGCAGGAGGCGATCGACACCTATCGCCTGACCGGTCGCTTCGTGCCGCCGCCGCTCACCACGCCCGCCTTCGAGATCCGCACGCTGGGCCGCGCCTTCCAGCTCGCGGCGCAGACCATCACCCGCCACGAGGCGGATCTGGAGGACGGCCTCGCCCGCCAGACCCGCCTGACGCGGGAGGTGCACCATCGCGTGAAGAACAACCTGCAGGTGGTCGCAAGCCTGCTCAATATCCACGCCCGAGGCGCTCCCACACCCGAGGCAGCCGACGCCTACGCCACCATCCAGCGCCGCGTCGATGCACTCGCTCTTGTCCATCGCAGCCATTATGCGGAGCTGGAGGTCAATCACGGCATCGCGTTGCGTCCGCTGATCGGCGAGATCGCGGCGAACCTGCGCGGATCGCTGCAATCCGGCATCAAACCGCCGGCGATCACGCTGCAGATCGGCCTCTTCCACGCCAATCAGGATGTCGCGGTGTCGGTCGCCTTCCTGCTCGTCGAGGTGATCGAGACGGCGATGACGCGTCTGCCCGGCACCAGCATCGCGATCACGCTGGAGGCGGTGCCGGAAAAACCCGATCGCGCCCGCCTTGCGGTTCGCTCTCCGGCGCTCGATCGCGACGTTGCGCCCATCGATTCGCAGTTCGAGCTGTTCGAGCGCGTGATCGGCGGCCTCTCGCGCCAGCTCCGCGCGCCGCTGGAGCGCGACGACGCGCAGGGACTGGTTGCCATCGAAATCAGCGTGATGACCGAACCCACCGGGGCTTGACACGGCCCGGCTCGGCAAGCGGCCAAAAATTTTCGCATCGGCCCGGAACCAGCCTCGTCCCGGCCCGTTTTACACCCCGGATAGCGACCTTTTGCCCCCCCGCTCTCGCTATCCAGAACAAAACTGGGCCCGGCCGCTCCATCACCCCCCCGATGGCGCGACCGGGTCCAAAATTTTTCGGGGCATATCGGTCACACCCACCGCGTTCCCGAAAGCCTTGCGGAACCATTGTTTCGGGGGCGCATTGTCTCTGGCGCGGCGGCTGTTACGCCGTCTGGAAAGGGAGATTTCCAATGGTTCGCAAGATCGTCACCGTCGGCCTGCTCGCCGGCATGTTCACCCTCGCCGCCTGCAACACCGTCGCAGGCGCCGGTAAGGACGTGTCGTCGGTCGGTAACGCCACCACCAAGGCGGCCGACAAGGCGAAATAAGCCTGGGCTTTTCGCAGGACGGAAGGGCGTCGCCGGACATGCCGGCGGCGCCCTTCTTGCATTCTCAGTCCGGCCGTGGCGTTTGCTTGACTCATAATTCTACATATGTTGTTCTGATTGTATCGACAACGGATGGCGGAGATGGTCCATGACAATGCCAGCCCTCATGCTTGCCCTCGTTGCAGGCATCGCGAACCCTGCGCAGGCCTCCACTGCCCCCATACTCGGCCAATGGAGAATCGATCTCACGTCCATGCCGATCCCACCCGAGGCACGCCCCAAGTCCGTCACCGCCGAGTTCGCCGATGCGGGCGACGGCTTTTGGCTCACCACATATGTGATTGCCGGGCGTGACGGCGGCGAGCGGCGCATGACATCGCGCGAGCGGCTGGACGGGAAGGCCGTGCCGATCGAGGGGGACACCGTTGAGGCGGACAGCGTCGCCATGTCCATGCCCGCGCCGGGCGTGCTGGTAATGGGCTTGGGCAAGGACGGCCGGCCCGGATCGGTCCGCACCTACACCGTCGCGCCGGACGGCCGTTCGATGACGGAGAGCGCTGTGAACGTCGGCGACGACGGCAAGCCGTTCGTCCGCACCTTCCGCTGGGTGCGCTAGGCGGTCGCCTCGCGGGCGCGCTTACGCTCGGTGAACCAGATCAGGATCAGCGCCAACTCGAACAGCAGGCAGAGCGGCACCGCAAGCAAGAGCATCGAGATGGCATCCGGCGGGCTCAGCACCGCGGCCACGCCGAAGGAGGCGACGTAGCAATAGCGGCGCCCCTTGCTCAGCTGCAGCCGGGTCACGATGCCCGCCGTCTCCAGCAGCATCAGCAGCACCGGCAGCAGGAAGGCCACGCCGAAGCCGAACAGGAACTTGGTGACGAAGCTCAGATAATTGCCGATCGCGGGCAGCGCCTCCTGCTGCACGCCACCGACGTTGCCGTTGTAGCCGAGCAGGAAATGCAGCGCCAAGGGCATGGCGAGATAATAGGCCATCGCCGCCCCGCCCAGGAACAACACGGGCGTCAGCAGCAGGAAAGGCCTGAGCGCGCGCTTTTCCTTGGCGTAGAGGCCGGGCGCGACGAAACGCCAGATCTGGTTCGCCACGATCGGGAAGCTCAGCATCAGCGCCGAGAAGAAGGCCACCTTCATCTGCGCGAAGAAGGCCTCAAACACGTCGGTGTAGATCAGCTTGCCCTGCCCGGCATGGAGCAATGGCTGCACCAGGAAGGCGAAGATCGGCTTCGCGAAATAGAGGCAGACCAGAAAGCAGGCGCCCAGTGCCAGGAAGCTCCAGATCAGCCGTCTGCGCAGTTCGATCAGGTGATCGAGCAGCGGCGCGCGCGTATCGTCGAGTTCGTCGTCCCCCGCAGCCATCGGATCAGGCCTCGGGCGGCTGGCGGACAGGAGCAGCCGGCTCCAGCGGGGGCTCGACCGGGTGCGGCGCTTCACCGGCCTCCGCCGCCACAGCCGGCCTTGCGGCCGGAGCCGGCAAGGCTTCGGCCGGCGCAGTGGTGCCGGAGATCAGATCGGCATGCTCGCGCATGATCCGCTCGTTCTCCGCCTTCCACTTCTGCTCCATCTCGGCAAGTTCGGCTTCGCGGATCATCTCGTCCATCGCAGAGCGGAAATGGCGCGCCATCGCGCGCCCCTTGCCGACCCATTGGCCCACGACGCGCATGACGCGCGGCAGATCCTTCGGCCCGATGAAGACGATCGCGACCAGCGCGAAGATCAACAGGTGAGTCGGCGCAAAATCGAACATCGATTACCCCCGGCAGGCCCGCCCGTTCAGGGCTGGCTGGGCCGGTCGTCGCGCATCGGCTGCAGATCGTGGTCCTTGTTCGGCTCGATCGGCGGCTGCTGCTGAAGCTGGGCCGCGGGCTTGGCCGGCGCGGGGCGATGATCGTCGTCCTCGTCGGCCATGCCCTTCTTGAAGCTCTTCAGCCCCTTGGCGACATCGCCCATCATCGACGGGAATCGACCGCCGCCAAACAGCACGATCGCGATGATCCCGAGGATGATCCAGTGGATTGGTGATCCGAAACCCATGATGCCTACTCCGAATATCGGGCCTATCTAGTCTTCATCGCCGCCGGTTTCCACCTCGACGTGCATCAGCATGTCATCGACCGGATCGAGCAGGCCGGCGGCGCGCAGATCGTCGATGCCGGGCAGGTCCCGCCGGCTCTGCAAACCGAAGTGCGTGAGAAAGCCCGGCGTCGTGGCGTAGATGAGCGGACGCCCCGGCACTTCGCGCCGGCCGGCGGGGCGCACCCAGCCCGCCTCCATCAGCACGTCGAGCGTGCCTTTGCTGATCTGCACACCGCGGATCGCTTCGATCTCGGCGCGGCTGACCGGCTCGTGATAGGCGATGATGGCAAGCGTCTCGATCGCCGCGCGGCTGAGCTTGCGCGGTTCCTCGCGGGTCCGGCGCAAGATGTGCGCGAGGTCCGGCGCGGTCTGGAAATGCCAGCGCCCCCCGCGCTCGACCGGGTGAATGCCACGATCCGCATAGCTTTCCACCAGCGCGGCAAGACCGGCGGCAACGTCCACGCCCTCGCCCGCCGCCGCCTCGATCTCGGCCCTGGTGAGCGGATTATCGGCGGCGAACAGCACCGCCTCCACCGCGCGTTCGTGGTGAGAGATCACGCCGCCCGCACCCAGAGCGTGTCGAAGGCGCCCTCCTGCCGCAGTTCCAGCCGGCCCTGCTTGGCGAGTTCCAGCATCGCGAGAAAGCTGGACGCGCGCGATGATCGCGCCAGTTGAGGATCGAGCGTGGCGGGCAGGAAGCGCTCCAGCGCCGTCCAGTCCATCGCAGCCCCAAGCATCGCCTCGACCCGCTGCAGCGCCGCCTCCAGCGACATCACCGGGCGGCGCGAGACGACATGCATCACCGGCTTGTTACGCGCGGTGATGGCGCCATAGGCCGCGATCAGGTCGAACAGTTCGGCCTGCCAAGCGGCCTTGCGAATCACCTTGAGGCCTTCCGGGGCGCCGCGCTCGAAGACATCGCGGCCGATCCGGTCGCGCCCCATCAGCCGCGCCCCCGCCTCGCGCATCGCGTCGAGCCGCTGCAGACGCAGTTGCAGGCGCAGCGCCAGTTCTTCAGGGGACGGCTCGACCTCAGGATCGCGCGGCAGCAGCAGCCCGGATTTGAGATAGGCCAGCCAGGCCGCCATCACGAGATAGTCGGCCGCCAGCTCCAGCTTGAGCTGCTTGGCGCTCTCGATGAACTCCAGATACTGCTCGACCAAGGCGAGGATCGACAGCTCACGCAGATCCACCTTCTGCTGGCGGGCGAGCGCGAGCAACAGGTCGAGCGGGCCTTCCCAACCGTCGATGTCGATCGTGAGAGTGTCGTCGCCCGCGTCCATTGGGCGTCAAGCTAGCAAAGCGTCAGGCGAGCGCCAGCAACGAATCGCGCTTGGCGGCCAGTTCCTCGAAACTCTCGTCCGACGCCTGTGTCGCGATCGTCGCCATCGCGCGCTGCAGGCGATCATAGCTCGCTTCGGGGATCGGCCCGAGCGCGCCCGCCACCGCCTCCATCTCGGCCATCTCGCCCGAACAGTGGAGCGCGATGTCCGTGCCCGCCGCCACCGCGCCCGCCGCCCGCGCGCCGAAATCGCCGGACAGAGCGTGCATGCCGAGATCGTCGGACATCAGCAGCCCGTCGAAGCCGATCCGGCTGCGGATGATCTCCTGCACGATGATCGGAGACTGGCTGGCCGGCCGCTCGGCATCCCAGGCGGCATAGACAAGGTGGGCGGTCATCCCCATCGGCGCGTCGTTGAGCTGGCGGAAAGGCTGGATGTCCTCGGCCAATTCGTCGTCGGTCGCCTCGATCACCGGCAGCGCCTTGTGCGTATCGAGATGGGTGCGGCCGTGGCCGGGCATGTGCTTCACCACGCCGACCACCCCACCTTCGCGCAGGCCGTCGATCACCAATCGTCCGAGCGAAGCGACCTGCTTCGGCTCGGTGCCGAGCGCCCGATCACCGATCACCGCATCCGCATCGGGGCGGCGAACGTCGAGCAAGGGCAGGCAATCCACGTTGACGCCCACCTCGCGCAGCATCACCGCGATCGCCTTGGCGTTGACCCGCGCCGCCTCCATCGCGGAGACCGGCGCCTTGTCCCACAACCGGGCAAAGGCCTCGCCCGCCGGCAGCTTGGGCCATTCGGGCGGCGCCATGCGCTGCACCCGGCCGCCTTCCTGGTCGATCAGGATCGGCACGTCATCGCGCCCGATCAGGCTGCGCAGTTCGTCCGTCAGAGCCTTCATCTGCGCGCGGTCGCCGCAGTTGCGCCTGAACAGGATGAAGCCAGCGGGATCGGCCGAGCGGAAGAAGCTCCGCTCGGCATCGGTCAGCGCGAGGCCGGAAAGGCCGAAGAAAGCGGGGATCATATGGTCAGGCGCTAGGCCTCACCGCACGACGGTGCAAGCCTCGCCCGCCACCTTCAGCTTCGAGCAGACCGACGAAGCCTCTCCACCCGCCGCAGCGCGCAGGCGGTAATAGGTCTTGCCGTTGACGTCCGCCTTCACCACCGAATGCTGGAGCGCGCCCAGATAGCCGTAACGACCCGACAACGATTTCCACGCCGCATTGGCTGCCGCCTCGCTGGGCAGCGCGCCGAGCTGGATCGTGCCGCCGGCGACGGGGGCTTCCGCCACCTTGGCGGGCGCGGGCGTCGGAGCCGCCGGCTTGGGCGCCGGGGCCGGAGCGGCCTTGACCGGAGCCGGGATCGTCTTGGCGGTCTCGACCGGCTTGGCCGGGGCAGGCGCCGGAGCGGCGGGTTGCGGGGCCGGCGTGCCCTTGGCGATCGGCGCCTCGGGAACCTTGGAGAGATCGATCTTGGCGTTGGGATCGGCGCCCTCGCTCGCGGCATAGGCGCTGTCGCCCTGGCCCTTGACCTGCATGCCGCCTTCTTCGGCGGGCTTGGTCTTGTACGGGCCGGGCTGCGCAGCGATCGTCGGCGGGCCACCATCGGCGGTCTGGACCGGGCCGGAGACGCGCTGCTTGAGCCAGTAGACGCCGCCGACGACGCAACCGAGGATCGCGAGGGCCGCGATCAGGCCCGCGATCAGGCGACCGGCGGAGACGCCCTCCTCAGCCGTCTCGTCCTCGACCGGCTCCAGCCAGGGTAGCCGATCTTCCTCGGCATTACCCCCCATGCTCCGCCCCGAATCCGACATTTCGCCTACATCTCCTCGGCCGCGGCGACCCCCATGATCGACAGGCCATTTCTTAATATCTGCCCGATCCCTTCGGCGAGGGAAAGCCTCGCCTGTGTCGTATCGGGATCATCCTGCACCAAAAAGCGACGATCGGGCCGGTCGTTGCCCCGATTCCACAGCGCGTGGAAAGCTGCCGCCAGATCATAGAGATAGAAAGCGATGCGGTGCGGCTCGCGCGTGCCCGCCGCCTGCTCGACGATGCGCGGG
This sequence comes from Sphingomonas oryzagri, assembly GCF_029906645.1. Classification (NCBI taxonomy): domain Bacteria; kingdom Pseudomonadati; phylum Pseudomonadota; class Alphaproteobacteria; order Sphingomonadales; family Sphingomonadaceae; genus Sphingomonas; species Sphingomonas oryzagri. The sequence continues at coordinate 2,473,757 of NZ_JARYGZ010000001.1, forward strand.
AACTGAGCGGCAAGCTTCACCAGCCCCCATTCCTCGTCGTCCAGCCGCGAAAGATCGGCGCCGGCTGCCTCCAGCCCCATCTCGCCCTTCGCCTTGCGCTGCACCGAGCGGACGCGGGCGTGGGCGTACTGGACGTAGAAGACCGGATTGTCCTTCGACGCCTCCACCACCTTGGCGAAATCGAAATCCATCTGCGCGTCAGCCTTGCGGGTGAGCATGGTGAAGCGCACCACGTCGCGGCCCACCTCGTTCACCACGTCGGCCAGCGTCACGAACTGGCCCGAGCGCTTGGACATCTTCACCGGCTCGCCGTTGCGCAGCAGCTTGACCATCTGCACCAGCTTCACGTCGAAGCGCTTGCCGCCGGTGAGCGCCTGCACCGCCGCCTGGATGCGCTTGACGGTGCCGGCATGGTCGGCACCCCAGATGTCGATCAGTTCGTCCGCCTCGGCCGCCTTCTGCGCGTGGTAGGCGAGATCGGTGCCGAAATAGGTGAGTCCACCATCGGACTTGCGCACCGGGCGATCCTGATCGTCTCCGAACTCGGTGGCGCGGAACAGGGTCATCTCGGTCGGCTCCCAATCGTCGGGAAGCTCGCCCTTGGGAGGCTCCAGCACGCCCTGATAGAGCAGGCCCTTGGCGGTCAGATCGGCGAAGGCGGCATCCACCTTGCCGGCCTTCTGCACGCCGGCTTCCGACGCGAAGATGTCGTGATGGATGCCGAGCAGGGCGAGGTCCGCCCGGATCATGTCCATCATCGCGGCGACCGCCTTCTCGCGGAACAGGTCGAGCCACTCGCTCTCCGGCGCCGTCGCATACTGCGTGCCGAACTCGGCGGCGAGTGCGGCGCCGACCGGCTTCAGGTAATCCCCCGGATAGAAACCCTCGGGGATCTCGCCGATATCCTCGCCCAGCGCTTCCCGATACCGCAAATGTGCCGAGCGGCCGAGCGTCTGCACCTGCGCGCCGGCGTCGTTGACGTAATATTCGCGCGTCACCGGATGGCCGACGAAGGCGAGCAGGCTGGCGAGCGCATCGCCCACCACCGCACCCCGGCAATGGCCCATGTGCATCGGTCCGGTCGGGTTGGCGGACACATACTCGACGTTGACGCGGTGGCCGTTGCCGGCGGTCGAGCGGCCGTAATCGCCGCCGCTGCCAAGGATTTCGGCCAGCTCGCCGCGCCACACGTCGGGCGCGAGGCGCATGTTGATGAAGCCGGGGCCGGCGATCTCGACGGCGGTGACGCCCGCTACCTGCTCCAGCTTCGGCGCGATCGCCTGTGCCAGCGCGCGCGGATTGGAGCCGGCCGGCTTGGCCAGCACCATCGCGGCGTTGGTGGAGAGATCGCCATGGCTCGGATCGCGCGGCGGTTCGATCGACACGGCGCGTCGCGACAGCCCGGTGGGGATGGTCCCTTCCGTCTCAAGCTGATCGAGAATGCGGCCGATCTCCTCGGCGAAGCGGATGTAGAGCGTCACGGGCGGTCTTTTCTGGTGATGGTCAAGGCCCGCGCCCTTAGCGCGGGGGGGCCGGGGGAGCAAATGCCCGTAGAAGGGAGACGCCTATCGTGGCGCCCGGCGCACATTCCCCGCGATCTGATCGAGGTGGTTGGCCCATGTACCGCAGCAACCGCCGAAGATGTCGATATGGGGATAGCGTTCCGCCAGCGCGCCGATGCGCTGACCGAGATCGACGGGGTCGCCCTCCTCCAGATGTCCGATCGAACATAGTTCGATCTTGTCCTTCGCGCTCGCATTCGGCCTCAGGCTGCGCACGCGCCCGATCCAGTCGCCCGGCTCCAGCGCCGGCTCGAACTCGATCGGGTGCGAGCAGTTGATGCCATAATAGTCCGGTCTCGCTTCGCCCGCCTGCGCATCGACAGCCTCGATCGCATCCCTCAGGCCAGGCCCGGACTTGAGTCGGTGATTGCCGTCGAGCATGAAGGAAACGCCAAGCGGCACCCCGATCCGCGCCGCCGCCCGCGCAACACCCAGCGCCTCGGCTATCGTGTTGAACGTCGCCGCCCAGACGAAATCCACGCCGACACCCGCCAGCACATCGAGCTGGAAGCTGTGATACTCCTCGGCCTCGTCGGCCGTGATCGTCCGGTTGAGCGAATAGGCATCGCCGCGCGGGCCGACCTGCCCGCCGATTAGGATGCCGGGCACCTGCCCCTCATAAGGCCGCGCGACATCTCGAAGGAAGTCGATCGATCGTTCGAGCGCATCGGCGAGTCCATCGCGGGAGTAACCAAGCCTCTCGCCCCAATCCGGGCTGCCCCGATAATCGAGGCCGGAGAGCATCGCGATGAAACCATGCTCGGCGGCCACGTCGAGCACCCGGCCGTACATGGCCTTCAGATCGGACATCGCTGCCGGGTTATCCAGCAGCGGGTACATGGCAAATTCGGGAAGATCATACCCGTGCCGATACTGGATCTCGGTCTCCTGGCCGCCTTCGGTCAGATAGAAGACGCCTTCGCGTTGCGGCGCAAACCCTGCCATGGCCTTCCCGCTTTCATCAGCCCGGTACAATATCATCCGGGTCATCCGGCTGCACCTGATCAGAGGTATTACACGGCCTATACCGGTCAGCGCCTTACCCAGGCCGGGCAACAGCGCCGAATTCTGGTGCCCGCATTGACGCAGCAGGCTTAAACCATAGCATGTTTCCGATCTCTTTTTCGGGAGTGCATGTCGTGGCGTTCGTCTCAACCGGAAAATCGATTCTCATCGGCAGCTTTCTCGTGGCTTTACTGCCGCTCGAGGCCAGCATCGCCGCACAATCGGCGGACGATGCGCCCGCGTCGGAATCCTTCGCCGCGGTGCGGACCTACAGCATCGCGCTGCTCGGGCGCTATCGCGATACCGGCGTGCCGCGCTGGGAAAGCCCGCTCTGCGTCGTCCAGTACGGGCTGGATCCGGCCGGCCAGAAGCGCTTCGTCGATCGGCTGGCGCAGGTCGGCAAGCCGCTGCACGTCGCCGTCGATCGCGGCAAGTGCAAGCCCAACGTCACCATCGTCTACAGTTCCAGCCCGGCCGCCGACGCAGCCGATATCGCCACCCGCAAGGCGGACTATATCCGCGATCACAGACCCGACGGCATCGATCGCTTCCGCGCGGCAACGGATGCGATCGACTGGATCGCGCTCGCGTTGCCGACTACGGCGGAAGGCTATCGCGTCGTGGAAGCCGGCTCCGGCCGCCTGCCCAATTCGCATATCGAGCGGCCGACACGATCGGTGGCGGTGGAGACCTTCATCATCGTCGATGCCGCCAAGGCCCGGTCGATGGCACCCGCCCAGCTGTTCGACTGCCTGACCATGATCACGCTGAGCAGCCCCAGGATTGGTGGAATTCCGGACAATTCCGTGCTGCAGCTCGCGAACGAGCCGCCCGCCAAGGCGCCGCCCGAAATGACGCCGGAGGATCGCGCCTACCTGACCGCGCTCGGATCGATCGCCAAGCAGCCCGATCTATCGCACCAGCGCGAAGCGATCGAGACAAGGATGGCCGGCATATTGGGCTAAGGGCCTGTCTGGAAATGCGCGGAAGCGCGCATTTAGAGGTCGCGCCAGCCCGCTCCGGCGCCGATCAGAACCCCTCCGGCATCTCCACCGGGCCGACCAGCTCGGTGTGCCGCGCGATGGCGTAGCGGTCGGTCATGCCGGCGATGAAGTCGGCGATGTGGCGGGTGCGGGCCGGCTCCTCCTCCGGCAGGCTCGCGCGCCAGTTGGGCGGCAGCCGCTCGGGATCGGCAATGTACGCCGCGATCAGGCGGGTGAGCAGCCCCCGCGCGACCTCCGCCACCTCCAGCTGCGAAGGGCTGTGGTAGAGCGTCGCGTACATGTATTTCTTGAGCGCACGCTCGTCGGCCGCCATCGCGGGCGAGAAGCCGACGAGCTGGCGCCCCGCCCGGCGCACCTCGTCCACCGACGCGACGCCGCTTTCCGCGATGCGGCGGCGGCTCTCCTCGATCACGTCGTTGACCATCGCCCCGATCTGGTCGCGCACCAGTTCGCGGCGCAGGCGATCGGGCCGCGCGCAATCGGGGTGCCGCGCCGTCACAGCCCGCCAGCGCTCGCCCACGAAGGGCACGGCGCACAGCTCATCGAGATCGAGCAGTCCGGCGCGCAGACCGTCGTCGATGTCGTGATTGTCGTACGCGATGTCGTCGGCGATGGCGGCGATCTGCGCCTCCAGCGACGGCCAACTGCCGAGATCGAGCGGGAAATCGGCATCGGCCTCCTGCATCGCCCATGTCGGATGGCGGACCGGGCCGTTATGCTTGGCCAGCCCCTCCAGCATGTCCCAGGTGAGGTTCAGGCCGTCCCACCCCGGATAGGGGCTTTCGAGCTTGGTCAGGATGCGCAGCGTGTGGGCGTTGTGATCGAAGCCGCCTGCCGCCATCGTCGCCGCCTTCAGCGCATCCTCGCCGGCATGGCCGAACGGCGGGTGGCCGATGTCGTGGGCGAGGCACAGCGCCTCGGTGAGATCCTCGTTCAGCCCGAGCGACCGCGCGATCGTGCGGCCGATCTGCGCGACTTCGAGGCTGTGCGTCAGTCGGACGCGGAAGTGGTCGCCGTCGGGTGCGACGAAAACCTGCGTCTTGTGGCGCAGCCGGCGGAAGGCGATGGCGTGGACGATCCGGTCGCGATCGCGCTGGAAGGCATCGCGGGGTCCACGCGTCTCGCCGCCCGGCTCCGGATGACGCCGGCCCCGGTTGGTGGCGGGATCGGCGGCGTAGGGCGCCAGCGTCATTGTCCGGTATCGACCTTGTCGACCTTCTGGCCCTTGCTGCTCTTGAAGGTGAAGCCGGACAGGCCCTTCGCCGCCATCTTGTTGACGAAGGCCTGCGCCTCCTCCTCCGTCTTGAAGGGGCCGACCAGCAGGCGATTGGTGGCACGCAGCGGCGTGGTGGAGGGCGTGTGGCCCTTCATCAGTTCCGGCGCCTTCTTCTTCACGCCGGCCCAGGCCTTGTCCATGTCGTCCTTGTTGGCGCCGCCCGCAACCTGGACGTAGATCCGTTCCGGATTGCCCTTTTCAGACTTGGCCGACTTCGCGGATTTCGACGACTTGCCATCGTCGGCATCGTCGCCCGATTTCGACTTCGCGCCCTTCTTCGTCTTGCTGCCGCTGTCGTCGTCCTTCGACGCGAGCTTGGTGCAAGTCGTCGACGGCTTCTTCTTCGCGCCGGCCTTGCCGCGGCTCTTCGTTTTGGTGGTGGGGGCGCAGTCCTCCGCATCGGCGTCGTCCTGCTTCGCCTTGCTGCTGCTCGCCGATTTGGTTTTGGAAGCGCCGTCATCGGCCGAGGCCACCGCCTTGCAGGTGGTCGCGGCCTTCTTCCTCGCAGCCGTCTTGCCGTGGATGCGGCTCTTCGCGGTGGGAACCGGCACGCAATCGTCGTTGTCGTCAGAGGCGTCGGCGATCCTGGCCTTGTCCTTCGCCGGCACCTTGCCGCGCGCCTTGGTATCGTCGTCGTCCGCGCCCGCGGTCTTCGAGGGCTTCTTCGTGTCGGCGTCGGCGACCTCTGTCTTGCCGTGTACGACCGGGGTGCCGACCGTCTTGACCGGCGCCGGCGCGGTGCGCGCGGGCCTGGCGGGAGCCTTGGCGACGGCATCGTGCGGCAGGTCGTAATGCCCCTGCGCCGCAGGCGTCGGCAGGTCGGCGGCGGCCGGCATCGGCGGACCCGCGACCGTCGCCTTGGCAGCCTCGGCCTGCGCCAGCTGTACCGGCTGGGGCGTCGGCACCGGTGCCGGTGCGGCCGTGGCGGCCGGTGCCGGCCGCGAGGCGGCGGGCGACGCGCTGGCCGTCGTCGCCGCGGCATCCGTCTTGGCCGGCGTCAGCGCGATCCCGGCGAGCGGTGCCCGCACATAGCGCGGCTGACCGAGCGCGAAAATCTGGTCACGATCGTTGATCGACACGCCTTCCGGCCGCTTCGTCACGCGCGACGACGACGGTGTCGCGGCGGCGACCTGCGTCGGCCTGGGCGCGAGCGTGGTGGCCGGCGCGGTCGGCACGGGCGTCGGCTTCGGCTGCTCCGCCTTCGTCGTCGCGGGCGGCGCGAGGTCGCTGCGCGGCGCCGGCGCATAGGTGGCCGGCGCACTCATGCTCGCCACCTGCGTGGGGGTGTAGGGTGTGGACGATGCCGGCATCTCGCCGAAATGCACCGCGCGCGCCTTGTCGGCCGGCGACAGGGTGGCGAGCCGTACGAGGAAGGGCTGCAGCATCGCCGCCTGCTGCGGCAGCATGATGCGGGTGATGTCGTTGGCGCCCTTGGCGTCGCCGTCCATCGCCAGCACGAAGGTCTGCGCGCGCCATCCAGCGATGTCGCGCTTGCGGATCAGCGGATCGAGCGTCGCGATCGCCGCCGCCTTCTGCCCCGATATACCCTGCGACAGAGCGAGCCGGCGCCGGGCGGTATCGTCTTCCGGATGCGCGGCGAGCACGGTGCGGTAATCCGCCTGCGCGCGCGCCTGATCGCCCGTCAGGTCATAAGCGAGGCCACGATCCTCCGCGAGATCGGCATCGGGCACGCCCAGCCGGCTGGCCTGCGCGAACAGGCGCAGCGCATCCTGCGGCTTTTCCAGCTGGACCAGCGCGGAGCCGAGCCCCGCCTTCACCCGCCCATCGTTCGGCGCGATCTCCTGCGCCTTGCCGAAGAAGCCGACCGCCGCATTGGGATCGCCGAGGAGCACCGCATTGTGGCCGGCGGCGGTGAGCGCGGCGAGGTTGTTCGGCTCGGTCGCCAGCGTGCGCAGCGCCTGGGCGAGCAGTTCGGCCGGATCGTCGCTCTGCGGCAGATGCTGGACGACCGCGCCGTCCGGATATTGCGCCAGCGCCGGAGTGGCGGCGGAGAGCAGCAGGATCGGTATCAGCAGCCGGCGGAAAGCGCCGGGCTTGGGCAGGTTCGGCATGGTGCACGGCTTTGGGGGAGGATGGGCGTGCGCGCAAGGGGTGTTGCCCTGCCCCACGCCGGACGGCGGGCCACTCGCGCCGATCGGATGGTAACCCTTCGTTTACCATATTGCGTAACGATGCTTACCAGACAGCCAAGGTGAGACAGGGTCATGAAGGGGAACGGGTACCACAGGCGCAGCATGACGCTGGCAACGGCGTTGCTGCTGGTCTCGTGCACGCATCGCAAGCCGGTCGCGGTGGAAACGCCGCCCGCCGTGGTGCCGGTGCCCAGGCCGGTGCTGGCCGCCAACCTTGCCGCCGTGGTGCCGCCGGCGATGGACGCCGCCGGACGCTACCGCACGATCAACTACGGCATCGATCCGATCCAGACCGAATGGCACGTCCGCGCCGCGCTCAACGTCGCGGCGCTGAGTTGCAGGAGCACGGCCGACAGCGCGCTGATCAACGCCTACAACGCGATGCTGACCAGCCAGAAGGCGGTTCTGGCGGTGGCGAACAAGACGGTCGAAGGCAAATTCCGCGCGGCCGGCGGCGACTGGCAGTCTGCCCACGACGCCTACATGACGCGGCTCTACAATTTCTTCTCGCAGCCCGCCGCCAAGGCGGACTTCTGCGCGGCAGCCGATCGCATCGCTCCGCAGGCGGCGGCACCGAGCGGCGGCTTCCAGGCCTTTGCGGCGCAGGCGCTGCCGGATCTGGAGGCGCCCTTCATCGAAACCTACCGGCAGGTCGATGCCTACAAGCTGGCGCTCGCCCGGTGGGAGGCGGGAGCGAAGACGCAGCTCGCCGCCGCGACGCCGACGTCCGTGGCGGGGCCGGCGCCGAAGCTCGGCTATGCCGACATGCGCGTGCTGCTCGCCTGGCAACCGGCGGACGGCGTGCGGGTCGCGGCCCGCTGAGCGGGCGCCTGATCGACAGCTTCGAACAGCTTGAGCGCGACGCGGTTGCGCCCGCCATGCTTGGCCTCATAGAGCGCGGCATCGGCGCGGCCGATCGCATCGTGCACCGAATAATCCGACACGACGGCCCCCGATACGCCAAAGCTCGCCGTGATGCGCGCATCGATGCCGGCCGCCCTGCCACCCTCGGCCTCCAGCGTGGCGCGGAGCGCTTCGGCGATGCGCAGGCTCTGCGCGGGTGACTGGCCGGGCAGGAACAGCAGGAATTCCTCTCCCCCGAACCGCGCGGCGATCCCTCCTTCGGGCAGACGTCCCCGGATGATCGCACCCAGCGCGCCGATCACGGCATCGCCCGCCATATGGCCGAAGCGGTCGTTCACCGCCTTGAAGCTGTCGATGTCGCAGGTGACGATACTTGTCGGCCGGTCCCGCCAGTCCGGCCGATCGATGATCGCTTCCTCGAAGCCACGGCGATTGAGCAGGCCGGACAGCGGATCGGTCATCGCCATCGTCCGGTACCGGGCAAGCACCGAGAGCGCGACGGCCGCCAGTCCGGCCATGGCGAAGATCACCCCGCACACCGATCCCAGCGCCTGCATCAGATAGGCGTAGCGCGAGGTCTGGAACGCCTCGACCTGCCCCGGCGCGGTGAAGAGCGAGCTGGCGCCGCGCACCACACTTTCGAACGTCACCATCCACGATGCACCCAGCAGCCAGCGATCGAACCGCCTGAGCCCTTTCCATCGCACGGCGAGCAGCGGCATCCCCAGCAGCAGCACGCAGCCGGCATCCGAGGCGAGCAGTTCGGCGTGGAGATCGTCGAAGCCGATGACGGCGATCATGCACAGGGCGATCGACGTGGCGCAGATGGCCAGCCGCCACCACAGCCAGCGGCGACCGACGCCGAAATGCTCCGCCGCCGCCTGCCCGAAGCACAGGAAGGAGATGGCGAACAGGATGTCGGTGACCCACGCGACCGCCGAATCCGAAAGCCCCATCGGCATCACCGGCAGGCCGAAGCCGCCCGCATTGCACAGGAAGGCGATGCCGAAGAACAAGGCGGAACGTTCGCCCCAGCGCGCGGCGATGAGAAAAGTGATGCCGAAGGTGATGTGCATCAACGGCAACTCGAATGCGAAACTGCCGTTCATGCTCGCCTGCGCCTACGCCTCCGTCCACCTGCCGTCGCGGGTTCGACAAAAGTTTTAGGGGGCTGTCCGTAAAGATTTGGCGAACGACGCCGTTCTTCTATGGTCGCGCGGTCGATCGGCGGCTCCAAGTCCTGCGAAACGCCCAACAGAAAGGGCGCCGGACCCTTTCGGATCCGACGCCCCGTCTCCCCCTTCGGAACGCTCAATTCCTGGCGGAACGCTCGATTACTGGTTGTTCTGGCGGTTCAGGAAGCCCGGCAGGTCCAGCGTGTCACGACGCTGGGTGGTGGGCTGCTCCTCCTCGACCTGCGCCTTCTGCGCGCCGCGCGCGATCGAGCTCATCCGCTCGAACAGCGTGCCGCCGCTCTCCTTGGCGCTGGATGTCGCGCGGCTGGTGCGCGGCGCGGGGGCCGGCTCCTCGGCCTGCGAACCGGTGTTCAGGAAACGACGGCCCGGCTCGGGCGCGGCCTCCTGCGGCAGCGGATTCGACGTCACCGGCGGGGTAAAGATGGTGTCGGCGCCGAGGACCAACTCGTCACTGTCGTCCTCCGAAGGGGCCGGCTCGGCGGCCTCTTCGGCGGCCGGAACCGCCGGGGCGGGCGTCGCCGCCTGCGGGGCCACCGGAGCCGCGGCGACCGGCGCGGGCGCCGGGGCCGCCGGCGCCTCGACGCGCGGCTTGCTCGCCGCCGGGAAGCTGAACACCTTGGCCGGCTCCGCCTGGGTGCCGACCTCGTTCTCGATGCCGGTGGCGACCACCGACACGCGGATCTTGCCTTCCAGCCCGTCGTTGAAGGCCGAACCCCAGATGATGTTCGCGTCCGGATCGACCAGCTCGCGGATGTGGTTGGCGGCCTCGTCGACCTCCATCAGGCGCATGTCCTCGCCGCCGGTGATCGAGACGATCACGCCCTTGGCGCCCTTCATGCTCACGCCGTCGAGCAGCGGGTTGGCGATCGCCTTCTCGGCCGCCTCGATCGCGCGATTGTCGCCCGATGCCTCGCCGGTGCCCATCATCGCCTTGCCCATCTCGCCCATCACCGAGCGGACGTCGGCGAAATCGAGGTTGATCAGGCCGGGCATGACCATCAGGTCGGTGATCCCGCGCACACCCTGCTGGAGCACCTCGTCCGCCATCTTGAACGCTTCCTTGAAGGTCGTGTTCGGATTGGCGATCAGGAACAGGTTCTGGTTGGGGATGACGATCAGCGTATCGACGTGCTTCTGCAGCTCCTCGATGCCGCTGTCGGCCGAGCGCATGCGGCGCGCGCCCTCGAAGCTGAACGGCTTGGTGACGACGCCGACGGTCAGGATGCCGCGATCGCGCGCCGCCTTGGCGATGACCGGCGCCGCGCCGGTGCCGGTGCCGCCGCCCATGCCGGCCGCGATGAAGCACATGTGCGCGCCGTCGAGCGCCTTCTCGACCTGCTCGAGCGTTTCCTCAGCCGCCGCGCGACCAATCTCCGGACGCGAGCCGGCGCCGAGGCCCTGCGTGATGCGCAGGCCCAGCTGGATGCGGCGCTCCGCCGGCGAGTGGTTCAGCGCCTGCGCGTCGGTATTGGCGACGAGGAAATCGACGCCCTGCACCTCGGCCGCGATCATGTTGGCGATGGCGTTGCCGCCCGCGCCGCCGACGCCGATCACGCTGATGCGGGGGCGAAGCTCGTCCACCTCAGGCCGCACGAATTCGATGCTCATCCCTCAACTCCTTGTGGCCCCCGGCATGACTGACACTGCCCGTAGGGTGATTCTGCCAAATACGGGACTCGGACGCACGTCTAAAAACCGCTTTTCCACAGGTTTTTGCGGCCAGCCGGTCAATATCCGCTCTTGAATGCGGCGATCAGCCGGTGGACGAAGCCCTGGGGCGACGCGCGAGGCCCATCGGGGCGCCCCGGATCGTGCCCGCGCAGATCGATCGGGTTGGACGCCGCATAGAGCGCGAGGCCCGTCAGCGTCGCGAATGCCGGCCCGCCATGCGCCTCCGGCAGCGCCAGCAGACCGCGCGGGCGGCCGATGCGGACGGCGCGGCCGAGTACGCCCTGGATATAGTCGGCGATGCCCTTCAGCTCGGCGCCACCGCCGGTCAGCACCACCTGTCGCCCGACCGGGCCGGCGAAGCCCAGTTCCTTGAGCGCGGCGGCGATGTCGCCCGACAGGATGTCGAGGCGTTGCCTGATCACGGAGATCAGCTGCGCGCGCGTGATGCGCTGCGGCTCGGTGCCCTCCTCCTGCCCGGCCATCGGCGCGACGTCGATCATGTCGTGATTGTCGCGCGGAGACGTGGTTGCGGAGCCGTAGAAGCACTTGATCCGCTCGGCCTGGGATCGGCGCGTGCCGAAGGCGGAGGCGATGTCGTCGGTGATGTCCTGCCCGCCATAGGGGATGGCAGCGAGGCCGACGAGCATCCCGCCCGCGAACAGCGAGACGTTGGTGACGCCCGCGCCCAGCTCGACCAGCGCGACGCCCAGTTCCCGCTCCTCGTCGGACAGGCAGGCGAGACCCGTCGCGATCGGTGCCGCGACAATCGCCTTCACCGCGAGGTGGGCCGACCGGATCGACAGATCGAGGTTGCGCACCGGCGACGAATCCGCCGCGACGACATGGATGTCGACGCCGAGCTTGTCGGCATGGAGGCCGAGCGGCTTCTTCACGCCGCGCACGTCGTCCAGCGTGTAGAGCGTCGGCTGCGCGTGGAGGACCATGCGCCCTTCCGGGTCGATCGAGTTGCGCCCGGCGTCCAGCAGGTCGTCGATGTCGCTCTGCTCGATGCGGTGGCCGCCGAGTTCCACCTCGACCGAGGCGACGCGGCTGACGAGGCCGCCCGCCGAGAAGCCCGCCCACACCTCCTCGATGTTGACGCCCGCGATGCGCTCGGCCTGCTCCACTGCCTCGCGGATCGCGACCTCGGTGCGCTCCATGTCGGCGATGTAGCCGCGGCGCACGCCCCGGCTCTCGCGCTGGCCGGTGCCCAGCACGTTCAACTCGCCGCTCTCGGTCTTCTCCGCGATCAGCGCGCAGACCTTGGACGAACCGATGTCCAGCGCGGTGATCAGCTTGTCGGAACGCCCCTGCGCCATCGCGTCAGACGGCGTCCTGCCCGGCCGGGGTCGGCGGGGTGGCGGGATTGGCGGCGGGATCGGAAATCTCGTGGCCCGGTTCGGCCGAGACGCGCACGACGAACTTGCCGGGGATGCGCATGTCGAAATGGACGAAGCCCTTGCCGAGCAGGGCGGCCGCCTGGTCCATGCGATCGAACTTGGCGTAGGCGTCGCGCGCCTGCTGATCGCCCTCGGGCAGCGCCAGCGTCTCGCCGGTGTTGAAGCGGATATCCCAGCGGCGATCGCCCACCCAGGTCGCGCCGACGAACATCGCTTTCAGGCGCGGCGCGGCGTTGAGCAGGTCGGTCAGCTCGGATGCCTGCATATTGGCATCCGGCCCGACGACGATCGGCAGATCGGGCATCGCCTGCGGATCGACCGGCTGGAGGATCACGCCGGTCTTGTCGATCAGGTTGAGCTTGCCCTGATACTGCCAGATCGCGGCCGGCTCGCGCTCGACGATATCGACCAGCAAGGTGTCGGGCAGCCGGCGCGAGACGCGCGCATCCTGCACCCAGCCGAACTGCATCAATTTGTCGCGGATCTCACCGAGATCGACCAGCGGCATGGCGGTCGATTTCTGGTCGAGCGCCACCGAATAGACCGGCAGGCGATCCATGTGATGGATGCCCTGGATCTCGACGCGCTTCACCTGGAAGCCCATCAGGCCGACCAGCTCGCCGATCTGGGTGCCGACCATCTGCGGCACCTTGAGCACCAGCAGGCCGACGATCAGCAGCACCACCATGATCGCCGCGAACAGCCGGCGGCCAAGCTTGCGCAGCGCATCGGGCTGCATCGGGATCGTCGCGAGCGCCTTGCCGGTCGCCTTGCGGGCACGCGCGTTCGCCGCCTGCGCGCCGCGCCGCGCGACGGTCGGCCCGCGCTGATAGCGCGGCTGGGTGCCACGGCGGATGCGCGCGCGCTCGGTCATTCGTCTTCGTCCCCCCGGCGTGCCGCCGCTTCCTTGAGCGCTTCCTCGACGAGCCGCTGCACCAGCGCCTCGTAGCTCATGCCGACATGCTTGGCCTGCTCGGGCACGAGGCTCAAGGGGGTCATGCCCGGCTGGGTGTTGACCTCCAGTAGATACAGCCCCTCGACGCCCTTTTCGTCGTCCCAGCGGAAGTCCGATCGCGAGCAGCCCTTGCAGCCGAGCAGCCGGTGCGCTTCCTCCGCCATCGCCAGGCACGCGGCGGCGACATCCTCGGGGATCTCGGCCGGGCAGACATGGGTGGTGATGCCGTCGGTATATTTGTGCTCGTAATCGTAGAAGCCGCTGTCGATCTTCAGTTCGGTGACGGCCAGCGCTTTGCCGTCCGCCCCGCCGATCACGGCGGTGGTCAGCTCGCGGCCGCGGATGAAGGGCTCGGCGAGCAGGCGGTCGAAATGCTTCCACGGCCCCTCGGCATCGCGCGCGATCGGGTTGCCGTAATTGCTCTCGTCGCTGACGATCGCGACGCCGACCGAGCTGCCCTCATTGACGGGCTTCAGCACATAGGGGCGCGGCAGCGGATCGCCGGCGTAGAGCGTCTCGCTCTCTACGACCTTACCCTGCGGCATACGGATGCCGTGGGGGACGAGCGCCTGCTTGGTCAGCTCCTTGTCGATAGCGATCACCGAGGTGGTGAGGCCCGAGTGGGTGTAGGGCAGGCCCATGATGTCGAGCAGGCCCTGGATCGACCCGTCCTCGCCCGGCGTGCCGTGCAGCGCGTTGAACACCACGTCGGGCGCGGCGAGGCTGAGCTTGGTGGCGATGTCGCGCTCCATGTCGATCGCGACGACGCGGTGGCCGAGAGCATCAAGCGCGGCAGCGACGCCCCGGCCCGAGGTGAGCGAAACCTCGCGCTCGGCCGACCAGCCGCCCATGAGGACGGCGACGTGGAGGGGGCGGGTCATGACAGGCCGGTTTCCGTGGCTAGAGGGGGTTGCGACCAGCGCACTATCTCGGAGCAGCCGTCGTCCCAAGGGAACAGGCCATCCTGAGCGCCGGGCCAGACGATCTGGAACGCCGCGTCCATTTCCTCGCCTGCCACATGGCGGCGAAACCACATAGCGGAATTGAAATATTCGCGGGTGATGTTGGCGCGAGGAATCTCAAGCGCCATGCAAACATGCCCCGCGAGCAAGCCGGGAATCTCCAGCCCGTCCTCAAGCCGAAGGCCCTCGCGGCATTTCCGCATAGTCTCGTTGATGATGAACTTCATCATGTCCATCGGCAGTCCGAAAACGATAATTTCCGGCTGATCGATCGTCTCCGGAAAACCGACCGAATATGCGAAGGCTGGCGTGTCCTCATTGGCATCGAAGATGTAGTTGATGTGGCAACCATGCTCGCGCACGTTCGCAATGATTTCGCGCTCGAAATCGGCGGGTTCGGTGCGCGTCACTTCGCCACACCCACGCGCTGAATCTCCCAATCCAGTTCGATGCCGCTCTGCGCCTTCACCCGCGCGCGTACCTCCTCGCCCAGCGCCTCGATGTCTGCCGAGGTGGCGGCGCCGAGGTTGAGCAGGAAGTTGGTATGCTTTTCCGAAACCTGCGCGTCGCCGATCGTGAGGCCCCGGCAGCCCGCCGCATCGACCAGCTGCCAAGCCTTGTGGCCGTCCGGATTCTTGAAGGTCGAGCCGCCGGTCTTGGAACGGAGCGGCTGCGAGGCCTCACGCTCGGCGGCGATGCGGTCCATCTCCGCCCCGATCGCGGCCGGTTCGCCGGGATGACCCCGGAAGGTCGCCGAGACGACGATCGCGCCTTCGGGCAGCTCGGAATGGCGATAGGTGTAGCCGAGATCGGCATTGGCCAGCGTCCGCCGCTCGCCCGACCGCAGCACCACCTCGCACTCGATCAGGATATCCTTCACTTCGCGGCCATAGGCGCCGCCGTTCATTCGCACGAAGCCGCCGACCGCACCGGGGATCGAGCGCAGGAACTCGATGCCGGCAATGCCCGCATCGCGCGCGGTCGAGGAGACGAGGATACCGCTCGCGCCGCCGCCGCAGCGGATCGTGGTCTCGTCCAGCCGTTCGACCTTCGCGAAGGCCTTGCCCAGCCGCACCACCACGCCCGGCACGCCGCCGTCGCGCACGATCAGGTTGGAGCCGAGGCCGAGGCCCATCACCGGCGTCGCCGGATCGAGGCGCGCCAGAAAATCGCTCAGATCGTCGATGTCCGCCGGCTCGAACAGCCACTCGGCCGCCCCGCCCGCCTTGAACCAGACGAGCGGCGCCAGCGGCGCCTGCTCGGTCAGGCGCCCGCGCACGGTCGGCAGAGCGAGCGCCGCCGCGCTCATGCCTTGGGGCTCCACAAGGCGATCCAGCTTTCCCACGCCTTCACGCCGGACATGCCGGCATCGTGCGCCGCCTTCTGGAAGGCGATGCCGTCCTGCCCGGCCTTCATCGCCGTCTGCATCAGGTCGAGCTGGCGCTGCTGGAAGCGCAGCACCTCTTCCTGAAAGGCGATGAAGCCCATGAAGGGGTGGCGTTCGCTCACCGCGCCCTCACCACGAATGCACCGTTCGCACTGAGCCTGTCGAAGTGCGTGCCCCAAGCGGTTGCGCTTGCAGCACGTCCTTCGACTTCGCTCAGGACGAACGGGGCGAGCGCGTTGGTCACTCGGCCGGCTCCGTCACCTTGGCGCGCTCCGCCTCGATGGCAGTCGCAAGCCCGGCGGCCCACTTCGTGATGTCGCCCGCGCCGAGACAGATCACCATGTCCTTGGGCTTGAGCACGCCCGCCAGCTCCTTCGCCAGCGCGTCGGCGCCGGCGATCTCGTTGGCCGAGCGGTGGCCGCGCATCCTGAGGCCCGCGACCAAAGCGGCGGCGTCGACACCCTCGATCGGCTGCTCGCCCGCCGCATAGACGGGGGCGACATACACCATGTCGGCATCGTTGAAGGCGCCCTGGAACTCCTCCATCAGATCGCGCAGGCGGGTGAAGCGGTGCGGCTGTGCCACGGCGACGACACGGCCCTCCGCCCCTTCCCGCGCGGCGGAAAGCACCGCGCGGATCTCGACCGGGTGGTGGCCGTAATCGTCGATGATCGTCGCACCGCCCGTCTCGCCGACCTTGGTGAAGCGCCGCTTGACGCCGCCGAACTTGGCGAAGCCCGTGCGGATCACCTCGTCCTTCACGCCCAGCTCCAGCGCCACGCCGATCGCGGCGAGCGCGTTGGAGACATTGTGGCGGCCGGGCATCGGCAGCTCGATTCCCTCGATCGATCGGCTGGTGCCGTCGCGGTGGCGGATGATCGTCTCGAAGCGGTTGCCGCCGGGGATCGGGGTGACGTTGACGCCGCGCACGTCGGCCTGCGCGCTGAACCCGTAGGTGACGACGCGGCGATCGCGCACGCGCGGGATGATCTTCTGCACCTCGGGATGATCGAGGCAGAGCAAAGCCGCGCCGTAGAAGGGCACGTTCTCGACGAACTCGACGAAGGCGTCCTTCACCGCATCGAACGAGCCATAATGGTCGAGATGCTCGGGATCGATGTTGGTGACGATGGCGTAGGTGCCGTCGAGGCGCAGGAAGCTGCCGTCGCTCTCGTCGGCCTCCACCACCATCCAGTCGCTGGCACCAAGGCGGGCGTTGGAGCCGTAGCTGTTGATGATACCGCCGTTGATCACGGTCGGGTCCACCCCACCGGCATCGAGCAGCGCCGCGACCATCGAGGTGGTGGTGGTCTTGCCGTGGGTGCCCGCCACCGCGACGGTGGACTTCAGGCGCATCAGTTCGGCCAGCATCTCGGCGCGGCGGACGACGGGGATGCGCTCTTCCAGCGCGCGCTCGACCTCGGGGTTGCCGCGCTTGATCGCGGTGGAGGTGACGACCACCGCCGCGTCGCCGAGATTGGCGGCGTCATGCCCGATCATCACCTTGATGCCGCGCTTGCGCAGGCCCTCGATCACATAGCCTTCGACCACGTCCGAACCCTGCACGGTGTAGCCGAGATTGTGCATCACCTCGGCGATGCCCGACATGCCGATGCCGCCGATGCCGATGAAATGGATGGTGCCGATGTCGGTGGCGACCCCTTTCATCGGACGCCTCCGATGAAAGGGGTAGCCTGTCCTGAGCTTGTCGAAGGGCCCTTCACGCGAGTGCTTCCTTGAATGTTGCGGCCGGCCCGACGGGGGCCGGGGTGGGGCCGGCGAGGCTCTCGACCAGATCGGCGAGCGCCTGCGTGGCATGGGGGTAGCCCGCATCGCGGGCGCGGGCGGCAGCGGTGGCGAGAGCGCCGGGCTCCATGGCCATCTTCTGCATCTGCTTGGCGAGCTGCTGCGGAGTGAACTTCGATTGCGGGATCGAGGTGGCGCCGCCGGTCGCCGCCATCTCGCGGGCGTTGGCGGTCTGGTGGTCGTCCATCGCGCTCGGCAACGGCACGAGGATGGCGGGGCGACCGGCGGCGGTCAGCTCGGCGATGGTGGACGCGCCGGAACGGCCGACGAACAGGTGGCTCCAGCCCAGCCGCTCGGGCAGATCGCCGAGATAGGTGGCGAGGTCGGCCGGGATGTCGAGCTCGGCGTAGCGGGCACGGACCTTGTCGATATCCTCCGGACGGCACTGCTGCGTCACCTGCAACCGCTGGCGCAGCGCGATCGGCAGCAGGCCCAACGCATCCGGCACCACGGTCGAGAGGACCGAAGCCCCCTGCGATCCGCCGGTGACGAGCAGGCGGAAGACGCCCTCCTCGGTGAGCGGGGGATAGGGCTGGTCGCGCAGCGCGAGGATCTCGGCGCGGACGGGGTTGCCGACGATCACCGGCTCGACGCTCTTCGGCACGCGATCGACCTGGTGATAGGCGGTCGCCAGCACCTTCACCCAGCGCGCGAGCAGGCGGTTGACGCGACCGAGCACGGCATTCTGTTCGTGCAGCGCCGTCGGCACCTTCTCGCCCAGCGCGGCCAGCAAAGTGGGAAGCGCCGGATAGCCGCCGAACCCGACCACCACCGACGGCTCGAACTGCCGGATCAGCGCCTTGGCCGCCTTGCGCCCCGCCATGATGCCCCGCGAGGCCGTGATCCAGCTGAACAGGCCGCCGCCCAGCCGCCCGGCCGGCAGCACATGCACGTCGACGCCCTTGAAGATGCCCGGGATGCGCGCGCCGCGATCGTCCGTCACCAGCACGACCCTGTGGCCGCGCTTCATCAGTTCCTCGGCCAGCGCGTGGGCCGGGATCATGTGGCCGCCGGTGCCGCCGGCGGCGAGAAGGAAGGTGCGCTTCACCGGGCCTTGTTCCAGGTCACGACATAGGGGGACCGGGTGAGATACGGGTTCCGGCGCGTAAAGGCCAGCAGCAAGCCGAAGCCCATCGAAAGCGCGATCATCGACGATCCGCCGTAGGAGATGAACGGCAGGGTCATGCCCTTTGACGGCGCCAGCTGCACGTTCACCGCCATGTTGATGATCGCCTGCGCGCCGAATTGCGTGGCGAGGCCGGCGGCGGCGAGCAGGATGAACTGGTCCTCCTCGTCGAGCAATTTCACGAACACGCGCACCATGATCGCGGCGTAGAGCGCGGCGATGGCGATGCAGGCGATCAGGCCGAATTCCTCACCGATCACCGAGAAGATATAGTCGGTATGCGGCTCGGGCAGCTTGAACTTCATCGTCCCCGCCCCCGGCCCGGTGCCGAAGAAGCCGCCGTGCAGCAGCGTGCGGCGAGCCGAATCCACCTGATAGGTGTCGCCGGTCTGGAACAGGAAGTTGTCGATGCGCAGATGCGCGACCGGGTAGAAGAGATACGCCAGCACCACCACCGCCACGCCCGATCCGGCGAGGATGGCGAGGCCCTTCATCGGCGCGCCGGAGAGGGTCAGCAGCGCCGTCCACAGCAGCAGGAACATCACCGTCTGGCCGAAGTCCGGCTGCTTCATCAGGCAGGCGGCGATCAGGCCGGTCACGACGAGGCTGATCGGCACCACGGGCAGCGAGCGGTCATGCTGCTTGAGCGAGAACAGCCACGCCATCGCCACCACGTAGAGCGGCTTCAGGAATTCGGAGGGCTGCAGCTGCGCCGCGCCCGTGCCGATCCAGCGCCGTGCGCCGTTGACCTGGTGGCCGAGCACCGGGGTCAGCACCAGCAGCAGGACGAACACCGCCGCACCCACGAGGCAAAGCCGCCGTGCCATCGGTTTCGGGAACATCGAGGTCACGAACATCACCGGGATGCCGATCCCCAGCCACATCACCTGCTTGTAGAAATAATAAAGCGGCGGGAACTGCACCGCACCGTCCGAATAGCGCACGCCTGCGGCCGGCGAGGCGGCGGCGACGGCGATCAGGCCGATACCGATCAGCACCGTCACCAGCGCGAGCAGGACGAGATCGATCTCCCAGAACCAGCGGCCGAGCGCCGAGCGGTCCGCGCGGCCGAGCCGCGGCGGCTTGCCCCGGCGGAAGCGTCCACGGCGCGGAACGGCGTCCATCTTCATGCCTCGCTCCCCAGCATAGACACCGCCGCGCGGAAGGCATCGCCGCGCGCCTCGTAATCCCGGAACTGGTCGTAGGAGGCGCAGGCGGGCGAGAGCAGCACCACCTCGCCCGGCCGCGCGATCTGGGCGGCCTGCTTCACCGCAGCGTTCAGCGTGCCGACGTTGCGCGCATGGATGCCGGATTCGAGCAGGATGCGCTCGAACAGCTCCGCCGCCTCGCCGATCGTCCAGGCGGAGACGACATGGCCATAGAAGGGCTTGCAGGCATCGAGATCGTCGGTCTTGCGCTTGCCGCCGAGGATCCAGTGGATGCGCGGATAGGCGCCGAGCGCTGGCGCGGTGGAGGTGGCGTTGGTCGCCTTGCTGTCGTTGACGTACAGCACGCCGTCGATCTCGGCCACGCGCTGCATCCGGTGCGGGAGACCGGGGTAGGTGAGCAGAGCCTCGTCGATCTTGTCACGAGAGATACCAAGAAGTTCGGTCGCAGCCAGCGCGACCACCGCATTTTGAGCGTTGTGAGGCCCAGCCAAAGAGGGGCCAACCTTGGGTGCGCCGATCGCTTGCGAGACGGCGAGCACCTCGCCTCCTTCGTAGGTAGGGTCGAACTTCCTCTTGGGCTCGCGATCTGCCGAGAGTCGGGCAGCAATCTTAAGCGAGGGGTCGTCATCGATGGCAATTACGGCGGCACCGGAATGCTGCATCGCGAACAGCCGCTCTTTGGATGCCGCATAGGCCTCGAACCCGTCATAGCGATCGAGATGGTCCGGCGTGATGTTGGTCAGCACCGCGACGTCGGCGTCGAGGGTGAAGGTCAGGTCGATCTGGAAGCTCGACAGCTCCAGTACGTAGACGCCGCCTGCCGGCAGCGGCTCCTGCCCGAGGATCGGCAGGCCGATATTGCCGCCGAGCGTCGTCGGCACGCCCGCCGTCTGAAGGATATGGTGGATCAGCGCGGTAGTGGTCGACTTGCCGTTGGTGCCGGTGATCGCGACGACCTTGTGCTCCGGCAGCGACGCGCGCGCCTGCGCGAACAGCTCGATATCGCCGATGACCGGCACGCCCGCCGCCTTGGCGCGAGCCGCGATCGGGTGCGTGTTGAGCGGCACGCCCGGCGAGACGACGATGCCGTCATAGCCGGCGAGATCGATGACCAAGGGGTCGGCGAGTCCCAAGGTAACACTGTCGAGGGATCGGGAGAGGGCTTGCACCTCATCCACGAGCGCCTCCCGCTTCGCCTCATCCAAATCCCACGCGGTCACACTCGCGCCACTTGCGATAAGCGCGCGCGCAGTCGCCAGCCCCGAGCGCGCGAGGCCCAGCACCGCGTAGCGTTTCCCGGCAAAGACGGGGGAGACGATCACCGGAGCTTCAGCGTGGCGAGGCCCGCCAGCGCGAGGATGAAGGCGACGATCCAGAAGCGGATCACCACGGTCGGCTCGGACCAGCCGATCTGTTCGAAATGATGGTGGATCGGCGCCATCTTGAACACGCGCTTGCCGGTGCGCTTGTAGAAGAACACCTGGATGATGACGGAGAGCGCCTCCACCACGAACAGCCCGCCGACGATGCCCAGCACGATCTCGTGATGGCAGGCCACCGCGATGGTGCCGATCGCGCCGCCCAGCGCGAGGCTGCCGGTGTCACCCATGAAGACGGCGGCCGGCGGCGCGTTGAACCACAGGAAGGCGAGGCCCGCCCCGATGATCGCCGCGCAGATGATCGGCAGGTCGGCCGCGCCCGGCACGTGCGGGATACCGAGATAGGTCGCGAACTTCACGTTGCCGACGAGGTAGGAGATCACGAAGAAGGCGAGGCAGGCGATGATCACCGGCATGGTGGCGAGGCCGTCCAGCCCGTCCGTCAGGTTCACCGCATTGCCGAACGCCACGATCGTGAAGGCGGCAAAAGCGATATACCCCCAGCCCAGATCGATCACCGGCCCGTTGTAGAAGGGCACGTAGAGATGCGTGTTGCCGCCCAGGCTGACGAGGATCCAGCTGGCGATGCCGGCGATCATGAACTCGAACAGCAGGCGCACCTTGCCGGAGACACCGGCCGTGGAGCGCTTCTTCACCTTGTCGTAATCGTCGAGGAAGCCGATCGCGCCGAAGCCCAAAGTCACGAACAGCACCGCCCAGGTGTAGCGGTTGGCGAGGTCCATCCACAGCAGCATCGAGACGACGAGGCTGGTCATGATCATCAGCCCGCCCATGGTCGGCGTGCCGCGCTTGGCGAGGTGGCTCTGCGGGCCGTCGGCGCGGATCGGCTGGCCCTTGCCCTGCCGCACGCGTAGCCAGCCGATGAAGCGCGGCCCGATGATCAGGCCGAGGAACAGGGCCGTCAGCGCGGCGGCGCCGGCGCGGAAGGTGATGTAGCGGATCAGGTTGAGGGCGTGGGGGAAGCCCAGATGATCGGCGATCAGATACAGCATTAGGCAAACTCTCCCGCCAGCGCCGAGACGACGCGGGCGAGCCCGATGGCGTTGGACCCTTTGACGAGCACCGCGTCGCCGGGGCGGAGCATCTGCTCCAGCTTCAGGCGGGCGGTCGCGGCGTCGGGCACATGCTCGACGTGGACGCGGCCCGCAAGCGATTCGGCGAGTGGCGTCATGCCCTCGCCGACGAGGATGACCGGATCGGCGCCCGCCGCGATCAGCGGATCGGCGAGCGCCGCGTGATAGGCGGCCGATCCCTCGCCCAGTTCGCGCATTTCGCCCAGCAGAGCGATGCGGCGGCTGGCCTTCTCCTGCCCCAGCTCGCGGATCGTCGCGGCCATCGAGGCGGGGTTGGCGTTGTAGCTCTCGTCGATGATCAAAGCCTCGCCGTCGTGGAGGCGGACGGCGCGACGCGCGCCGCGTCCGGGAAGCCCCGCCATCTCGGCGAGCGCGAGGCCGGCCGCCGCGAGATCGCCACCCGCCGCTTCCACAGCCGCCAGCACGGCCAGCGCGTTGGACACCCAATGCTCACCGGGCAGGCCGATGGTGAAGGTCAGCTGGCCGGTCGGCAGCGTGGCGTTGACCAGCGTGCCGGCGATGCCGCGCACCGCCTCGTTGGCGCGCACGTCCGCGCCCTTGCCGCGCCCGAAGCTGAGAATATTCGCGGCATAGGGCTCGGCGGCGGCGCGCAGGCGCTCGTAATGCGGGCTGTCGAAGGGCACGATCGCGGTGCCGCCCGGCTCGAGGCCGCGGAAGATCTCGCCCTTGGCATCGGCGATCGCTTCCTCGCCGGAGAAGAAGGCGGAGTGAGCAGGCGCGATGGCGGTGACGAGCGCGACGTGGGGGCGGACGAGCCTGGTCAGCGCGTCCAACTCGCCGGCATGGTTCATGCCCATCTCGAACACGCCGAACTTGGTGTCGGCGGGCATCCGTGAGAGGCTGAGCGGCACGCCGACATGGTTGTTGTAGCTCTTGACCGATCGGTGCGCGCGGCCCGGCACTGCGCGATCGAGCGCGGCGTAGAGCGCCTCCTTGGTGCCCGTCTTGCCGACCGATCCGGTGACGCCGATGATCCTGGCGTCCGTGCGAGCGCGCGAGGCGGCGCCGAGCGCGTTCAGCGCGGCAGTCGTATCGGCGACGCGGACGTGCGGGCCTTCGACGGGATCGGAGACGAGCACGCCGGCCGCACCCTGCTTGTAGGCTTGGCTGACGAACTTGTGGCCGTCGGTGCTCTCGCCCTTGAGCGCGACGAACAGATCGCCGGGACCGACCTCGCGCGAATCATAGGCGACGCCCGAGACAGGAAAGTCGGTCGAGGCTTCGCCGCCGGTGGCCGACGCGATGGCGGCGGATGTCCAGAGCGCCTTCATGCGCCCGCTCCTGAGGCCCGTCCTTCGACTTCGCTCAGGACGAACGGGGCGCGTGGGGCATACGCGGATCCCCCCGTTCGTCCTGAGCCTGTCGAAGGACGGGCTGCAGGCGAGGCGGCACACACACTCACGCCGCCACCTCGCGCGCTACGGAAACATCGTCGAACGGCAGCACCAGATCGCCGACGATCTGTCCGGTCTCGTGGCCCTTGCCGGCGACCAGCACGACATCGCCCTCGCCCGCCTCCGCCACGGCGGCGGCGATGGCGGAGCGGCGGTCGCCCACCTCGCGCGCACCGGGTGCTGCGGCCATGATCGCGGAGCGGATCGTCGCCGGATCCTCGGTGCGGGGATTGTCGTCGGTGACGATCGCGACGTCCGCCATGCGCGCGGCGATCGCACCCATCTCCGGCCGCTTGCCAGTGTCACGGTCGCCGCCCGCGCCGAACACGACGATCAGTCGCTCCTTCGCATGAGGTTTCAGCGCCTCGATCGCCGCCTGCAGCCCGTCCGGCGTGTGCGCGTAATCGACGTAGACCGGCGCGCCCTTGGCGGTGATGACGGCGCGCTCCAGCCGCCCGCGCACCGGCTGGAGGCGCGACAGGCCACCCAGCACGTCGGAGAGCGCACCGCCCGTCGCCAGCGCGAAGCCGGCCGCGACCAGCGCGTTGGCCGCCTGATAGGCGCCGATCAGCGGCAGGTTGACCTTGTGAATCTTGCCCTCGGCCTCGATCATCAAGGTCTGGCCGAGCTGGGTCGGCGTGCGCTCGACGAGCTTCAGCGTCTCGCCCTTGGCGCCGACGGTGAGCAAGTTGAGCCCCCGCTCCCGCGCGATGTCCATCACCCGCGCCGAGACGGGATCGTCCGCCCAGATCACCGCGCTGCCGTCGCGATCGACCACCTCGGAGAACAGCCGCAGCTTGGCCTCCAGATAGGCCTCCATCGTGCCGTGATAATCAAGATGGTCGCGGCTGAGGTTGGTGAAGCCTACCACCTTCACCGGCAGCCCCTCGGTACGGAATTGAGCGAGGCCGTGGCTGGAGGCCTCGAAGGCGGCGTGGGTCACGCCCTCGCGGCGCAGGCCCGCCATGTTGGAGAGGAAGGTGACGATATCGGGCGTGGTCAGGCCGGTCGACACCGCCTGCGCCTTGCCCTCGCCGTCGGTCGTGGTGACGCCGAGCGTGCCGATCGAGGCGGCAGAGAAACCCTGCATCCGCCACAGCTGGCGGGTTAGCTCGACCGTCGAGGTCTTGCCGTTGGTGCCGGTGACGGCAATGGTCGTCTCGGGAAACGGCGCGAAGAAGCGCGCCGCGATCCGGGCGAAGGCGCGACGCGGCTCGGCATCGGCGATGTGGACGACGCCCGCCGGCACGCTCGCCTCGGGCCGCGCGACCACCGCGACCGCGCCCGCCTCGACCGCGCCCGCGATATAATCCTCGCCGTTGCGCGCTAGGCCCCGGAAGGCACCGAACACCGTGCCGGGCGCGACCTTGCGATGATCGATCGCGCAGCCGGTCACCGTCGCATCCGCCTTGTCGCCCGCCACTTCGCCGATCAGCGCACCGAGTTTCATGAGCCTTCGATCAATCCTTGTCGTGGGCGGCCGCGGCCGCACCGGTCAATGCTTTCGCCTTGTCGGCATCGGGACGCCAGATCAGCGGCAGCAGGTCGCTCTCATCGACGTCGTGGCGTTCGTCGGGGATGATGCCCAGCAGCGGGCCGATGCGCGAGATCATCCGGCCCATCGCCGGGCCGACCACCCAGGCCGCCGTGGTGAAGCCGTAGGTGTCGGCGGTCGCGTGCGGGCCGTCGAGCGTCATCATCACCATATAATGGGGGTCGTCCATCGGGAAGACGCCGGCGAAGGTCGAGACGTTGAGCTTCTTGTTGTAGCCGCCGTCCATCGCCTTCTCGGCGGTGCCGGTCTTGCCGCCCAGCCGGAAGCCCGGAACATCGGCCTTCTTGCCGGTGCCGCCCGCCGCCGGCATCACGACGAGGCGCAGCAGCTGGCGCATCCGCGCGCTGGTCGCCTCCGAGATCACGCGCCGGCCGGGGTTGAGCGGATGCTCCGGCCCCACCTTGTAGAGCGTCGCCGGACGATAGATGCCGCCGTTGGTCAGCGCGCAATAGGCGATGGCGAGGTTGAGCGGCGTCACCGCGATGCCGTGCCCGTAGGCGACCGTCATCGTCGTGGTGCGGCCCCAGTAGCGCGGCCAGAGCGGCTTGACCTTGCCGGTAAGCTCGATCTCGGGCGGGCGATCGAAGCCCAGCTTGTCGAACATCGCCGTCTCGCGCTGCTGGCCGAGTTCGTCGGCGATACGGGCGGTGACGATGTTGGACGACTTTACGAACATCTCGGGGATATCGAGCCAGCGGCCCGCCGGCTCGTCATCGTGGATCTTGTAGCGTCCGATCTGCAGCGGCGCGGTCGCGTCATACTTCTTCGCCATCGAGGTGATGGTGCCGCTCTCGATCGCGTTGGCGAGCGTGATCGCCTTGAACGTCGAACCCAGCTCGTAGACCGACTGGGTCATGTTGTTCTTCAGATTGCCGATGTCGGTGGCGCCCGGATCGTTCGGGTTGAAGTTGGGCAGCGACACCATCGCCAGCACCTCGCCGGTGCGCACGTCCATCACGATGCCGGACGCGGCGGCGGCGGTGAACTTGTCCTTGGCGGCACCCAGCTCGTCCTCCAGCGCCGCCTGAACGCGCGCGTCGATCGACAGCTGGACGGGCGTGCCGCGCTTGTTCGGATCGAGCAGGCGGTTGTTCAGCACCTTCTCCATGCCGAACACGCCGCGCCCGTCGATATTGGTCCAGCCGAGCACGTGGGCGGCCAGCGTGGTCTGCGGGTAGAGCCGCTCCGGCTCCTGCGCCAGCGCGATGGCCGGCTCGCCGATCGCATTCGCCTGCGCCACCAGTTCGGGCGTGGCGCGACGGCGGAGATAGATGAAGTTCTTCTTGGACCGCAGCATCGCGAAATAGTCCGCGACGCTGCGCTCGGGCATCAGCCGGTTCAGCTTCTGCGCGACCTCCATCGGGTCGTTGACCAGCTTGTTCGGGTGCAGGCCGATCGACCAGGCCATGATCGTGCGGGCAAGCGGCACGCCGTTGCGATCGACGATGTCGCCGCGCGCCGGCAGCAGGCCGTCACCGGCCGGAGTCGGCGCCGATCCGGTGAGGAAGATCGACGAGAAGATCAGCTTGAGCGCGATCACGCCGACCACGCCCAGGAACACCAGCATCACCACCATCAGGCGAAAATGCACAAGCGCCAGCGATTGCTGGCGCTTGTCGGCAAGCCGGACCCGATCGGGGCGCGTTATGGTGGCCGTCGTCACGGCCGGCGGGACTTCCCGCCCCGGTCGAGATAGGCGACCACCTGGTCGCTCGGGATCGTCAGGCTGGCACGCTGCAGGACGGGCCGCTGCGCCGGCGCATCGAGATCGAGCGACACCGAATGAACCAGCCGGGTCGCCGGCGCATCCACCACCTTGCGATAGGCCACAGCCGCCACCGCCGGCGCAGCCTGGAGGCCCGATGCGTCGGGGGCAGCGTCCGCATTCGGGGCGGGCGCGGTGGTGGACAGGGAGGCGAGCTGCATCTCACCCGCCAGATACTGGCGCGCCTTGGGCGCGGTCAACGAGAGGACGTCTGCGTTCCACCGCTCCAGCTGCACCAGTCGGCTCCGCGTATTGAGTTCGGTGGTGAGCGCGCGGATATCCTGCTGCCCGGTGAGCAGGGCATGTTCGGTGTCCGCCACCTTCGCCCGCTCGGCCGCGACCTGCAGCGAGACGAGATAGCAGCCCAGCGCCGCAGCGCCGGCGACGGCCGACCAGCTGACGGTCTTGAAACGGGTGGCGATCGTCATCGACGGGATCCTTGGGCAGGTGGAGCGGCCTCACGGGGCCAGGCGGAAGCGGCGGTGCGGGTGGCGGCGCGGAGCGTCGCCGAGCGCGAACGGGGGTTGCGGCGGGTCTCGGCCTCGCCCGCACGGATGCCACGCGACACGGACTCGAAACTCTGCGGGCGGGCGGCGCCGGCCTGCGGGCGATGGCGCGAACCGGCCGGCGCGGGCTTGCCGCGCGCCGTCAGGAAGCGCTTCACCATGCGATCCTCGAGACTGTGGAAGCTCACCACGGCAAGGCGGCCGCCATCCTTCAGCAGCGCCTCGGCGGCGGCGAGGCCCTCGTCCAGCTCGTCCAGCTCGCGGTTCAGGTGGATCCGGATCGCCTGGAAGGTCCGCGTCGCGGGATCCTTGGGCATACCCGGATGATGGCCGACCGCGCGGCGCACCACCTCGGCCAGCTCGCCAGTGCGGGCGAGCGGACGCGCGGCGACGATGGCGCGGGCGATACGGCGGGCGCGCGGCTCCTCGCCATAATGATGGAGCACGTCGGCGATCACCGATTCGTCGGCGGTGTTGACGAAGTCGGCGGCGCTCTCGCCCTCCTGGCTCATCCGCATGTCGAGCGGGCCGTCGCCCTGGAAGGAGAAGCCGCGCTCGGCCTGATCGAGCTGCATCGAGGAGACGCCGATATCGAGCGTCACGCCGTCGACCTGACCGACGCCGCGCTCGGCCAGGGCCTCGCCCATGCGCGAGAAACGCTCCGCTACCAGTACCAGCCGGCCACCGCTCTCAGCCTCCAGCACACGGCCGGCGGCGATGGCATCGGGATCGCGATCGAAGGCGTAGACCCTCGCGGCACCCGCCGCGAGAATCGCGCGGGTATAGCCGCCGGCGCCGAACGTACCGTCTACATGCGTCTCGCCGGGCTGCACGGCCAGCGCCGCCAGAACCTCGTCGAGCAGGACCGGGATGTGAGGCGCTTCACTCACAGCACGATCCCCCGCTCTTTCAGCAGGAAGGCGAGCGGCTTGCGCACGCGCGACGTCTCGGGGAGGCGCTCCATCGCGATGCGGGGGTTCCAGATCTGGAAGGTCAGGCCGGCGCCGACGAAGAAGGCGAGATCCTCGATCTGACCGAACTCGCGCAGCATGGGGGAGAGGACCATGCGGCCGGCACCGTCGAAGGTGACACGCTCGAGGCCGCCATGCGCGTCCATCGCCAGCTCTTCCAGCTTATCCATGCGTTCGGCGGCGGGAAGCTCCGCGACGCTGGCGGCGAGCTGGATATCGATCTCGGCGGAGGCGACGGCATCGAGCGCCCACAGGCAGTCGCCGCTCTTGTGCTCGCCGATCTTGAGGGCGTTCTCGGGATCGAGGGCGTTGGCGAGGGCGCGCTTTTCGATGAGCGTCCGGAAGCTGGCCGGCACCGACACCCGTCCCTTCGCGTCCACCGCGTTCAGCGCATGGCCTTGAAAGATGTGGCCGATGTCCAACCCGAAAGCCCCGTTTGGCGACACGTCCCTCTGTCGCCGTTCCGCAATCCTGAGACCCTCGCTCCCCGCGGGCCCCCTTGCGGACGGTCACGGACCTAACATGGGTGCCGTTGGGGTTTCAATACCACTGTATGGGGTAAACATGGGTCGGCTGTGTATTTCTTGGGTAGAGTTTGGTCGAAGCGGGAAGTCGATACCGCGCGAATAGGCCACATTTCCCGATTTGTTCTTGGGGATCGCCTGTGGATAACTATGTGTGCGGATGTGGACGCATTCGCCCGGCCGGGGCGGCGGCGGGACCGGTGGAGGCACACTGATGGGGTCGCGAAGGCGCGACTCAGCGGCGTGATCCTCCCCCGCCATGGGGAGGTGGCACGCGGAGCGTGACGGAAGGGGAAGATGGAGGGACGATAGCGGCGACATCACCGCCCGCCTCCTCCGACGGCCAACGGCCGCCACCTCCCCCTGGCGGGGAAGGATCCAGCGCTCAGTGCCCCGCGGGCGCCGCGCTGTTGGACTGGTTGGACAGCACCGGCGCCGGCGGGCTGAGCGTCAGCATCGGCGGATTGCCGGTCATCTGCGGCGGCGGCATCGTCGGGGCGGGCTTCGGCGTATTGGCGCCGGGCGCGACGCCCAGTTCGGCAAGCGGCTCCTTGGGCGGCTCGGGCGGCGCCTGAACGTTGGCGACCACCGCCCCGTTGGCGAGCTTGATCGAATGGTCGTCCTGGCCGAGAAAACTGAAGATCGAGGCAGCGAGCAGGGTCAGCAGGAACACCGCGGCAAGGCCGGTGAGGCCCACGCGCACGCGCTGCATCACCACGTCACGATGTTCGCGCGGCTGATCCTGCGTTTCGACCATACCGCCTTGTAGCGGAGCCGTCACCGAGGCTCCAGCCATGGCGGCACGGCAAGCCCCTTGGCGCGCAGCCACTCCGGATTGGACAGCGTGGACAGATAGCGCATCCCCGAATCGCACAGCATCGTGACGATCGTCCTGCCCGGCCCCATCTGCTTCGCCAGCGCGACAGCGCCCGCCACGTTGATGCCGGACGACAGCCCGACATGCAGCCCCTGAGTCGCGAGCAGCTGGTGGACCCAGTGCAGCCCGTCCTCATCCGAAATGCGGAACTGCGCGTCGATCGGCGCGCCGTCGAGATTGGCGGTGATGCGGCTCTGGCCGATGCCCTCGGCCACCGAATTGCCCTCCGCCGCCAGCTCGCCGCACTGGTAATAGCTGTAGAGCGAGGCGCCATGGGGATCGGTGAGCGCGATCGTCACGGTCTCGTCATGCTCCTTGAGGCCGAGGCCGGTGCCGGCCAGCGTGCCGCCGGTGCCGCACGCGCAGGTGAAGCCGTCGATCCGCCCGCCGGTCTGCGCCCATATCTCCTGCGCGGTGGTGCGGATGTGCGCCATGCGGTTGGCGGTGTTGTCGAACTGGTTGGACCAGAAGCCGCCCTCCGTCTCCTCCGCGATCCGGCGCGAGGTGTGGACGTAGTGGGCGGGGTTCGAATAGGCGGTCGGGGGCACCTCGACCAGCTCGGCGCCCAGCGCGCGCAGCGTGTCCTTCTTCTCCTGGCTCTGCGTCTCGGGAATGACGATGATCGTCTTGTAGCCCTTCGCGTTGGCGACCAGTGCCAGGCCGATGCCGGTATTGCCGGCCGTGCCCTCGACGATCGTGCCGCCGGGTTTCAGCAGGCCCCGCTCCTCGGCATCTTCCACGATATAGAGCGCGGCGCGGTCCTTCACCGATCCGCCGGGGTTCATGAACTCGCACTTGGCGAGAATCTCGCAGCCGGTGGCGTCCGAGGGGGCGGAGAGCCGCACGAGCGGGGTGTTGCCGATGAGCGCGAGCGCGTCGGGCGCGATGCTGGATGTCATGGCCATGGACATAGGCGGCGGCGCAACGAGCCGCAACGCAGCTTTGCTTTGTGTCGCGCAATGCCAATCCCGCAACATGTTGTAACATTAAAAATGCCGCATCGCCGCATATCCGGTCTTGACGTTAACAATTCGGATGCGCGATCAGCGAGCTCGCTATGCGAACCCCCTCCTCCCGTATGCGCGCCTTCACGGCGCTGGCCATCATGCCGCTGCTCTCGCTCGCGGCCTGCAACTCCAAGCCGACCGCGATCCACCCGGATGACGGCGACGACATGAAGACCGCGGTGGCCAACGCCGCGCCGGTCGAGCTGCCGCCGTCGATCAGCGCGACCAAGACCTTCCGCTGCAAGGACAACAGCGTGATCACGCTGGACTTCTACTCGGACGGCAAGAGCGTCGGCGTGCATCCGAAGCCGGATACCCGCGCGACCGTCGCCAAGGCGGACGCCGCCGGCCAGCCGATGAAGACCGCCGACGGCGCCTACACCGTGTCGGGCACGGCGACTGCGGCCTCGGTCGACGTCACCATGCCGGGCAAGGACAAGCAGGCCTGCGACAGCGAGTAATCGCGGCAGCGAACCGAATCACGAGGCCGGCGGGGCACCCCGCCGGCCTTTTTCTTTTGCCCCCCCTCCCCTCTCGCGCTAGGGCGCGCGCATGAGCCAGATCACCGCCGAGATCGTCGCCCAGCACGGGCTTTCCGAGGATGAATACAGCCGCGTCCTGCACGCGCTGGGCCGGGAGCCGAACCTCACGGAACTCGGCATCTTCTCGGTGATGTGGTCGGAGCATTGCTCGTACAAATCCAGCCGCATCCATCTGAAGAAGCTGCCCACCACCGGCCCGCAGGTGATCTGCGGCCCCGGCGAGAATGCCGGCGTGGTCGACATCGGCGACGGGCAGGCCGCCATCTTCAAGATGGAGAGCCACAACCACCCGAGCTACATCGAGCCGTATCAGGGCGCCGCGACCGGCGTCGGCGGCATCCTGCGCGACGTCTTCACGATGGGCGCGCGGCCGATCGCCAACATGAACGCGCTGCGCTTCGGCCGGCCGGACCATCCCAAGATGCGCCACCTGATCGCGGGCGTCGTCCACGGCATCGGCGGCTACGGCAATTGCGTAGGCGTCCCCACCGTCGGCGGCGAGGTCAATTTCCACAAGGCCTATGACGGCAACATCCTCGTCAACGCGATGACGGTGGGCATCGCCGATACCGACAAGATCTTCTATTCGGCGGCGTCCGGCATCGGCAATCCGATCGTCTATGTCGGCTCCAAGACCGGCCGCGACGGCATCCACGGCGCCACGATGGCGTCGGCCGACTTCGACGAGAAGAGCGAGGAGAAGCGCCCGACCGTGCAGGTGGGCGATCCCTTCACCGAGAAGCTGCTGATCGAGGCGTGCCTGGAGCTGATGGCTTCCGACGCGATCGTCGCCATTCAGGACATGGGGGCTGCCGGCCTCACTTCCTCCTCGGTCGAGATGGCCAGCAAGGGCGGCGTCGGCATCGAACTCGACATGAACGCCGTGCCCCAGCGCGAAGAGGGCATGACCCCCTACGAGATGATGCTGAGCGAGAGCCAGGAGCGGATGCTCATGGTGCTGAAGCCCGGCCGCGAGGATTTCGCCGAGGCCATCTTCCGCAAGTGGGAGCTGGATTTCGCGGTGATCGGCCACGTCACCGATACCGGCCACATGATCCTCAAGTGGAATGGCGAGACGGTGTGCGACATCCCGCTCGCCCCGCTCGCCGACGAGGCGCCGCTCTACGACCGGCCGTCGGTCTCCAAGGAGGAATACAAAGCGTGGGCGGGCGTGAAGCCGCTCGGCGACATTCCCGAGTCGACCGACATCGCCGCCGATCTGCTCAAGCTGATGGCCTCGCCGGACCTCGCCTCGCGCCGCTGGATCTGGGAGCAGTATGACCACATGGTCGGCGCCGACACGGTGCAGCGCCCCGGCGGCGACGCGGCGGTGGTGCGCGTCCACGGGACGGACAAGGGCATCGCGATCAGCACCGACTGCACGCCGCGTTATTGCTATGCGGACCCTTATGAGGGCGGCAAGCAGGCGATCGCCGAATGCTACCGCAATTTGTCGGCGGTGGGCGCGACGCCGCTGGCGGTGACCAACTGCCTCAACTTCGCCAACCCGCAGCGCCCCGAGATCATGGCGCAGCTGACCGGCTGCCTCGAAGGCATGGGCGACGCCTGCCGCGCGCTCGACTTCCCGATCGTGAGCGGCAACGTCAGCCTCTACAACGAGAGCAAGGCGACGGGCGGGGGGAGCGCCATCCTGCCGACGCCGGCGATCGGCGGGATCGGGCTGCTGGCGGATTGGTCGAAGAGCGCGACGATCGGCTCAGCCAACGATGGCGACGATCTTTGGCTGATCGGAGATTGGCCTACCCACCTTGGCCAGTCGCTGTGGCTGCGCGAGATTCATGGCTCCGAGGCAGGCTCCCCGCCGCCAGTCGATTTGGCGCTCGAGCGTAAGCACGGTGAAGCAATCCGGAAAGCGATCGACGCCGGTCTTGTTACGGCCGTGCATGACGTATCGGATGGCGGCCTCATGGTGGCCCTCGCGGAGATGGCCTTGGCATCCGATAAGGGGCTAAAATTGGACCGTGACCTGCCACTTTCGCCCGCTGCGATGTTTGGTGAAGATCAGGGCCGGTACGTCGTGGCGACCAACAATTCTGAAGCTCTGCTCAGTTTGCTGGCTGAGAACGATTTACCCCATCATGTCATCGGCGTGGTCAACAGCGATGAGCCGCAACTGATTCAGTGGGAAGGCCGGCACGCAATTACTATCCCGTGGCTCCGCCGCGCGCACGAGGGCTTCTTCCCGACGCTGATGGGCGCCGACGCCGCGCTGGCGTGAGCCGCGTAAGCCCCTCCCTGAAAGGGAGGGGTTGGGGTGGGTCACTTTCCGTATCACGGATGCGCCCGCCTCGGGCGAACCCACCCCCGCCCCCTTCCTTTCAGGGAGGGGGAGAAGAGCGCCGGACGCACCTCGACTCCGAAATCAGGACAGGGGGAAATCACGGCCGGCGCGTCCGCGCCAACGGCACCCGGTGCTGGACGGCTTGGGTAAGCGAGTGCGGGTATGGAAAGCCGCGTCCAGGCTTCGATGGATCGACTGGGCCTTCCGTCGCTGGCACGATGGCATGGCCGTCAGAACGCCGATCCCTTGGTTTACTCATGTGCGAAGCATCGACTTGAACCGGATGACTTCGCGCCGGCCGCCGGGTCGATGCGCGAACGCCCCGCCCCGGTTCCCGCCCCTCGACCCCGGTGCGCAACGGGTTCGAAAGACGCGGCGACTTATATCCTTATTGGTTCGTTTTGTCAAGCGCGAACTCTTCCTCCCTGCGCGAAGCGTGGGGAGGGGGACCATTTGCGCAGCAAATGGTGGAGGGAAAAGCCGGGCGCCTGATACGTCAGGACTTATCGGCTATCGCCGACCCCCTCCACCGCCTTCGGCGTTCAACAGAGACACGTGTCTCTGTTGAACCCTCCCCAAGCAAGCTTGGGGAGGATTTGCCTCACGCCAGC
This sequence comes from Sphingomonas oryzagri, assembly GCF_029906645.1. NCBI lineage: Bacteria > Pseudomonadati > Pseudomonadota > Alphaproteobacteria > Sphingomonadales > Sphingomonadaceae > Sphingomonas > Sphingomonas oryzagri. The sequence continues at coordinate 2,507,841 of NZ_JARYGZ010000001.1, forward strand.
TTGAACCCCTCGCGGTTGGCCGCCGCGGTCAGCGCCTTGTTCTTCGCCTCGTCCAGGCCGGCGTGGATCTTGGGGAAGATCTTGTCCTCCTCCTCGCGGATATGGGCGTTCAGGTCGGCGCGGAAATCGGCGATCTTCTGGGCGAATTCCGGCGCCGCCTTGTCCATGGTGTCGAGCTCGTAGAGATACTGCTTGTGGTATCCCTGCTCGTGGTTGAGCGCATCGGCATCGGCCTTGTCTCCCCATTCCCGCAGCGCCGGGTAGATCACATTCTCTTCGGTGAAGGCGTGCTTGCCGAGCGCGTGCTTGAGCTGGGTGAGCAGCAGGGTGCGCTTGGCGGGCTGCTCGGGCGTCGATCTGGCCAGCTTGTCGAGGATTGCCAGCGCCGCCTTGTGCTCGGCCTTCAAGGCCTCCAGCCAGTCGCCGGCCATCACGCTCGGCGCCTGCACCGCCGCCTTGCGGCCGAGATTGGCGGCGATGCCGACCGCGAGGCCCGCCGCCGCGACGCCCAGAACGGTGCCGGTGCCGACCTTGGACTTGGATGCGGAGGACTTGGACGCGGGCTTGCGCGCCGTCGCCGCCTTGCCGGTCGCGCCCTTGCGCGGGGCGGGCTTGCTCGCGGGCGTCACCGCCTTGCGCAGGCGGGCCGGCGCGGCGCGCACCCTCGCGACGATGCCCTTCGCCGTATCGGGCACATGCGCCGCCTCGATCGCATGATCGGCGGCCGCCTTGATCGCGTGCGCGGTCTCGCTCGCGGCGTGCGCCACGCTCTTCTCGGCGGCAGTGACGCGGGCGGAGACCTTCTCCAGCGTCGTTTTCGGCGCGGCCGGCCTGCGGACGGCGCGTTTCGGCGCGGTCTTGGGGGCCGCCGTCTTGCTCGCGGACTTGACGGACGCCTTGCGGGCACGGGCCGGCGCCTTGCTGCCGTTTGCCTTGATCGGGGTGCCGTTGGCCTTGGCGCCAGTGGCCTTGCTGGGGGTATCGGTGGCGGTTGCCATGGAAAACTCCTTGGAAACGGGGCGGATGATGTTGGCCGACTCAACCGATCGGGCGCCCCTCCTGTTCCCCCGCCCGCTTGACGGCCCCGCTTGACGGCATCGCATGGGCAGGACAGGTCCGGATCGTGACCGACCGCCACGGCAGCATCGACGGCCTCAGGGGCCTTGCCGTGATGGGCATCCTGCTGATGAACATCGCCGGCTTCGCGCTTCCCACCGGCGCCTATTTCAACCCGATGGCCGGCGGCGGCACGGCGCCCGCCGATCTCGCCATCTGGGCGATCAACTTCGTGGCTGTAGACGGGAAGATGCGCGCCCTCTTCTCGATCCTGTTCGGCGCCTCGACGATGATCGTGGTCGAGCGCGCGGAGGCCGCCGGGCTGAGCGGCGCGCGCCTGCATCTGGCGCGGATGGCGACGTTGCTGCTGTTCGGGGCGGCGCACCTCGCTTTGGTCTGGTCGGGCGACATCCTGCTCCATTATGCGCTGGTCGGGATCATCGCGCTGCCGTTCACGCTGCTGAAGCCGAGCCAATTGGTGCGCCTCGCGATCCTGCTGCTGGTCACGCAGCTGGCGATCCAGCTGATCTTCTTCTCGGGCTTCCTGGTGCTGCGCGACGCCGCGATGGCGCCGGGTGCGAGCCAGGCGCAGATCGCAGCGTGGCAGGATTTCGCCAACGGTGTGGGCGTGAGCGACGCCCGCCACCTCTCCGCCGAGATCGCGCGGATGCGGGGATCGTGGGGCGGCATCGCCGCCCATCGCATTGCCGAGCAGTTTCCGTTCATCCCCGTCCTGCTCTGCTTCGACGGGCCGGAGACGCTGGCCTTCATGCTGATCGGCATGGCCGGGCTCAAATCGGGCTTCCTCACGGCCAAATGGGAGCGGCGGCGATATCTCCGCTGGTCGGCGATCGGCTTCGCGATCGGCCTGCCGCCGGTAATCGCCCTGTGCTGGCTCTGCATCCATTCGGGCTTCGAGACGCTGACCACCTTCGCCGCCGCGACGCTGTGCGGCGTGCCGTTCCGCCCGATCCTCGCGCTGTCTCTCGCGGCGCTGGCGCTGGCCTGGCTGACGGTGCGCGATCGCCCCCGCCTGCGCGCGGTCGGGCGGATGGCGTTCAGCAACTATCTCGGCACCAGCCTGCTGATGACGTTCCTTTTCTATGGCTGGGGCGTCGGCTTGTTCGCGCGGATCGAGCGGGTGTGGCTCTATCCGATCGTGTTCGCCGTGTGGGGGCTGATGCTGCTGTGGAGCCCGTGGTGGCTCGCCCGCTTCCGCTACGGGCCGCTCGAATGGGCGTGGCGATCGCTGGCGCGCGGAGGGATGCAGCCGATGCGCCGAACCGAGGCGGCCGCCTCAATCTGATATTGAGATTGGCTTGCAATATCCTTATACCCTGATCCGACTCCACGGGAGAGGGCACGAATGGTCGTCTGCGTCTGCAATGCTCTGCGGGAACGCGAAGTGCGCGAGGCGGCCCGTTCGGGCTGCCGGGATCCGTTGTCGGCCTACGCCTCGCTCGGCTGCCGCCCGCGCTGCGGCCAGTGCGTGCCCTATGCCCGCCAGCTGATCGCCTCTGAGCAGGCGGACGCCGCCTGAGAATGACTTGCGCGAGTCGTTCGCGCTGGGTTTCCAGTCCCGCGAAGAGTAATGGGGCCTTCTGAACCAAGGAGGCTCCGATGAAGGGTGACGCGAAAGTCATCGAACTCTTGAACCTGGCGCTCAAGAACGAGCTGACCGCGATCAACCAATATTGGTTGCACTATCGGATGCTCGACAATTGGGGCGTGCAGAAGCTCGCCGATTACGAGCGTCACGAATCCATCGACGAGATGAAGCATGCCGACTGGCTGGCGGAGCGCATCCTCTTCCTCGGCGGCCTGCCCAACTTCCAGCTGCTCGGCCGCCTGCGCATCGGCGAGAGCGTCGAGGAGATCCTGAAGGGCGACATGGCGCTCGAGGACGAGGCGATCCCGACGCTGCGCGAGGGCATGGCCCATGCCGAGAGCGTGCAGGATTATGTCAGCCGCGATCTGTTCGGCCGCATCCTCCACAGCGAGGAGGAGCATGTCGACTTCCTCGACAAGCAGTTCGATCTGATCAGGCTGATGGGCATCCAGAACTACATCCAGCTGAACTCGAAGGCAGCCGGCGAGGGCGAGAGCAGCGCGGGAGCGTGAGGTCGTTGAGCCCCTCCCTGAAAGGGAGGGGTTTGGGTGGGTTCTGTTCAGCACACCGACGCGCCCGCCTCAGGCGAACCCACCCCCGCCCCCTCCCTTTCAGGGAGGGGAGTGAGAAAACAAAAAGGCCGGCTCCCTTTCGGGGCCGGCCTTTTTCGTTGCCTGGATCTTCCGCCTGTCAGCGCTGGGCCATGCCGAAGCTGCCCGCCGGCTTGCGACCGAAACCGCCCGGCCCCGGACGACGCTCGACGATCGGGTTCACCTCGCGGTCGAACAGGCGGAGCGTCGCGTCGAACAGCGGGCGCAGCTCGACCACCTTCTCGATCAGCTCGTCCGGCGTCTCGCGGGCTTCCACGCAGCGACGCGCGGTCATCTCGATCACCTCGGCCAGCTCGGCGAGCGGCACCGCGCCGAACTGGCGCGATTCGCCCTTCAGCGTGTGCGCCGGCAGCACCAAAGCGGCGGCCGAACGGTCGCGGATCGCCTGTTCGATCTGATCGACGGACTTGACCCCGTCTTCGCGGAAATAGCCGAGAATGCGCACGAAACCGGAGCCCAGTTCCGTACGGACGCGTGCGAACACGCCCCAATCGACCAGTTCGGCGGCTCCCATAGCCACGGCGGCGACCCCTTTCACCCGCAACACTAACGATCGGGCTATGCACCCCATCGGGTAAAAGGAAGGTTACCGCGTCCTAGCGGATAGTCGAAGTCCGGGGCCGATCGGCGTGTTTTCGGGGGTGACGGACCATCCCCGCTCCTCCCCCACCGCGCCGATTTCGCGCGGCGCGACCGGATCGTCGGCCACGGCGAGTATATCGGGCGCCTCCGGCCCGCCCTCGCGAATCGCTCGGGCAACGCGGATGGCGGGCCAGGGGCAGCGCAACCCGCGAAGGTCGAGCAGCAGCGGCTCGCTCACTCGCCCTTCTTGTCCCCGAAAGGATTCTTCGGCGCGCGCAGCGTCAGGCGTACCGGCACCGCGCCGAAGCCCAGTTCCTTGCGGATGCCGTTGATCAGGTAGCGCTGGTAGCTCATCGGCAGCTCGTCCACGCGCGTGCCGAACAGCACGAAGCCGGGCGGCCGCGTCTTGGCCTGGGTGATGAAGCGCAGCTTGATCCGCTTGCCGCCGGGCGCGGGCGGCGGGTTCTTCTCGATCGCCTTCTCGAACCAGCGGTTGAGTTGGCCGGTGGAGACGCGCTTGCTCCACGCATCGCGCGTCTCGAACGCGGCGCCGAGAAGCTGGTCCAGCCCCTTGCCGGTGGCGGCGGAGACGGCGATCAGCGGCACGCCCTTCACCTGCGCCAGCCCCTCCTCCAGCGCGGCCTTCACGCCGTTGAACAGGGCGGACTGGCCTTCCGCCACATCCCATTTGTTCAGCGCGATGACGAGGGCGCGGCCTTCCTGCAGCACATGGTCGGCGATGCGCAGGTCCTGCGCCTCCAGCCCGCGCGTGGCATCGAGCAGCAGCACGACCACCTCGGCGAAATCCACCGCGCGCATCGTGTCGGAGGCGGAGAGCTTCTCCAGCTTGTCCTCCACCTTGGCCTTCTTGCGGAGGCCGGCGGTGTCGATCAGGCGGACCTCGCGGAACCGGCCCTCGGGCGACGGCCACATCCAGTCGACCGCGATCGAATCGCGGGTGATGCCGGCTTCCGGCCCGGTGATCATCCGCTCTTCCTGCAGGAACTGGTTGACCAGGGTGGACTTGCCCGCGTTGGGGCGGCCGACGATGGCGAGCTTCAGGATGCGGTCGGGATCGTCCTCATCCTCTTCCTCCTCCTCGAAATCCTGGCGGTCGATATAGGGGAGCAAAGCGGTGAACAGGTCGCCCATGCCCTCGCCATGTTCGGCGGACAGCGCGATCGGATCGCCGAGGCCCAGCGCGAAGCTCTCCATGATGCCCGGCTCGGCGGCCTTGCCCTCCGCCTTGTTGCAGGCGAGCACGATCGGCGTGTCGGAGCCGCGCAGCCATTGCGCCACCGTCTCGTCGAGCGGGGTCACGCCGGCGCGCGCGTCGATCATGAAGATGGCGGCGTCGGCCTGCGCGACGGCGGCTTCCGTCTGCGCGCGCATCCGGCCCGGCAGGCTCTGCGGGTCGTCGCTCTCGAAGCCGGCGGTGTCGACGATGCGGAAGGGCACGCCGAGCAGATCGGCATCGCCCTCGCGCCGGTCGCGGGTCACGCCGGGGCGATCGTCCACCAGCGCGATGCGCTTGCCGACGAGGCGGTTGAACAGGGTCGATTTGCCGACATTGGGTCGGCCGACGATGGCGACGGTGGGCAGCTTGGCCATGCGGCTCCTTTAGGGCCGATCATGGCCGGAATCATAGCCCTCTCCCGCAACATGCGGGAGAGGGCCTCGCGTATCTTACCGCCAGGCCGACAGGCGGCCGTCGCTCGACAGCAGGTACATCGTGTTGTTCGCCACCACCGGCGGCAGCGTGAACGGGGCCTTGGCGGCCTTCTCGACGCCGATCGGCTTGCCGTCGGTCGCCGAGACGTAGCCGAGGCCACCCAGCGAATTGGTCAGCGCCAGGCGGCCGTTGACCAGCACCGGGCCGCTCCAGAAGATCATGCCGGTCTTCTTCTTTTCCTTCTTCCAGCGCTGCAGCTGGGTGGTCCAGCGGATCTTGCCCGTAGTCCGCTCGATGCAATAGAGCTTGGCGTCGTCGGCGACCACGAACAGCCAGTCACCGGCAAGCGCGGGCGTCGAGATGCCGCCGATATTCACTTCCCACAGCCGCTGGCCGGTGACGAGATCGAGCGCGATCATGCGGCCGCCCGCGCCCACCGCATAGACGCGGCTTTCATCGACGACGGGGCTGGCATCGATGTCGGTGACGTCGCCCACGGTGGTGGACATCGAGGTGCGGGTCAGCGCGTCCTGCCACACGACGCGGCCGTTCTCGTAACGATAGGCGTCGAGATCGCCCGAGGAGAAGCCGGCGATCACCGTGGCGCGCGCGATCGCGGGCGCGCCGGTGCCGAACACGCCCGCCGTTTCCAGCGGGCCGGAGGCAGTCCACTGGGTGCTGCCGTCCGTCTCGTTCAGCGCGAAGATCTGGTTGTCGGCGCTCATCACGTAGACCGAGCCGTTGGCGATCGAGGGCGAGCCGCGCAGCGGGCCACCCGGCGTCACCTGCCAGCCGAGCTTGCCGGTCGCCGCGTCGATCTGCGCCACTTCGCCGAGACCGCTGGTCGCGTAGAGCTTGCCGCCCTCGTAGCTGACGCCGCCGCCGAAGAGGGAGCGGCTGTAATGCTTCTCCTCCTTCATGCCGATGAAGCCCATCACGCCCGCCTGCTTCAACTTGGGGCCGGGCTTGGCCTTGAGCTGGGTTGCCCACAGCTCGCGGCCGGACTGGGCGTCATACGCGTGAACGCGGGCCTGCGCGTCGATGACGAAGAGGTGGCCATCGGCGATCACCGGCGTCGCGGCGAGCCGCTCGTCCTTGCCCGCCTTGCCGAGATTGACGTCCCACACGCGGGTGGGCGTGGCGCCGAGCGCGAGGTTGCCCATCGCCTTCTGCGCGTTGCCGCCGGGCTGCGTCCAGTTCGCGTTGACCTCCGCCGGGGGCAGCGCCACCGGGGTCGCGGCAATCGAGGCGTCGGTGCCCGCGCTGCTTTCCTGCGTCAGCACCGGGATGCGTTCGCCGAGCACCGCCGTCTTGGGGCCTTTGTCGCCATGGCCCTTGAAGACGCTGCAGCCCGTCAGCAGCATCGCCGCCGCGAGCGTGCCCGCGATCGATACCCGACGCCCATAATTCATGCCGTTCCGCCCCATCATACGATTCATCAATCCCGTCCGATCGCCCGTTTCCATCACGAGGCCGGCATGTCCTGAGGCTGAACGGCCTCGTAGCCGAGATCCGCCGCGAGCTGCCCCACGCGCATACGCAGCGAGGCCGGCACGCTCTTGTCCTTGGTCATCGCCACGAACAGTTCGCCCGCCTTCTTCGGCTGGTTGAGCTTCATCCAGGCGAGGCCGGTCATCTCCCCGGCGCTGCCGAACCACGGATTGCCGGTCTGCGCGAGCGGCTTCAGCCGGTCGATGACCTGCTGCGGCGGCAGCGTGTCGAACTGGATCGTGGTGGCGCGCACCAGCGCGACATCGCGCAGCGGCTGCGGCACCGAACCATCCTGCGACAGCTTCAGGAAGGCGTCGGCGCCCTCCTTGTCCTTGCGCTCGCGCACCAGCAGGTCCGCCTGGAGCATACGGGAAAGCGGCGCATAGCCCTCCGCCCCGCTGCCGGCGATCGTCGCGAGCTGCTTCTTCGCATCATCGTCCTTGCCGCCGGAGATCGACGCCATCGCGGCCATGAACGCGTCGCCACGCTCCGCGGCGACCGACGCCTGGTGGGCGCGCCACCAGAGCGTGCCACCGAAGGCGGCGAGCGCCAGCAGCACGATCACGCCGACGATCACGCCATAGCGGCGGGCCAGTTTCGCCGTCTGCTCGCGGCGGACTTCCTCGTCCACTTCGCGGATGAAGGCTTCGTTGTTCACGGGCGTGAGTGCCAATCAAATTCTCCAGCAGGGCGTGCGCGCCCTCAAAATTCGGCGGACCTTAGCGATGAGTCGGGCCGAACGGAACAGCTACTTGGGGGCGTATGTCTCGGCCGCGGTGGGAAAGGCGCGCGAGCGCACCTCGGCGGCATAGCTCTCGGCCGCGGACGCGATGCGGCCGGCGAGATCGTCATAGCGCTTCACGAAACGCGCGGTGCGCTCGAACATGCCCAGCATGTCGTCGATCACCAGCACCTGCCCGTCACATTCCACCGACGCGCCGATGCCGATCGTCGGACAGGTGACCTCCCTGGTGATCTTCGCCGCAATCGGCTCGACCACGCCCTCGATCACCAGCAGGAAGGCACCGGCATCCGAGATCGCCTTCGCGTCGCGAAGGATCTTGGCCTCCTCCTCCGCGCTGCGGCCGCGCGCGCCGTATCCGCCGAGCGCGTTAACCGCCTGCGGGGTGAGGCCGACATGGCCGCATACCGGAATGCCGCGCTGGGCGAGGAAGGCGACGGTCGGCGCCATCGCCTCGCCGCCCTCCAGCTTGACGCCGGCCGCGCCCGTTTCCGCCATGATCCGCGAGGCCGAGGCGAAGGCCTGTTCGGGGCTCTGCTCGTAGCTGCCGAACGGCATGTCGATGATGACGACCGAATGATAGGAGCCGCGCACCACCGCCGCGCCATGCGCGCACATCATGTCGAGCGTGACCTGCAGCGTGGAAGGCAGGCCGTAGATCACCTGCCCCAGACTGTCGCCGACCAGCAGCACGTCGCAATGCGGATCGAGCAGCTGCGCCATGCGCGCGGTGTAGGCGGTGAGCATGACGATCGGCTGGCCGCCCTTGCGCTGGCCGATGGCCGGCACGGTGAGCCGCTTCATCGGCGCCGGCGTCGGGTGCGCGCGGCTCGTCGAGGTGTCGAGCGTGAAGGTGGTGGACATGGGCGGGAGGCCTAGCCTGCGGGCGGCGGGAAGTCGAGGATGGCGGCGGTATAGTCCTCCACCACCAGACTGAACGGCGTGCCGTCGGGCGTCGCCAGCACCGCGCGATGCTCCAGCACGTGGTGTGGGATGGCGAGCGGCGTGGTCCCGTGTGGCGGACCGGGCAGGCGGCTCATCTCCCACCCCGCCGGCAGCGGCGACCAGAGCAGGGTCGCGGCGAGCGTGTGGCGGGAGAAATGCAGCGCCTGCACCGCGCGCCCGAAGGCGACGTCGCTCGTCTCCAGCGCCCTGTTCATGTCGGGGGTGAGCCGGGCGGGCACGTACCAATTGTCCGCTTCCGACAGCACATGATCCCCGCACCGCAGGCGGACGCTGCGATAGGCGACCGGCGTCGCCGCATCGACGCGCAGCGCGGCGCGCACCTCCGCCGTCGCGGGCTTGTCCTGCCCCCGCACGCGCTCGGCCACCACCTTGGCGCCCGGATCGGCGAGCCGGTGATCGGCGCACCAGCGATCGAGCGTCAGCGTCGCGCTGTCGTGGCTGAGCAGATCGGCGTTGAGCGTCTGGACCAGCGCCAGCGCCTCGACCCGCGCGATCGGCGTGTCCGGCCAGGGGAGCGCGACGGGCATCAGGCGAAGGCCGCCTCGTAGCGTTCCGGCTTGAAGCCGACCAGCGTATGCCCGCCGAGATCGAGCACCGGCCGCTTGATCATCGAGGGCTGGGCCAGCATCAGCTCGATCGCCTTTTCGGCGTCGATCCCCTCGCGGTCGGCGTCCGGCAGCTTGCGGAAGGTGGTGCCGGCGCGGTTGAGCACCGTCTCCCAGCCATGCTCGGCCACCCACGTGTCGAGTTCCGGCCGGCCGATGCCGGAGGCCTTGTAGTCGTGGAAATCATAGGCGACGCCATGATCGTCCAGCCACGTCCGCGCCTTCTTCATCGTGTCGCAATTCTTGATGCCGTAGATGGTGACGCTCACGCGAAGCTCTCCTGTTTCACCCGGACCCAGCCGGTGCCCTCGTGCCCGAAATCGACGCCGGGATGGAAGATTTCGGCCAGCATCTCGGTCGATTCGACGAGGCGGGGGCCGGGCCGGTTGAAGAAATATTGCCCGTCGATGGCATAGACCCGCCCCTCGCGCACCGCGCGCAGCCCCTGCCAACGCGGATCGGTGGCGAGCGTGGGCAGTTCGGCGAGCGTCTGCGGGATGCGGAAGCCGCAGGGCATCAGCACGATCAGGTCCGGATCGGCGGCGATCATGTCGTCCCACTCCAGCCACGGCGAATGTTGCCCCGGCACCGCGAGCAGATTCTCACCACCGGCGGCCGCGACTAGCTCGGGCACCCAGTTGCCGGCGACCATCAGCGGATCGAGCCACTCGATCGCCGCCACACGCGGCTTGGCGAGACCGGCGACGCGCGCCGACACCGCCGCGATCCGCGCCTTGAGATCGGCGACCACCGCCTCCGCCTGCGCTTCCGCTCCCAGCGCCTTGCCGACCCGCGCGAAATCGCCCCACACGTCGCCCATGTCATCCGGCGCGAGGCTGACGAGATCGGGCGCGGTGCCGGTCCAGTCGGACAGCGCCTCGTCGAGATCGGACGGGGTGACCGCGCAGACCGCGCAGTGCGTCTGGGTCAGCACCACGTCTGGCCGGAGCGCGCGAAGCAGCGGCGCATTGACCTCGTAGACCGACAGGCCGGACGCGACGATCTGCTGCACGCGCCGCTCGATCTCGATCGAGACGAGGCCCTTCTCCAGCTTGGTCGCGGTGACCGGCGGCAGCGCGGAGACGGCCGGCGGCCAGTCACATTCGTGGCTGCGCCCGACGATCGCGTCCCCGAAGCCGATCGCGCAGGCGATCTCGGTGGCGCTGGGCAGGAGCGAGACGATGCGGGGCCGTTCGGTCATGCCCCGCGCTCTATCCCCGAAGCGGGAGCGGGTGCACGGAGAATCTGCCCGCCGCCCCTTTGACATCGTGGGACAGTCATCGTTCGCGTGATATGTTCCGGCTTCGCAACGAGGGAGTCGCACGATGGGCACGATCACCACGCAGGACGGCACGACCATCTTCTACAAGGATTGGGGGCCGAAGGACGCGCAGCCGCTCGTCTTCCACCACGGCTGGCCGCTGAGCGCGGACGACTGGGACGCGCAGATGATGTTCTTCCTCGGCGAAGGCTATCGCGTGATCGCGCACGACCGGCGCGGCCACGGCCGATCGAGCCAGACCGACACCGGCAACGAGATGGACACCTACGCCGCCGACGTCATCGAGCTGGCACGCGCGCTGGACCTGAAGAATGCCGTCCATATCGGCCATTCGACCGGCGGCGGCGAAGTCGCGCATTATGTCGCGCGGGCCGAGCCGGGCCGTGTCGCCAAGGCGGTGCTGATCGGCGCGGTGCCGCCGATCATGCTCAAGACCGATGCCAATCCGGGCGGGCTCCCGATCGAGGTCTTCGACGGTCTGCGCGCCGCCCTGCTCGCCAATCGCGCGCAATTCTTCCTCGATCTGCCGACCGGCCCCTTCTACGGCTTCAACCGCGAGGGTGCGGAGATCAGCGAAGGCGTGATCCGCAACTGGTGGCGGCAGGGCATGATGGGCGGCGCCAAGGCGCATTACGACTGCATCAAGGCGTTCAGCGAGACCGATTTCACCGAGGATCTGAAAGCGATCGAGGTGCCGGTGCTGGTGATGCACGGCATCGACGACCAGATCGTGCCTTATGCCGATGCCGGCCCGCTTTCCGCCAAGCTGCTGAAGAACGGCACGCTGAAGAGCTACGAAGGCTATCCGCACGGCATGGCGACCACCCATGCCGACGTGATCAACGCCGACCTGCTGGCGTTCATCCGCAGCTGATCGATGGTGCGAGGGGGCGGTGCGTAACCGCCCCCTCGCCCGTCACCCCTTGCAGCGGCGCGCGCTCTGCAGGCCGCGCAGGAAGCCGCGCCGCGCGAGACCGGCATCGACCGCGTCGTTGAGCCGGCGCTGGGCGGGCGCCGCACCCGAAATCTCGCGTACCAGCCCGCGGAACGGGATGATCGCGTTGACGATCGACTTTCCGCCCGCCTCGGCGAGCTTTCGGTCAACGCCGCCTTGCCATCATCGTGGTCGAGCGCGTTTCCGCCGAAAGTGCCACGTGGCGACATATCCCCTCTAGGGGGATAGGAATGTGATCGAATCGATGCTAGCCATGGCTGATGACTTCACTTACCGATCTCCTGCAGCAGAGCGCTGCGCACGCCTGGCTCTTCATCCCGAGCGCCATCCTTCTCGGTGCGCTGCACGGTCTTGAACCCGGCCACTCCAAGACCATGATGGCGGCGTTCATCGTCGCCGTCCGGGGGACGGTGAAGCAGGCGATCCTGCTCGGCCTTGCCGCGACGGTCTCCCATACGGCCGTCGTCTGGATCGTGGCGCTGGGCGGCGTCTATCTCTTCCAGGGATTAAGCCCGGCGAGCGTAGAACCTTATCTGCAATTCGCCTCCGGCCTGCTGATCGTCGGCGTGGCGCTCTGGATGATCTGGCAGACCCGGCGCGAACAGCTCCATGCGCACGATCACGATCACGATCATGACCACGGGCATCACCACGACCACGATCATCCGCATGACCATGACCATGATCACGATCATCAACCCCACCGGCACGACGAGCGGGAGACGCTCGATCACGTCCTCGACGTGACTGACGGCGGCTACCAGGATGCCCATGAGCGCCAGCACGCCGAAGACATCCGCCGCCGCTTCGCCGGCCGCGAGGTAACGACGGGGCAGATCGTGGTGTTCGGCCTGACCGGCGGGCTCATCCCCTGCCCCGGCGCGATCACCGTGCTGCTGCTCTGCCTCCAGCTCAAGCGCATCGCGCTCGGCTCGGTGCTGGTGCTGTGCTTCAGCATCGGCCTCGCCCTCACCATGGTCGCCTCGGGCGTCATCGCCGCGATGAGCGTGAAATATGCGGAAAGGACGTTCTCGGGCTTCGGCTCACTCGTGCGCAAGGCGCCCTATGCCAGTGGCCTCGTCATCCTGTGCGTCGGTCTCTATGTCGCGTTTACGGGCTGGCATACCCTCCCGTGAGGAAAGGACCCCCGCCCGATGAGCCACGCCGCCAACCCCGAGATGCTGAACCGGCTGCGGCGTGCCCATGGGCACCTCGCGAAGATCATCGACATGCTGGCCGAAGGGCGCGAGGGGCTGCTGATCGCCCAGCAGATGCAGGCGGTCGTCTCCGCTCTCGAAAAGACGAAAACGCTGCTCGTCACCGATCATATCGAGCATCATCTCGAGGATCTGATCGGCCCGCTGCCCAGCGAGACACGCGCCGAACTCGCCAAGCTCGGCGAATTCGCCAAATACCTCTGAACGAGAAACGGGATATTCCAAGATCGTCTAGGGACAGCAAAGCCCTAGCGTAAATGGTGCCAGAAGAGGCATCCAATCACCCGCATAATATGTTGATATTATTAGATTATTTATCTTGCGCAAATAAAAAGGCCCCCAGAAAAGCCCCCAATCAAGTTTCCTGGCCCAAATTTTTCAGCTATGCCCAGTCACGAGCAAGCGCCTCGGCCTGCTGAAGCACGCCTAGAACCGCCTCATCTTGCAGGTCGGGCGGATACCCATATTTCCGCAGCAAACGCTTCACTAGCCTCCGTATGTTAGCGCGCGCCGAAGTCCTCTGAGTCCAATCAATGGTGACATTGCTCTTCACCGTCACAACCAACTCATGCGCGATGAGACGCAAAGCCGGTTCGCCCATGGCTTCGCGCGCGCTCTCATTTTCCGCGAGCGCGTCATAGAAGGCGACTTCCTCATCGTTCAGGCCGCTTTCCTCGCCGCGTTGCCGGGCTTCGCGGATTTCCTTTGCGAGCCGAATCAACTCATCCAGCACTTCGGCAGTCGTAAGCGCGTTCGCGTGATAGCGGGCGATGGCCGACTCAAGCCGTTCGGTGAATGCGCGTGACTGGGTGACGTTCGCCTTGCTGCGCGCCTTCACTTCCCCCTTGATAAGTTTGCGCAGCGCTTCGATCGCCAAATTCTTTTGCGGGTTGTCGCGCACTTCGGCGAGGAAGGCGTCGGACAGGATCGAGATGTCAGGGGACTCGATGCCGGCGGCGCGCATGATGTCGATGATGTCGGTAGAGACAACGGCGCGACTGACGATTTGCTGGATCGCCATCTCGCGATCGGCGGCGCTGCGCTTGCCCGATGTCGCCGTACTTTTGGCCAAGGCCGCTCGGATCGCCTGAAAGAAGCCCACCTCATCGCGGATCACGGCTGCGCCCTCGCTGGCCGATGCGAGGGCGAACGCTTTGGAGAGCGCAATGACGGCATCGGGATATCGCCGATGCGCCGCCTTCTTAGCCTCGTCCGTTGTCGCCTCAGCGGCGTCGGCTTGGTGTAGCTCCAATATCCAGTTCATCGAACCGGCCATGATTGCCAGCCGCTTGCCGGAAGTTGCTTCCGATGAGAGCACCGGTCGATAATCAAAGCCACCCGGCTGATCCGGCCGGAACATCGATCGCACAACCTCATACTTCTCCTGCATCACGCGCACGGCTTGCGCTTCGTCGATGCCGGTCTGTTCGCGGTCGCCGCCGGAATATTGCCCCAGCGCAGATTTCAGATTCTGTGCGATGCCGATGTAATCGACCACCAGCCCGGCCGGCTTGTCGCGAAACACGCGATTGACGCGGGCGATGGCCTGCATCAGCCCATGCCCCTTCATCGGTTTGTCGATATACATCGTGTGCATCGATGGGGCATCAAAACCCGTCAGCCACATATCGCGCACAATCACCAGCTTGAGCGAATCGGCTGCGTCTTTCGCCCGCTTCGCAATCAGTTCGCGTCGCGCCTTTGGTCGCTTGCCGATATGCTTCTGCCAAGCCGCCGGATCGGAGGCCGCCCCAGTCATTACGACTTTGACCGCGCCGGATTCGTCATCGTCGCTATGCCATTCGGGGCGCAGTTTCACGATCGCATCATAAAGCGCTACGCAGATGCGGCGGCTCATGCAAACGATCATAGCCTTTCCGTCCAGCGCCTCGATCCTTGCCCCGAAGTGGCGCACCAGATCGTCGGCGACCATCTCCAGCCGCTTGTCGGAACCGACAACGGCTTCGACGCTCGCCCATCGACGCTTCAGTCGTTCCTGTTCGCTGTCCGCTTCCTCTTCCGTAAGGTCGGCAACTTCGGCATCGATCTTGGGCTTTTCGTCTTCGTCCAGTTCGATGCGCGCTAGGCGGCTTTCATAGTAGATCGGCACCGTCGCGCCGTCCTCAACCGCGCGAGCGATGTCATACACGTCGATATAGTCGCCGAAGACGGCACGCGTATTCACGTCCTGCGCTTCAACGGGCGTGCCGGTAAAGCCGATGAACGAAGCGTTCGGCAGCGCATCGCGCATATATTTGGCGAAGCCGTAGGAGACATCGCCCTCCTTCGACACCTTGGCGCGCAAACCATACTGGCTGCGGTGCGCTTCGTCGGCGATCACGATGACGTTGCGGCGGATCGTCAAAGCGTCGATTTCGCCGCCACCTTCCGGCGCGAACTTCTGCAATGTGGTGAAGATCACGCCGCCGGATTGCCGATCGAGCAGGCGACGCAGATCGGCGCGGTCGGCGGCTTGCTGCGGAGTCTGGCGCAACAGGTCGCGCGCCATGCCGAATGTCGCAAAAAGCTGATCGTCCAGATCGTTGCGATCGGTCAGCACCACCAGCGTTGGGTTCGCCATCACGGGATGCTTGACGATCAGCCCGGCATAGAAGGCCATCAACAGGCTCTTGCCCGATCCCTGCGTGTGCCAGATCACGCCAATGCGCTTGTCGCCCGGCGGATGATTTTCAGCGACTGGCAGGCCATAGCCACGCGGATTTTCGCGAACCGATCCCCCTTGCGGTGCCGTCATCGGGAAAGCGCCCGGTCGCGGTTTCGGTGCAAACTTGCCGACTTCGACGCCCGGCAATGCGCGCACCGTCGCTTCGACAGCGCGCAGCGCAGCGTGGAATTGATGATAGCCGGCCATGATCTTGATCGTCGTCTCGCCGGTATCGGCGAACAACGTGAAGTCGCGGATCACCGTCAGGAAGCGCGCTGGATCGAATACGCCTTTCAGCACCGTTTGCAGCTCTGGCGATCCCTTGGGTTCGATATCCTCGCCGTCGATCGTGCGCCAGGGCATGAAGCGCTCGCGGTCGGCGGTCAGCGATCCGACGCGGGCAGCCAGGCCGTCGGAAATCACCAGCGCCGCATTGGTGCGGAACAACGACGGGATTTGCTCGCGGTACGTTTGGAGCTGATTGAATGCGCCATCGAGCGTGGCGTTTTCATCCCCCGGATTTTTCAGCTCGATCACACCCAGAGGCAGGCCGTTGACGAACAGCACCACATCCGGCCGGCGGTTCGCCTTGTTCTCAATCACCGTGAACTGATTGACCGCCAGCCAATCGTTCGCGAGCGGGTCTTCCATATCGATAAGCAGCGCCTGTTCGCCGCCGATGCTGCCATCCGACCGCCGCACCTCGATCGGCACACCCTCGACCAGATAGCGGTGCAGCCGCCGGTTCTCCTCGATCGGCGATGGCGATTCTGCCTGAAGCACTTTGGCGATCACGCTCGCACGTTCATCGGCGGCGAGCGCCGGATTCAGCCGTTCAATAGCAGCGGCCAGTCGGTCGGCCAGCACCACATCGCTATAGCTTGCACGCTCCGGCTCAGAGCCATCGGGGCCGATCAGAAAGCCGTTCGCGGTGGCCCAGCCGCATTCCGCCAGCCATTCGAGTGCTGCTTCCTCGACATGGCTTTCAGCGAATTTCATCCGGCCAGCTCAGCCTTTGTTACGGTCAGAAGGCGATCGGTAATCTGGCCCAGCTCTGCGATGCTCTTCGGCGCGAAGCACACCAGGTCAGCGTTCCCAAGTTGATCCATATGCTGAAGCGCGCTGTGCCGGCCGTAGGACGTTCCGCCATTGGACGCAGGCTTTGTGTGGAGCTGTGCGGCTGGCGAAGGCTTGGGTTTGAGCGCGGCGATCAGCGTCGCGCCAGCCGCCCGCTCAGAGCACCACAAATTCGGCGGCCGGCCATCGTTCTTCTCAAGCATCACCTCAACTTCGGCCCCGTCGCCAGCCGTCACGATGTAGCGGGCGGCTTTGCTGGCTTGATGTCCGCGCGGATGCTCGCGAGCGACAGACTCGAACAATGCGATGGCTGCTTGCTTCAGAATGACGCGATCGATCATGCGGCGGCCGCCACCATAATTTCGGCTTCGCGAATGTGAATGTTGCCGGACATCAGCTTAGGCAGAAGAAGGTCGCGTGTAATAGCTAGCGTTTCGCTCTCTCGCTTATTCTCCTCCACCCTTTGAATCAAGGGGCGACAACTCTCCGAAAATTGAGTCATTACAGCACTGGATGGAAGGGAAATCTCAGTGGCACCGACCAGTTCGGGACGAACTGCTGGATAGGCTCCGCCATCAGCTAAATGGGTCAGACGCTCGATATTGCTCGCCGATGTCGCCGCACACCACGTTGCCTCCCGAAACGCTATTTGTTTCGGCCGCAATACCGCAAAGCCAGTGCTACCCGTTAAGCCATCTGCGCCGACATAGGCAAACGAACCATTGCCGGGACGAACGGTGCCGACAATCGTGTCCCCGGATTTAAGCACCCGCCTCGCCCGACTGGGAGCTTCTTCCCATGTCAGATTGGTTGCTGGCTCGATTGTGCCCCATTTGGTGTTTGATAAATCAACGTAATCAATTGCTTCTGGATGATGCTTGGCTCCCCAGACTTCCGAGTTGAGGTCGGCGATATCTATCAGCGTACCCGACGACCAACCTTCCGGCAGTTCGTTCTCGTCAAACTTGCTAGGAAATAGCGCCCAGATTTCGGACGACAGATACGGAGTGCGCCCTTCGATCTTCGAGAGAGTGGGACCGAAATCAACAAACCAGTCTTTGAAGATCGCCCGCGCCATCGCCTCCAGCGTCTCATTCATCCGCCGGTTCAACTCGATCTTATCGTCAAGCGGCTGAAGCACGCTCACAATTCGATCCTGTTCGGCCCGCGACGGCGCGCACAGATGAAACGCCTTCACTTCAGGGAAATAGATCGTCGGATGAACACTGCCTACGGCGAACATGCGCAGCGCCCGCGTTTCGGAAAGCAGCGCGTATTTCAGAAAATCAGGGTTCAACGCATCGCCGCAAACCCAATTCACGAAATCCTGACTCGTGGCCATCGGGCGACCCATCTTGACGACATAGCCAACAGATGCGGTGCGCGAGAGGCATATCGTGCCGGCCGGGCAAATTCGCGCCGATGAGTTGGCAATTCCAAGATCATTCGTGCGTTCGGCGGTATCGAAAATCTCGCGTCCGTGATTGCCGGTAGCGTCGCGCGTGCCGATCCAAGGCACGTCTCCACCCCAATATTCCGGAACCTTCCTGCTAGGCGTGTGCCCGCTCTCCAGTCGCGCGAGGTCGGTCAACTTCTGCCACGACCAACCGTTCGCCGCGTCGCGCAGCGGCTTTCCCACCGAAATGCAGCGATCACCCGGAATGATTGCAGCGGTGGCGTTTCGTCCTCCCGTCTGCGTGTCAGCGCGTGCCATCAGGACAGCACCAGAGCAAGCTGCCGGCGTATCAGGTCGGAAAGGCGATCCGCCTCCAGAAACTGCGCATCGAGTTGCTTTGTCAGCACCCCTAGTCGCTCTTCGATAGGCAAGTCATCCTCTTCGGATGCAGCCGCGCCGACATAACGGCCGGGAGTAAGGACATGGGCTTGCGATCGCACTTCATCCAGCGTCGCCGATTTGCAGACGCCCGGTACATCAGCATAGCCCGACGCTCCCGCTTCTCCCCGCCATGCGTGGTAGGTATCGGCGATTGTCGCGATGTCTGTGTCGGTCAGCTCGCGTCGCACGCGATCGACCATGACGCCCATCTTTCGGGCATCGATGAAAAGAACTTCGCCGCGCCGATCGCGCCAGCCGCCACCCGGATTCTTATTCCGCGCTAGAAACCACAGGCAAACCGGAATCTGCGTGGAATAGAAGAGCTGCCCCGGAAGTGCGATCATGCAATCGACCACATCCGCTTCGATCATCGCACGGCGGATCGCATCTTCACCGCTCTGCCCGGATGACATCGATCCATTGGCGAGCACCACTCCCGCAACGCCATTGGGTGCAAGATGCGCGTGTATGTGCTGAAGCCAGGCATAGTTGGCGTTGCCAACCGGCGGTGCGCCGAAGGTCCAGCGCGCATCTTCCCTTAAGGCGTCGCCGCCCCAGTCCGACACATTGAACGGGGGATTGGCGAGGATGTAATCGAAACGAAGGTCCTTCAGCTCATCGCGAATGAAGCTGCCTTCGTTGTTCCACCGTATGTCAGAATCGATCCCGCGCACGGCGAGATTCATCTTAGCCAGCCGCCAAGTCGTATAGTTGCTTTCCTGCCCATAGATGGCGATGTCGCCCACCCGGCCACCGTGGCTTTCGACGAACTTTTCCGACTGCACGAACATGCCGCCTGATCCGCAACAAGGATCATAGACGCGGCCCTTGTACGGCTCGATCATCTCGACCAGCACACGCACCACGGATTGCGCGGTGTAGAATTCACCTCCGCGCTTGCCTTCCGCCCCGGCGAAGCCGCCCAGGAAATACTCATAGACGCGGCCCAGCAGATCGCGCGCCTTCCCGTCTGGCTCGCCAACCGCGATGCCCGAAATCAGGTCGATCAGCTCACCCAGCATCACCTTGTCGAGCGCCGGGCGATTGTAATCCTTTGGCAGCACGCCCTTTAGATTGGCGTTGGCGTCTTCGATCGCCTGCATCGCGTCATCGACCAGCTTCCCGATCGTCGGCTGCCGCGCGCTCGCTTGAAGGAAGGACCAACGCGCTTCGGCTGGCACCCAGAAGATATTGTCGGCCAGATATTCATCCGGGTCTTCAGCGGCGAGCGCGTCTTCCTCCAGCAGCTCCGCATGGCGAGCCTCGAACGCGACCGAGATGTGCCGCAGAAAGATCAGGCCCAGCGCGACATGCTTGTAATCGGACGGCTCCAGATTCTTACGGAGCTTATCGGCGGCCAGGAAAAGCTGCGCCTCGAAACCCAGTGTCGCGCCGTTGGACGCCTTCTTCTGTGCCGGCGCAGAATCCTTGCGCGGCCGTCCCCGTGGCATATTTGAACGCTCCCCCGATACTCGCCAGCTGGCTGCAGCGCTTTTTAGTGCTGATCCACAAGATTTGGCAACGCGTTGGCGCGATTGCCCATCAAGAAGCATGCAAAGCGGTCAGCTCGCTTGCCGACATCAAAAATTAAGGTTGCTCGTGGAGTATCCACCGATCAACACACCACTCCACTGGCTTCGCGTCGCTGCCGCCGAGCCGCCGCGCGATTTCCGCGCCGGTCAGCGCGCCGTGCTGCCGCAGGATCGCCAGCAGCACCGGGCGGGGCCGCCCCTTCGCCACCGCCTCGCGATCGAGAAAGCGGAGATAGGCATTCGGATCGGCGCGCTCTTCGGCGGTGGGATCGCCGAGCGATGGCCCCGGAATCTGCTCCCACGCCTCGAACCAATAGTCGAAATCGGCCGTGTCGTAGACGCTTTCCCATCGCTCGCCGCACCCGCGATTGGGATCGACGCCGCGCTCCAGTAGCAGGCGAAGCATGTCCGCATCCTGCGCGAAGATAGGGCCGATCAAGATACTCGTCCCCTCGTCACAAAGCGCGGCCGGGTCGGCACCGAGATCGATCAGCGCCGTGACGATTTCGCACCGACGCTCGCGATTCTCTCCGCTCATCACGCGCGCCATCGCTTCCCCGAGAAACGATTCGCCGCACCGGCCGCACGCGTTCAGGTCAGCGCCCGACGCCACGGCGCGACGAAGCGCGGCGATGTCGGCACGCTCGGCGGCGTCTAGCAGATCGTCGCAGTCGCCCGGCACGATGCCCTCCCGCAGCGGTCTTAACGCCTACGCCTCCCGGTCGCAAAGCGACTGTCAGGCGGGCTGGCGCTCCAATAGCCGTGCAAGAACTGCCCGGACCTTGGGATCGTCGAGCGGGTCGGTCATATCGCCCGCCTCGCCCAGCCCCCGGATCAGTTCCGCCTGCCGGTGGTCGGGCACGGTGCCGTAGCTCGTCAGCGTGGTCAGCACATGGGCATGACCAAGATTCTGCGACCATGCCTTGAACTCTTCCGGCGTCCGGCACGCGCGTTCGCCGAACTGCGCCAGCATGTCGCGGAAGCTGTGCGGGTTGAAATAGGGCAGGCCGGCGGCAGCGAATGCCTCGCGGAAGATGGTTCGGATCGGAGCGGCGGTGCTCCAGCCCCGGCGCGACAGCCCAGCGGCAACGAAGCCGCCCTCGTCGCCCAGCCCGATTTCGGTCGCAGGAAAGAGGGGATCGTCAGCGCTCCAAAATTGGTCGCACTCCAGATAGCCAATCCAGTCCGCGACGATCGCCAGCGCATCGCCGCCGACCGGGAAGAACCAGGTCGTGAAGGTCTTGGCGAACTTGGTGCGAACCTCGCGCCCATCCTGTGTCACCCGCCCCTGCACCAGATCGACATGCTTGAGGCGGAACGACGCCAGCGCGCCATCGCGCGCGCCGGTCAGCAGCGCGAAGGCGATCAGCGCGCGGTTCCGTTTCTCGATCGCCGAGCCGTTGGGAAGGCTGGCGAGCACATGATGCACCTGCGCTGGCGTCGGCACCGCCTTGGGCCGCTTGGCCCGCGCGATGGCCGTCTCTTTCTCAGACAGGTTGAAATAGTCGGCATCGGCATAATGGAGCTGCGATTTGTAGCCGGGCTGGCCGGCGAGCCAGACAAAGAACTCGCGGAGCGCGCGGAGCGTACCGTCGATGGTCGATTTGCTCAGCGGCTTTCCCGTCCGATCGTTCCTCTGCTCGCCCAGCTTGCGCTTGAACGCCACCGCCTGTTCGCGATGGAACCGCTTGAAATCGCGATGGCCGATAGCGTCCTCGAAGCGGCTGATCGCCTTCGCGGCGGCGTCCACCGATGCGATGCCGCATCGCCGCGCCTCCCGCAGATACTGGAAATACTCCCGCTTGATGCGCGTGTTTGCGGCACTGTGTTTCGCCATGCCTAGGCCTCCTTCGCCAAGTCACAATTCAGGGAGGCCGATCCGCACCCCCTTAGTCGTGGCGATGCCTCCGCCATGTGGACCGCGATTCCCGGCATGACGGCGGCCACGCCGCTCAGCCGAGCGCGGCGGTGCATGATCGTCCCGCACGTATCGCACAGCGCCTTGAGATTGCCGCTGGCCGCGTTGATCGGCACGTAATCCACCATCGCCAGCGCCGGCCGGCGCGGCTCACGGCAGCGGAAGCAATACATCGTGCCGGGCAGGCAGGTCCGTTTCCGATGCCCACGCTGGCGTTCAAGAAACGCACGGAGCACCTTGCCGTCGAACAGCATCGGGCGGCGGCGATCGATCGGCGCCAGTCCCTTGGTCAGCCAGGCACGCACGCTGTTCTTGTGAACGCCAAGCGTGCGCGCGACATCCTCGACGCTATAGCTGTGGTGCAGCTTGATCCGGCGTGGATTGATCCGCTTGGCGGCCACCGGCCATGCTCACTTCGCGGCGGTGGCGGGCAGGCTCTCGATCAGCGCGTGGATCGATGCCGTCTTGACCAGCGTGCGCCGGCCGAGCTTCACCGTTTCCAGACGGCCCTCGGCGATCAGCGCATAGATCGAGGTGCGGCCCAGGCTGAGCGCCTTGGCGGCGCCATTGATAGAGGTGACGACAGGTTCCATGATTTTGCTCCCTATGCGCTGGCACATTCCAGCGGACACGGCAGAGCATCGGATTGGATCAGCTTTCGGTCGATCGCAAAGGATCGGAAACGGTCGAGAACTATTCCGTATCTTGGAGTTTGCGCCAGAGTTGACGCGCTCTTTCGTTTATGGCGGTGTCGCCCACATCGATATTTCGAGCCGCGATCCAGTCCTTCATCGCCCTTGCGACATCGGCCTGCGTCTTAGGCTTTAAATCGCCAACATAGAGCAACGTCGCCATCGCAGCCCACATCTCTTCCCAATGCCCAGCTCTGGGCTTCCCGCCTGGGTTTTGCTTTGTAGGCGGCTGTGGTTCGTCGGCGGCGCGCAGCGTTGGTGAAAATTTCCGCGGGGCAGGCTGAGTAAAGGTAAAGCGATGAATCTCCAATTGCCTCCGAAGCCGGATCAACATCTCATCAAACAAGGTTTCCGCAGCCCGAAGAACGCTGTCCGTCCGCTGTATTCTATGACGATTGCCGGTAGCCATGCCTGCGATGCCATCGACCTTCCCCTTTAGGAAAACGGCGTATGTTTCAAAGGCTCCATATATCATCGCGAATGCTTCGACATTTTGCGCAACCGCCGACACTTTATCGATCATGCCATCAATGAGCTTTCCGGAAATCTCCTCCATGGCAGATATTGCGACCTTAACGGTACTTCCTGATTGAAGCAGGTGGCGGGCAGCGTGGGAGGCATATATCGCCTTCAATCGTTGATCGAAGCTAGCCCGACTCAAATCGCTGAGATGATCGATGATAAGGCGGACTTGGGCGCGCGCGTTCTGATCCATTCGCTAACGATTGCTGGCGCACGCGAATGTGTCCAGCCGTTCACGATAGAAATTTGGCGAAGGGAATAACGGCTCCACCATCACGAAGCGTATCAACGTGATCACTCCACCACTGCGCCATCGCGACACGCTCATTCCAATGGGCACCGCGATGATAGGCAGCGCGCACCTGATCATTGTCCTTGTGCGCAAGCGCCCGTTCGATCGCGTCGGGCGACCATTTGCCGGATTCGTTCAGCAACGTGCTGGCCATGGCGCGAAAGCCGTGTGCCGTCATTTCGTCGGCCGCGAAACCCATACGGCGGAGCGCCGCCGTGGCCGTATTCTCCGACATCGACTTCGTTGGCTTTCCCAGCGCGGGGAAAACATAGCGGCCGTTTCCAGTCAGTCCCTGTAATTGCTTCAAGATGGCAATCGACTGGCGGGACAGCGGCACGACATGCTCACGGCGCTTCTTCATGCGGGCGGCGGGGATACGCCAGATCGCCGCCTCGAAATCCACTTCCACCCATTCCGCCTGCCGCAGTTCACCCGGCCGGACGAACACATGGGGCGACAATGCCAAAGCGAAGCGCGTGATGGGCTGGCCGCTGTAATCGTCGATAGCCCGTAGCAATTCACCAGCGCGTTTGGGATCGATGATGGCCGCAAGATGCGTCGGGCGCGGCGCCGCGACGGCGCCTAGCAACAGCGCCGCCGGATCGGCCTTCGCTCGCGCCGTCGCCACCGCATAGCGGAACACCCGGCTCGCAAACGCGCGGGTCCGTTTCGCCGTCTCCAGATTGCCCTTGGCTTCTTGTCGCTTGAGCACGGCCAACAGTTCGTGCGGCTCCACCTGATCGACCGGCCGGTGGCCAAGCGCGGGCATCAGCCAGTCCCGCGACCAACGGAGCTTGTTGATGGTGGCAGGCGAGCGCCCCTCCCGCTCCGCCTTTTCGATATATTCGAGCGCGACATCGCCAAAGGTTGTTCCCGCCGCAACCTTGGCGGCGATCCTCTCGCGACGCTTGGCAGCCGCAGGATCGATTCCACCGCTCGCCGCTTCTCGGGCGAGGTCGCGCGCTTTGCGAGCATCGCCAAGCGACACGTCGGGATAGCGTCCGATCGCCAGCTTCCGCTCCATTCCGTGCATCCGATACTTAAGCCGCCAGAGCTTGCCGCCCGATGGCGTCACCAGCAGGTAAAGGCCGGCGCTGTCCGCCAGCTTGTATTCCTTCTCGCGGGGCTTCGCGCTCCGCACCGCCACGTCCGTCAACGCCATCGCGGGGGCCTTTCATGCCCGAATGAGAAAGGCCCCCAAAAAGGCCCCCACATCGAACCCGCTGCGGGCGAACAGAGGCGAACGCCTGCGGTCAATGCAGGCTTAAATATGGCGTATTTTCGGGGTTTTGTCCACTGTTGGCGGCTGCCCGCGAACAGGGAAATGGTGCCCAGAAGAGGACTCGAACCTCCACGACCTTGCGATCGCCAGCACCTGAAGCTGGTGCGTCTACCAATTCCGCCATCTGGGCACGGGGTAGGCGGCGGCCTCTAGCGGCGGGTGCGGAGGGTTGTCAACGCCCCTCACCCACTCTTTTTTGCGAAGCCTTGTTTTCGCAGGCGCGGGAAGGCAATGCGGCTCGCAGAACGGTTCGCGCAAGAATGAGGGTAATACGATGACTCGGCTGGTGACGGTGTTCGGCGGCGGCGGGTTCCTGGGGCGCTATGTCGCGCAGGCGCTGCTGCAGCGCGGCGCGCGGGTGCGGATCGTCGAGCGCGATCCCAAACGCGCCTTCTTCGTGAAGCCGCTCGGCGGCCTCGGCCAGACGCAGTTCATCGCCGCCGAAGTGACCAAGCGCCAGACGGTCGATCGCGCGGTGCAGGGCAGCGACGTGGTGATCAACCTCGTCGGCCTGCTCGCGGGCAACCTGCAGGGTGTGCATGTCGACGGCGCGCGCAACATCGCGGAGGCCGCCAAGGCGGCAGGCGCCGGCGCGCTCGTCCATGTCTCGGCGATCGGCGCGGATGCCGGCTCGGCGGTGCCCTATGCCCGCACCAAGGGCGAAGGCGAGGCAGCCGTGCGCGAGGCCTTCGCCGGTGCCACGATCATCCGCCCCTCGATCATCTTCGGGTCGGAGGATCATTTCATCAACCGCTTCGCGGGCATGATCCAGTCCGCGCCGGCGGTGCCGATCATGAGCGCGGGCACGAAGTTCCAGCCGGTGTTCGTGGCGGACGTCGCCAAGGCGATCGCGACCGCCGCACTGGGCGACGAAACCTTTGCCGGGCGCACGTTCGAGCTGGGCGGGCCGGAGGTGCTGACCATGGGCGAGCTGATCCGCCGCACCGCCACGATGATCGGCGCGACGCCGACCTTCCTCGAACTGCCGGATTCGCTCTCCGGGCTGATCGCGAGCTTCGGCTTTCTGCCGGGCGCGCCGATCACCAAGGATCAGTGGCGGATGCTGAAGCATGACAATGTCACGACGCCGGGTGCAGAGGGTCTCGCCTCGCTCGGCGTGACGCCGACCCCGCTGGGCGCGGTCGCGCCGTCGTGGCTGGTACGCTACCGCCGGCAGGGCCGTTTCGGCGCCGAGCGCAAGGCGGGCTGATCAACCTTTCCCCTCCCCCACCAGGGGGAGGGGGGGGGCACCGCCCACATTGGCAAGAATTAACCTAGCCGCCCCTTCCCTTGTGCGCCGCGATAGGGAAGACAGGCGCGCATGATGATCCTGCAGCCCATCGTCCTCGGCATCGTCGAGGGCCTCACCGAATTCCTGCCCGTCTCCTCGACCGGCCACCTGATCCTCGCGGGCGCGCTGCTCGGCTATGACGACACCGCCTGGGCGACGTTCGACATCGTCATCCAGCTCGGCGCGATCCTGGCGATCGTGGTGCTCTACTGGCGGACTTTCTGGGCGGTGCTGATGGGCCTGATGGCCAGGCGGCCCGAATCGATCCGCTTCGTGCGCAACATCCTGCTCGCCTTCCTGCCCGCCGCCGTGATCGGTCTCGCGCTCCACAAGAAAATCGAGGCGCTGCTGTCCAAGCCCAAGCTGGTCTGCGTGGCGCTGATCGTCGGCGGCATCGCCATCCTGATCATCGAGCGGCTGGCCAAGCGGCAGACCATATCCGGCGTGGCGGACGTGCCGGCCAAGACCACGCTCGGCATCGGCATCGTCCAGTGCCTCGCGATGATCCCCGGCATCAGCCGATCGGGCGCGACGATCATGGGCGCGTTGTCGCTGGGCGTCGAGCGGCGCACGGCGGCCGAGTTCAGCTTCTTCCTCGCCATCCCGACGATGCTGGGCGCGACCGTGGTCGAGCTCGCCAAGAAACCCGTGCCGTTGGCACCGGGCGTCGTCCATGTCGGCGCAGGCGAGATCGCGATCGGCTTCGTCGTCTCCTTCCTAGTCGCGTTGGTGGTGGTGAAGGCGTTCGTCGGCATCGTGACCAAGCATGGCTTCGGCCCCTTCGCCTGGTATCGCATCGTCGCCGGCGCCGGCGCGCTGGCGTGGCTGATGATGAAATAGGGCCGTATCGGCCATAATGTTTTTGCGAATGGATTGCACGTTTTATTTTTGATCAAAAATCGCGCGGTTAAATGTCAGCATAACTGACGTATCGCCGAATCCTTTCGTGACTCACCTCTGAATCTATGCTTTCGCGTCCTCCCAAGTGGAGGGCACGATGGCTGCTGAGAATCCGATGTTGAAGTTCGTGGGGACGGGGCAGGCCTATCCCGAAAAGCGCGCGCCCGAAGTGCGTGCCGAGGACTTCGCCGAGATCACCAAGGCGTATCTCGCCGCCAAGGCCGAGGAGCAGGCCGGGCGTTGCTCGCAATGCGGCGTGCCGTACTGCTCGACCCACTGCCCGCTCCACAACCATATTCCGGACTGGCTGCGGCTCACCGCCGAGGGGCGCCTGCGCGAAGCCTATGAGCTGTCCGCCGCCACCTCGACCATGCCCGAGATCTGCGGCCGCATCTGCCCGCAGGATCGGCTGTGCGAAGGCAATTGCGTCATCGAATTTTCCGGCCACGGCGCCGTCACCATCGGTTCGATCGAGAAGTTCATTACCGACACCGCCTGGAAGGAAGGCTGGGTCGAACCGATCACGCCTGTGCGCGATCGCTCCGGCCAGTCGGTCGGCATCATCGGCGCGGGGCCGGCGGGGCTGACGGCGGCCGAATATCTGCGCGGCCATGGCTATGAGGTGCATGTCTACGACCGGCACGACCGCGCCGGCGGCCTGCTCGTCTACGGCATCCCCGGCTTCAAGCTGGAGAAGGAAGTCGTCACCCGCCGCTTCGAACGGCTGCGCGACAGCGGCATCCGCTTCCACCTGAGCTTCGAGGTCGGCAAGGACGCCACCCTGGCCGATCTCCGCAAGAAGCATGATGCGCTGCTCATCGCCACCGGCGTCTACAAGGCGCGCGCGATCAAGGCGCCGGGCGTCGGCGCGGGCGGCGTGGTGAAGGCGCTCGACTATCTGATCGCCTCCAATCGCGTCGGCTTCGGCGATGCGGTGCCCGACTTCGAGACCGGAGCGCTCAACGCCAAGGGCAAGAATGTCGTCGTGGTCGGCGGCGGCGACACCGCGATGGATTGCGTGCGCACCGCGATCCGCCAGGGCGCGAAGTCGGTGAAGTGCCTCTACCGCCGCGACCGCGCCAACATGCCCGGCTCGCAGCGCGAGGTGGCGAACGCCGAGGAGGAAGGCGTCGAATTCGTCTGGCTCTCCGCGCCGGATGCCTTCGACGGCGATGCCAAGGTCAGCGGCGTGCGTGCGTCCCGGATGCGGCTCGGTGCCCCGGATGCCTCGGGCCGCCGCGCGCCGGAGGCCGATCCGGGTACCGAATTCCGCCTCGACGCCGATCTCGTCATCCAGGCGCTCGGCTTCGATCCCGAGGACCTGCCGCAGATGTTCGGCGCGCCCGAGCTTTCGGTCACCCGCTGGGGCACGCTGCGCGTCGACCACAAGACGATGCAGACCTCGCTGCCGGGCGTCTTCGCGGCGGGCGACATCGTGCGCGGCGCCAGCCTCGTCGTCTGGGGCGTCCGCGACGGCCGCGATGTGTCCGAGCGGATGCACGCCTGGCTCAAGGACAAAGCGAAGGCCGCGAAACCGGCCGAGACGGTGGCGGCGTGATGGACAACAATTTCGAACAGCGGAGCGAGGCGATGGCCCACTTCCCCACTTCCGAGCATGAGCGCCTCGCCGAGCACGGCATGTACCGCCCCGAATTCGAGGGCGATGCCTGCGGGGTCGGCCTCGTCGCCGCGACCGACGGCCAGCCCTCGCGCCGCGTCGTCTCGGCCGCGATCGATGCGCTGAAGGCGGTGTGGCACCGTGGCGCGGTCGATGCCGACGGCAAGACCGGCGACGGCGCCGGCATCAACGTCGAGCTGCCCGTCCACTTCTTCGACGACGCCATCGAGAATGGCGGCCACAAGCCCGGCCAAGGCCGCCTCGCCGTCGGCATGATCTTCCTGCCGCGCACCGATCTGGGCGCGCAGGAGGCCTGCCGCACAATCGTCGAGAGCGAGATCATCGATTTCGGCTACACGATCTATGGCTGGCGTCAGGTGCCGGTCGACGTCTCGGTGATCGGCGAGAAGGCGCTACAGACGCGCCCCGAGATCGAGCAGATCATGATCCAGGGCCCTGCCCCGGATTCCATGGACGCCGCCGAGTTCGAGAAGAACCTCTACCTCATCCGCCGGCGTATCGAGCGCAAGGTGATCGAGGCGCAGATCAACGGCTTCTACGTCTGTTCGCTGTCGTGCCGGTCGATCATCTACAAGGGGCTGTTCCTCGCGGAAGAGCTGTCGGTCTTCTATCCGGACCTGATGGACGAGCGCTTCGTCAGCCGCTTCGCCATCTTCCACCAGCGTTATTCGACCAACACCTTCCCCCAATGGTGGCTGGCCCAGCCGTTCCGCACGCTGGCGCATAACGGCGAGATCAACACGATCCGCGGCAACAAGAACTGGATGAAGAGCCACGAGATCAAGATGGCGGCGATCGCCTTCGGAGAGCATTCCGAAGACATCAAGCCGCTGATCCCGGCCGGCGCTTCGGACACCGCCGCGCTCGATGCCGTGTACGAGGCGATCGTGCGCGCCGGCCGCGACGCGCCCACCGCCAAGCTGATGCTGGTGCCCGAGGCGTGGCAGAACAGCACCGACATGAAGCCCGAGCATCGGGACATGTACGCTTATTACGCCTCGGTGATGGAGCCGTGGGACGGCCCTGCCGCGCTGGCCATGACGGACGGGCGCTGGGTGGTGGCCGGTGTCGACCGCAACGCGCTGCGCCCGCTCCGCACGACGCTCACCGCCGACAACCTGCTGATCGTCGGTTCGGAGACGGGCATGGTCGTCGTCCCCGAGAGCACGATCGTCGCCAAGGGCCGGATCGGGCCGGGCATGATGCTCGCCGTCGATCTCGACGAGGGCAAGCTGTTCGGCGACATCGAGCTGAAGGACCGGCTCGCCGCCGAGCATCCCTTCGGCGACTATGTGAAGGGCTTCCGCAAGCTCACCGACCTCGACGTGCCGGAGGGCGATCATGTCGCGCGTTTCGACCGGGCCGAGCTGATCCGTCGCCAGGTCGCCGCCGGGCAGACGCTGGAGGACATGGAGCTGATCCTCGCGCCTGCCGTCGAGGACGCCAAGGAGGCGATCGGCTCGATGGGCGACGACACGCCGCTTGCCGTCATCTCGGACAAGCCGCGCGTCATCAGCCAGTTCTTCCGCCAGAACTTCAGCCAGGTGACCAATCCGCCGATCGATAGTCTGCGTGAAACGCGGGTGATGAGCCTGTCGACGCGCTTCGGCAATCTCGGCAACATCCTCGATACCGGCCCCGTCCAGTCGAGCGTGCTGGTCCTCCCCTCGCCGGTCCTCTCCTCGACCGACTGGGCGACGCTCAAGGCCCATTTCGGTGCCTCGGCGGCGGAAATCGATTGCACCTTCGATCCGGAAGCGGGGGCCGACGGCCTGCGCAACGCCATCGCCGAGATCCGCCGCAAGGCCGAGCAGGCGGTGCGCGAGGGCCGCTCGGAGCTGTTCCTCACCGACGAGCATGTCGGGCCGGACAAGTGCGCCATCCAGATGGTGCTCGCCGCCGCCGCCGTTCACACGCACCTCGTCCGCCGGGGCCTGCGCTCCTACGCGTCGATCAACGTGCGCTCGGCCGAGTGCCTCGACACCCATTATTTCGCGGTGCTGATCGGTGTCGGCGCGACGACGGTGAACGCCTATCTGGCCGAAGCCTCGATCGCGGACCGCCAGTCGCGCGGCCTGTTCGGCGAGCGCAACCTCGACGAGTGCATCACGCGCTACCGCAAGGCGATCGACGACGGCCTGCTCAAGATCATGGCGAAGATGGGGATCGCGGTGATCTCCTCCTATCGCGGCGGCTACAATTTCGAGGCGGTCGGCCTCAGCCGCGCGCTCTGCAACGATCTCTTCCCCGGCATGCCCGCGAAGATTTCGGGCGAGGGTTATGCCTCGCTCAAGGTCAACGCGGTCGAGCGGCACGAAAAGGCGTTCGACGCGGCGGTGGCGACGTTGCCGATCGGCGGCTTCTACCGCCAGCGCGCCGGCGGCGAAACGCATGCCTATTCGGCGACGTTGATGCACCTGCTGCAGACGTCCTGCTCGACCGACAGCTATTCGACCTACCTGCAATTCTCGCGCGGGGTGCGCGATCTGCCGCCGGTCTATCTGCGCGATCTGCTGGAGTTCAACTGGGCGCGCGAGGCGATCAGCATCGACGAGGTCGAGGCGATCACCGAGATCCGCAAGCGCTTCGTGACGCCGGGCATGTCGCTCGGCGCGCTCTCCCCGGAGGCGCACGAGACGCTGGCGATCGCGATGAACCGGATCGGCGCCAAGGCCGTCTCCGGCGAGGGCGGCGAGGACAAGTCGCGCTACGTCCCTTATGAGAATGGCGACAACGCCAACTCCGTGATCAAGCAGGTGGCGTCGGGCCGCTTCGGCGTGACGGCGGAGTATCTGGGTTCCGCCGAGGAGCTGGAGATCAAGGTCGCGCAGGGCGCCAAGCCCGGCGAGGGCGGCCAGCTGCCCGGCTTCAAGGTGACCGAATTCATCGCCAAGCTGCGGCACTCGACGCCGGGCGTGACGTTGATCTCGCCGCCACCGCATCACGACATCTATTCGATCGAGGATCTGGCGCAGCTCATCTACGACCTCAAGCAGATCAACCCGCGCGCCCGCGTGTGCGTGAAGCTGGTGTCGTCCGCCGGCATCGGCACGATCGCGGCGGGCGTCGCCAAGGCGCATGCCGACGCGATCCTGATCGCAGGGCATGTCGGTGGCACGGGCGCCTCGCCGCAGACGTCGGTGAAGTATGCCGGCACGCCGTGGGAGATGGGCCTCACCGAAGCCAATCAGGTGCTGACCCTCAACGGCCTGCGCCACAAGGTGAAGCTGCGCACCGACGGCGGCCTCAAGACGGGGCGCGACATCGTGATCGCCGCGATCCTCGGCGCCGAGGAATTCGGCATCGGCACGCTGTCGCTCGTCGCAATGGGCTGCATCATGGTGCGCCAGTGCCATTCGAACACCTGCCCGGTCGGCGTCTGCACGCAGGACGCCAAGCTGCGCGAGAAGTTCGTCGGCACGCCCGAGAAGGTCATCAACCTGATGACGTTCATCGCCGAGGAGGTGCGCGAGATCCTCGCCCGGCTGGGCGTGCGCTCGCTCGACGAGATCATCGGCCGCACCGAGCTGCTCCGCCAGGTCAGCCGCGGCGCCGAGCATCTCGACGACCTCGATCTCAATCCGATCCTCGCCAAGGTGGACGCGCCGGATCACCTGCGCCGCTACAATGTCGAGGGCAATCGCAACGAGGTGCCCGACAGCCTCGACGCGCAGATGATCCGCGATGCGGCCCCCGTCTTCGCGCGGCGGGAGAAGATGCAGCTGACCTATTCGGTGCGCAACACGCACCGCGCGGTCGGCACGCGCTTCTCCGCCGAGATCACCGCCAAGTACGGGATGAGCACGCTCGCCGACGGGCACGTCCATGTCCGCCTGCGTGGGAGCGCCGGCCAGTCGCTCGGCGCCTTCCTGTGCAAGGGCGTGACGCTGGAGGTGTTCGGCGACGCCAACGACTATGTCGGCAAGGGGCTTTCGGGCGGCATCATCGCGGTGCGCCCGACCGTCTCCTCGCCGCTGGAGAGCCGCCGCAACGCGATCATCGGCAACACCGTGCTCTACGGCGCGACCTCCGGCTCGCTGTTCGCGGCGGGACAGGCGGGCGAGCGCTTCGCGGTGCGCAATTCGGGCGCCAACGTCGTGATCGAGGGCTGCGGCGCCAACGGCTGCGAATATATGACCGGCGGCACGGCGGTGATCCTCGGTAATGTCGGCGAGAATTTCGGCGCCGGCATGACGGGCGGCATGGCCTTCATCCTCGACGAGGACGGCCGGTTCGAAGCCCATGCCAACCCGGAAAGCATCCTCTGGCAGCGCTTCGCCTCGGCCCATTGGGAAGGCGTCTGCAAGGCGCTGGTCGAGGAACATGCGCAGCGCACCGACAGCAAGTGGGCGCACACCGTGCTGGCCGACTGGGGTCACTGGCGTGCACGCATCTGGCAGGTCTGCCCGAAGGAGATGGTGACACGGCTGGCGCATCCGCTATCGGACGAGGAGACGGCGGTCGCGGCGGAGTAAGCGTAAGATGGATGTGCCAACCCTCACCCAGCCCAGCATCGAAATTGTCGGGGAGGCGGCACGTTTTCCGGTCCGGCGCATCTTCTGCGTCGGTCGGAACTATGCCGAACATGCGCGCGAGATGGGGCATGATCCGGATGCGGAGCCGCCTTTCTTCTTCACCAAGCCGGCCGATGCGGCGGTGGCGGGCGGCGTGCTGCCCTTCCCGTCGCGCACCGAGGATCTGCATCACGAGGTCGAGCTGGTGGTGGCGCTCGGCAAGGGCGGCGCGAACGTGGACAAGGCCGATGCGCTGGGCCTCGTCTTCGGCAGCGCGGTCGGCCTCGATCTCACCCGCCGGGACATGCAGGCGGTGGCGAAGAAGCTGGCGCGGCCGTGGGACATGGCCAAGGGCTTCGATGCCTCCGCCCCCTTGGCCCCGCTCACGCGCGGGCTGCCGGCGCCCGACGCCGCGATCACGCTGACGATCGACGGCGACCTGCGCCAGCAGGGCCGGCTGACCGACCTGATCTGGCCGATCGACGCGCTGATCGCGGAGCTTTCCACCTATGTGGCGCTGGAGGCGGGCGACCTGATCTTCACCGGCACGCCGTCCGGCGTCGGCCCGATCCATCGCGGCGAGACCGTGATCGGCACGATCGAGGGCCTCCCGTCGATCGAAGTGCGGTTCGAGTA
Organism: Sphingomonas oryzagri; assembly: GCF_029906645.1. Lineage (NCBI taxonomy): Bacteria > Pseudomonadati > Pseudomonadota > Alphaproteobacteria > Sphingomonadales > Sphingomonadaceae > Sphingomonas > Sphingomonas oryzagri. Next base: position 2,541,426 of record NZ_JARYGZ010000001.1, read on the forward strand.
GGATCGGGCAAGGATATGGCAGGATCGCGCTTCGCGCTCCTGCCGCCGGTCCCCAGATGGTGCGGGCAATCAGCACCAAGGGGTTCCCATGCAGACCATCGGCTACGCGGCGCAGTCCGCCACCTCCCCGCTCGGCGGCTTCTCCTTCGAGCGGCGCAAACCCAACCCCAACGACGTCGCGATCGACATCCTCTATTGCGGCGTCTGCCACTCGGATCTCCACCAGGCGCATGACGACTGGGGCGGCAGCATCTACCCGATGGTGCCGGGCCACGAGATCGTCGGCCGCGTCTCGGCGGTGGGCGGCGATGTCGAGCGCTTCGCGGTGGGCGATCTGGTCGCCGTCGGCTGCATCGTCGACAGCTGCCAGCATTGCGACCAGTGCCACGCCGGCGAGGAGCAGCTCTGCCGCGAGGGCGTGACGGTCACCTATAACGGCCGCGAGCGCGCATCCGGCAACCCGACCTATGGCGGCTATTCCCAGCATATCGTCGTACGCCAGGAATTCGTGCTGAGCGTGCCGGAAAACCTCGACGTCGCGCGCGTCGCGCCGTTGCTCTGCGCGGGCATCACCACCTATTCGCCGCTGCGCCACTGGGGCATCGGCCCCGGCAGCCGGGTCGGCGTGATCGGACTCGGTGGTCTCGGCCACATGGCGGTGAAGTTCGCGGTGGCACTCGGCGCGCACGTCACGGTGATGAGCCGCACACCGGACAAGGAGGAGGATGCGCTGGCGCTGGGTGCCGAAGCGCTGCTCGTCTCCACCGACGACGCGCAGATGGCCGAAGCCGCCAACGCCTTCGACCTGATCATCGACACGGTACCGGTGAAGCACGACATCAAGCCCTACATGCCGCTGCTCGATATCGAGGGTACGCTGGTGATCGTCGGCCAGATCGGCGACATGGGCGACTTCAACAGCCTGCCGCTGCTCATGGGCCGCCGCAAGATTTCGGGATCGCCGATCGGCGGGATCGCGGAAACCCAGGAGATGCTCGATTTCGCCGGCCGCATGAACGTGCTGCCCGATTGCGAGACGGTCGCCATGCCGGACATCAACGCCGCGTGGGATCGTCTGGCGAAAGGCGACGTCCGCTACCGCTTCGTCATCGACATGGCGACGCTGACGGCGGAGTGATCACGGGAATCCTCCCCCGCAAGGGGGAGGATTGTTACTTCCCCCGCCGCGCCCGCGCCCCTAAGCAGGGGCGATCATGTGGCAGCTCCTCCAATTCCCGTTGTGCCCCTTTTCCCGCAAGGTCCGGCTGATGCTGGGCGAGAAGGGGGTGGGCTACGAGCTGGTCCGCGAATCGCCGTGGCTGCATCGCGACGAGTTCATCGACCTGAATCCCGCCGGCACCACGCCGGTGATGGTGCAGGGGCAGCTGCGCCTGCGCGACAGCTGGGCGATCTGCGAATATTTCGAGGAGACGATCGACCGCGCGCCGATGATCCCCGGCGATGCCTCGGCCCGCGCCGAGATCCGCCGGCTGGTCGCCTGGTTCGACGAGAAATTCTACCGCGAGGTGGTCGGCCCGCTGATGGAGGAGAGGATGCTGAAGCGCCTCGTCCACCGCGCCTCGCCCGACGCCAAGATCCTGCGCGAGGCGATGAAGAACGCCAACGGCCACCTCGACTATATCGACTGGCTGATCGACCATCGCCGCTGGCTGGGCGGCCCGGTGCTGAGCCTCGCCGACCTTGCCGCCGCCGCGCACCTTTCGGTCGCCGACTATCTCGGCGGCATCGACTGGCGCGGGCACGAGCAGACCAAGCAATGGTATGCCGGCCTGAAGAGCCGACCCTCCTTCCGCCCGATGCTGTCGGAGCGGATGGAGGTGATCACCCCGCCGCCGCATTACGACAAGGTCGATTTCTGGGAATGAGCACGCAGCCCGCCGAAACCCCTACCCTCGATTACCGGTCGGATCGCGCATTCCTCGGCCATCCACGGGGCCTCGGCTACCTCTCCTTCGCGGAAGCGTGGGAGCGCTTCTCCTACTACGGCATGGCCGCCCTGCTCGCGCTCTACGGCTCCAAGCAGCTGTTCCAGCCCGGCCATATCGAGACGATCTGGGGCTTCGCGCCGTTCCGTGAGCTGCTCGAAAGCCTCTACGGCCCGCTCACCCCGCTGACGCTCGGCGGCGCGATCGCGGCGCTCTACGGCAGCCTCGTCTACCTGACGCCGATCGCGGGCGGGTACATCGCCGATCGCTTCATCGGCCGCACGCGCGCGGTGACAACCGGCGCGATCCTGATGGCGGCGGGCCATTTCTTCATGACCTTCGACCAGACCTTCGTGGTGGCGATGGCCTGCCTGCTGATCGGCGTCGGCTTCTTCAAGGGCAATATCGCAGCCCAGGTGGGCGACCTCTACGCGCCCGGCGACCTGCGCCGCGCCGACGCCTTCCAGATCTACATGCTCGGTATCCAGATCGCGGTGATCGCGGCGCCGATCGTGTGCGGCTGGCTGGGGCAGAAGGTGGCGTGGCATTTCGGCTTCGGCGCGGCCGGGGTCGGAATGCTGATCGGCCTGATCGTCTATCTCTCCGGCCGCCGCTGGCTCCCCGCCGAGCCGGCCGCGAAGCAGGGCGGCATCGTCGAGCCGCGGCCGAAGCTGGTGAAGGGCGAGGGCATCCGCATCGTGGTGCTGGCGCTGCTGGTGCCGGTGCTGGCCTTCACCGCCGTCGGCAACCAGCAGCTCTTCGCCGCCTACGAGCTGTGGGGCGACGCGCATTACCAACTCCGCTTCTTCGGCTGGGAGATGCCGGCGACCTTCCTGATCTCGTTCGACGCGATCATCTCGACCATCACCATGGCCGGATCGGTGGTGTTCTGGCGCTGGTGGGGCACGCGCCACACCGAGCCGGACGAGATCACCAAGCTGACCATCGGGTCGATCATCGCGATGCTGGCGCCGCTGGTGCTGGCGCTGGCCTCGCTGCACGAGGCGGCGACCGGCGAGAAGGTGAGCCTCGCCTGGGGCCTCGCCTTCCACATCCTGAACGACGTCGGCTTCGCCAACATCTTCCCGGTCGGCCTCGCCCTCTATTCGCGCGCCAGCCCGAAGGCGATCGGATCGACGATGCTGGCGGTCTACTACCTCAACCTGTTCCTGGCGGGGCTGATCGTCGCCAAGCTGGCGACCCTGCTCGGCACGCTGAGCGGCTTCCAGTTCTGGGGCCTGCACGCGCTGCTGATGGCGGGCGCGAGCGTCGTCCTGCTGATCGTGCGCGGCGTCGCCGGCCGGCTGCTCGCGCCGACCGTCGATCCGGAAGCGGAGGCCGGAATTCAGTCGGTCGGCGCCTGATTGGGCATCACCAGGCGCATCGGGAACGTCCCCAGCGGCCGCCCGGTCGCGCGATCGACCACCTGCGCGTCGATCGGCGCACCGGTTTCGGCATCGGCCAGATGGCTGATCGCACCCTCGCCATGATATTTGCGCCCCCACGCGGCGATGGCGGCGAGGATGGGCAGGAAGTCGCGCCCCTTCTCGGTCAGCACATATTCGTCGCGTGGCGGCCGTTCCGAATAGCGCCGCTTTTCCAATAGCCCGTCCTCGGTGAGCGCGGCCAGCCGGCGCGTCAGGATGTTGGGCGCGATGCCGAGCGACGTGCGGAACTGATCGAAGCGCGTCGCACCATAGCCCGCATCGCGCAGGATCATCATGCTCCACGCATCGCCCACCCGGAGCAGCCCGCGCGCCACGGTGCAGGGTCCGTCGAAATATTTCTCATAGTCCATTGCATTGTGATAGCGACATTCATATCAAAATGCAAGTCACCCGGTGAGTCGGGTGTTTTGGAGACATGACATGAGCATTGCCAAGGGCACCGCCCTCATCACCGGAGCGTCCACCGGCCTCGGCGCCGTCTATGCGGACCGCCTCGCCCGGCGCGGCCACGGCCTCGTCCTCGTCGCCCGCGACGCCGCGCGCATGGAAGCACTGGCCGAGCGGCTGCGAGCCGAGACCGGCGTCGCGATCGAGATCGTTCCCGCAGACCTCACCGCCGAGGCGGACGTCGCCAGGATCGAGGCGCGCCTTGCCGCCGGCGACATCGGCATCCTGATCAACAATGCCGGCATGTCGCTGGACGGCAGCGTTCTGGAGAACGGCCCGGCGGAGATCACCCGCATTGTCACGCTCAACATCGCGACGCCCACCCGCCTCGCCGCCGCCGCCGCCAAGGCGTTCGTGGCGCAGGGCGAGGGCGCGATCGTCAACATCGCGTCGGTGCTGGCGCTGGCGCCCGAGATGTTCGACGGCATCTACAGCGGCACCAAGGCGCACCTGCTCAACCTCAGCCAGGCGATGAGCGCGCAGCTTTCGAACAAGGGCGTCTACACGCAGGCGGTGCTGCCCGGCGCGACCCGCACGGAGATCTGGGAGCGGTCCGGCAAGGACGTCGATTCCTTCCCCGAAGGCTTCGTGATGGAGGCGGGCGATCTGGTCGATGCGGCGCTGCTCGGCTTCGATCGCCGCGAGACGGTGACGATCCCGCCGCTCCCCGACATGGGCCAGTTCGACGCCATGCAGCAGGCGCGCGCCGCGATGGGACCGAACCTGTCGAAGAGCCGGGTGGCGGAGCGCTATCGGGAAGCGGTCGCGGCGTAGTCCTAATCCTCCCCCGCCAGGGGGAGGGGGACCATGCGAAGCATGGTGGAGGGGGCGGGCGGCGATGTCGCCTCGGATGCCCCGCCGTCCTCCCCCTCCGTCGCCTTCGGCGCCACCTCCCCCTGGCGGGGGAGGATTTTTAGGCGCGCACCACCCCCATCAGATAATCCATCCGGACGTCGTTCGAGAGGACGAAGCCCTTCATCGGATCGAGCGACAATCCGCGCGTCTCGATCACCTTCAGCCCGGCCTGCTGGAGCAACGCCTCCAGCTCGCCGGGCTGCAGGAATTTCTGCCAGTCGTGCGTGCCCTTGGGGATCTGCCCGGTCCCCTCGCCCACCGTAATCAGCGCCAGCCGCGAGAGCGCGGTGCGGTTCGGCGTCGAGAGCAGCATCAGCCCGCCGGGCGCCAGCGCCTTCGCCAGCCCCGCGACGAACGCCGCCGGATCGGTGACGTGCTCGACCACTTCCATCGAGCAGACCAGATCGAAGGTCTCGTCCTCTCCGAGCTTCTCGACGCTGCCGTGGCGATAGTCGATCGCCAGCCCCTGCCCCTCGGCATGGAGCGCGGCCGCCGCGATATTCTCGGGCGCCGCATCCAGCCCCGTCGCGGTCGCCCCCATGCGCGCCAGCGGCTCGGTCAGCAGCCCCGCGCCGCAGCCGACATCGAGCGCGCGCCTGCCCGCCAGCGGCCGCCGCTCGGTGCGCCCGGTGCCGAAATGCTGATCCACCATTTCGCGCACGAAACCCAGCCGCACCGGGTTCAGCTTGTGGAGCATGGCGGACGATCCCTTGGGATCCCACCATTCGGCGGCGAGCTTGCCGAAATGCGCTGCTTCCTGCGGATCAATCGTGCCCCCCGCGGGAGCGGGAATGATGGTTGCGTCGGTCATGCCTTGCCCCTAACAGGGCGCCTCTTTCTTTCCCACAGGCAATTCCTGCCGCAACAATCGAGCAGTCTTATGGCCCGTATCGTGATGAAGTTCGGTGGCACGTCGATGGCGGGCATCGAGCGTATTCGCAACGTGGCGCGGCAGGTGAAACGCGAGTGGGCCAAGGGCGAGCAGGTCGCGGTGGTGGTCTCCGCCATGTCGGGCGAGACCGATCGCCTCGTCAATTTCTGCCGCGAGGCCTCGCCGCTCTACGACACCAAGGAATATGATGTCGTCGTCGCGGCGGGCGAGCAGGTGACCAGCGGCCTGCTGGCGATCGCGCTGCAGGCGATCGGGGTTCCGGCGCGCAGCTGGCTCGGCTGGCAGCTGCCGATCCGCACCAGCGACGCGCACGCTTCGGCCCGCATATCGACGATCGACACGGAAGCACTCAACGCCAGCCTCGCCAACGGCGAGGTCGCGGTGATCCCCGGCTTCCAGGGGCAGACCGAGGACGGCCGCGTCACCACGCTCGGCCGCGGCGGTTCGGACACGAGCGCCGTGGCGGTGGCGGCGGCGATGAAGGCCGATCGCTGCGACATCTATACCGACGTCGACGGCGTCTACACGACCGACCCGCGCATCGTGCCCCGCGCGCGCAAGATCCCCAAGATCACCTACGAGGAAATGCTGGAGCTGGCGTCGGTCGGCGCCAAGGTGCTCCAGACCCGCTCGGTGGGCCTCGCCATGAAGGAGAAGGTGCGCGTGCAGGTGCTCTCCTCCTTCGGAGACCCTGACGCCGAGCCCACCCCCGGCACCTTCGTGGTGGGGGAAGACGAAATCGGAGAAGGCCAAGTGGAACAGCAGCTCATCACCGGCATCGCCTATGATCGCAACGAGGCGAAGATCACGCTCGTCGCGGTGCCCGATCGCCCCGGCGCGGTGGCCTCGATCTTCAACCCGCTGGCCGAGGCGAGCATCAACGTCGACATGATCGTGCAGAACGTCGCGCACGGCACCGGCTCCACCGACGTCACCTTCACCGTACCCGGCGCCGAACTGGCCCGCTCGCTCGACGTGCTCGAAAAGGCGCGCGAGACGATCGGCTACGAGAAGCTGGTCCCCGATACGGAGGTCTGCAAGATCTCGGTGGTGGGCGTGGGGATGCGCAGCCACGCGGGCGTCGCGGCGACGATGTTCGAGGCGCTGGCGGCGCGCGGCATCAACATCCAGGCGATCACCACGTCCGAGATCAAGGTCTCGGTGCTGATCCACCAGGACTATACCGAACTCGCGGTGCGCGTGCTGCATACGGCCTACGGGCTGGATGCGGAGGATGCGGCGTAAGGGGAACGCGTGCCGAAAGCGGCAGGACATAGCGCGGGGTGAGAAGGTGGAGGCTCGCCGTTTCCTGGCCCTCGATGGACTTCGTGGGGTAGCGGCGCTTTCCATCCTTCTGTTCCATCGGCGGTGGTGGGTCGCCGGCGGTCACTTTCTCGATCATGCCTGGCTGGCGGTCGATTTCTTTTTCCTGCTGAGCGGCTTCGTTCTCGATCATGCGTATGCGCAACGGCTGCGCGCGGACATGCACCGTGGCCGGTTCCTGCTGCTTCGACTGATCCGGCTGTATCCGATGACATTCGCGGGCGCGGCGATCGGCGTCCTGCTCCCGCTGATCCGCGCGGTCCACAATTCTGTTTTCGATTTTCGCCTTCCTCTCGTGGCGCTGATCAACGCGATGGCCTTGCCGGCGCCGGCCGCGATCTCCGCCGAGCCGTTCGCGATCAACCAGCCGGTCTGGTCCCTGTTTTTCGAGCTGGTCGCGAGCGGCGCGTTCGCAATCGTACTGGCCCGTCTTTCCACCCGCGCGCTCGCCGTGGCCGCCGCCATTGCCGGCGCGATCACGATCATCGTCGTTGCCCATTTTTCGACGCTGGCGGTCGGCAACCACAGGAACGACCTGCCATGGGGACTGGCGAGGGTCGCCACGCCGTTCATCATCGGTATGCTGCTCCACCGATTGCGCGAAGCGGTTCGATGGCTCGCCATCCCGTTCTGGGCGGCGGCGGCGCTTCTCGTTGCGAGCTTCCTGCCCGTATCCGGCGCATGGTGGGATGGCGCCTACAGCTGCATCATGGTCCTGATCGCCTATCCTCTCCTGCTGCTCGGCACGCAGGCGCGGGAACCCGATCCGCAGTGGCTGGGCGTGATCCGCACGGGCGCCTTTCTCTCCTATCCCGTCTATGCGCTCCATTTCCCCATTCTCGCGCTGATCGATCCGATCCAGCGCAGGCTTCCCATGCCGGGGCCGCTCTGGCTGGCGCTGGCCGCCACGATCGTCGTCCTGATCGCGGCGCCTCTCGCGCGCTGGTACGACGCACCGTTCAGGCGGTATCTCCGCACATGGCTCGCCGGAAGATCGGCGATGCAGGACGGCATTGGGTAAGCGAGCATCTTCATCTATGAGGCCGCGATGACCATGACGCACGCCACCGCCGCCTCGATCGGCCACGATCGCCTCGCCCGCCTGATGAAGCGCGGGACAGACTTCCTCGGGAGCGAGGTGGCCATCATGGCCGGCGCGATGTCGTGGGTGAGCGAACGCAACCTGGTTTCGGCCATGTCGAACGCCGGCGGCTTCGGCGTGATCGCCTGCGGGGCGATGTCGCCCGAACTGCTCGATGCCGAGATCGCGGCGACCAAGGCGCTCACCAGCAAGCCGTTCGGCGTCAACCTGATCACCATGCACCCGCAGCTCAACGACCTGATCGACGTCTGCGCGAAGCACGGTGTCGGCCATGTCGTGCTGGCGGGCGGCCTGCCGCCGGGCGGCGCGATCGAGCGGATCAAGGCCTCCGGTGCCAAGGTGATCTGCTTCCCGCCGACGCTCGCCTTCGCCAAGAAGCTGATCCGCTCGGGCGTCGATGCGCTGGTGATCGAGGGGATGGAGGCCGGCGGCCATATCGGCCCGGTCTCGACCAGCGTGCTGGCGCAGGAGATCCTGCCGGCCGTCGCGGCCGAGCTGCCGGTGTTCGTCGCCGGCGGGATCGGGCGTGGCGAAGCGATGGCCGGCTATCTGGAGATGGGCGCGGCCGGCGTACAGCTCGGCACGCGCTTCGTCTGCGCGACCGAATGCATCGCGCACCCGAACTTCAAGAAGGCGTTCATCCGTGCCTCGGCCCGCGACGCGACCGCCTCGGTACAGATCGATCCGCGCCTGCCGGTGATCCCCGTCCGCGCGCTCAAGAACGCGGCCGGCGAGCTGTTCACCGCCAAGCAGCGCGAAGTCGCCCAGGCGCTCGACGAGGGCAAGGTCGAGATGATGGAGGCGCAGCTGCAGATCGAGCATTACTGGGCTGGCGCGCTGCGCCGCGCGGTGATCGACGGCGATGTCGAGCATGGCTCGGTGATGGCCGGTCAGTCTGTGGGCATGGTGACCAAGGAGGAGCCGCTGGCGGATATCCTCAAGAGCCTAGTCGACGAGGGCGCCCACGCGCTGGAGCGCCGCTCGGGCGGCTGAGCAACACAGCCCGGAAATCCGTTCGTGTCGAGCGCAGTCGAGACACGCGCCGTAATCGATACGCCCGCCTCACGTCGCTCGACTCGCTCGGGACGAACGATCGTCTCAAGAACGGTTCAAGGCGCGTTGCTCGCCACCACGGCGGGCGCCTGTTCGCCATCGTCCAGCGTCGGGGCGTTCGGATCGGCGGGCGTCGTGTCCGGCACGACCGGCAGCGCGTCGGCCATCGTCGTGCCACCTTCGGTGATCGCCACCTCGCCGCCCAATGCCGTCTCGTCATAGAGCGCCTTGGCGAAGGCATCGGGCAGGTGCACGCAGCCGTGCGAGCTGCGATAGCCTGGCACGCCGCCGGCATGGAGCGCCACGCCGTCCCAGGTCAGCCGCTGCATGTAAGGCATCGGCGCGGAATTGTAGAGGTTGGAGCGATGCTTCACCTCCTTCTGCAGGATCGGATAGGTGCCGAGCGGCGTGTCGTAGCCGTCCCGCCCGGTCGATACGGTGGTGATGCCGATCAGCGTATCGCCGCGATAGACGAAGGCGACCTGGCGCATCAGATCGACCACCATCTGCACCTTGCCGTCGCCGCCCAGCTCCGGATGCCAGAGATACTGCCCGGCCTTCAGCGCATCGGCATCGGCGACGGTGAGTTCGGTCGCGCTGCCGTCGGTCACAGGATCGATGACGACCTGCGAGGGTTGCGCGATCGCTACGGTGGGCGCGGCGATCGCCAGCAGGGATGAGGCCACAAATAGCAGGGCCGAAGACGAGCGGATCATGAATCCCTTTCCTCCCGACACGACTCCGCCCACGCCGCCGATCACGCGATCAGCGGAGCAATGGATCGGAAATCCTTGATGGAAGGGATAACGACAAACGCGACGATTGGTGCCGCTGAAGCGCCACAATTGTCACGGTTGCGCTTGACGAAAGCCGAAACGGCCGGATCAGCGCGCGCCGACGCGCTCCGCAATGGCGGCGTAAGCGGCGAGGCGCCGGATGGCCGCTTCGTGAATGCCCGGCGGCGTCACCAGCACGCCGAACGCCTCGGCGCTGGCCGTGTTGAAGGCCATCGGCACGCCGAGCGCGTCGGTGACGCTCGCACCCGCCTCGGCCGCGATCAGCACGGCGGCGGCGATATCCCACTCATGACCCCAGCGGAGCGTCGCCACCAGGTCGGCGTCGCCCGCCGCGACCATCGCGATGCGCAGCGCGATCGAATTGGGCTTGGACACGGCGACGAGATCGGCGTCGCGACGCGGCAACTGGTCGGCCGGCACGCGCGCGCCAGTGATCGTATCGCGCGGTGCGACGCGAATGGCCGCGCCGTTGCGCCACGCCCCCTCGCCCGCCTGCGCCGTCCACACCTCGCCCCGTGCCGGGGCATCGAGCACGCCGAGGATCGGGCGCCCGTCCTCGACCAGCGCGACCGAGACCGCCCAGCCGGTCCGCCCGCGCAGATAGTCGCGCGTGCCGTCGATCGGATCGACCACCCACACGCGCCGCGCGCCCAGCCGCGCCTTGTCGTCGGCGGTCTCCTCGGAGAGCCAGCCGGCTTCGGGGTCGATGGCCGCCAGTCGCCCCTTCAGGAAATGATCGACCGCGAGATCGATCTCGCAGACCGGCTCGCCGCCCGCTTTCTCCCAGCGCCGGAAGCCGTCCTTCGCCTTGCCGAGCGCCAGCGCGCCCGCCTCTGCGGCGACCGCCGCGACCGCCTCCAGGCGCGGATCAGGCACCGGCGACCGTCATCCCGTCGATGCGGATGGTGGGAACATCGGTGGCGCGCTCGAAGACCAGATCGCTCGCCGGGGTGAGCGCGCGGAACATGTCGCGCAAGGTGCCGGCGATGGTGATCTCGGCAACGGACGCGCCGATTTCCCCGTCCTCGATCAGAAAACCAGCGGCGCCGCGCGAATAATCGCCGGTCACCGGGTTCACGCCCTGCCCGATCAGCTCTGTGACGTAGAGGCCGCGCTTCACGTCCTTCATCAGCTCGGCCGGCGAGAGCGCGCCCGCTTCCATATAGAAGTTGGAGGTGCCCACCCCAGGCGGCCCGCCGATGCCGCGCTGGGCGTTGCCGGTGGGTTGCAGACCAAGCTGGCGGGCGGACGCGCTGTCGAGCAGCCAGCCAGTCAGCACGCCGTCCGCAACCAGTTCGCGCCGCGCGGTCGGCAGCCCCTCGCCGTCGAACGGCTTGGAGCCGAGACCGCGCACGCGATGCGGGTCGTCGACGATGGTGATGCCCTTGCCGAACACCTCGGTCTCCAGCGCGTCGAGCAGGAAGCTCGTCTTGCGGGCGATCGAGGAGCCGGTGATCGCGCCCGCCAGATGGCCGAGCAGGCTCGATCCCACGCGCGGATCGAAGAGGATCGGCATCGCGCCCGACGAGAGCTTTGCCGGGTTGAGCCGCGCGACGGTGCGTTCGCCGGCACGGCGGCCGATCGCCTCGGCGGCTTCGAGATCCTCAAGGTGGCGGGCCGATCGGTGCGCGTAATCGCGCTGCATGTTGGCGCCCTCGCCGGCGATCACGCTGGCCGAGCAGCCGTGGCCGCTGGTCGCGTAGCCGCCCGCGAAGCCGTGGCTGGTCGCGAGCGCGATGATCGTGCGGCCGTGGCTGGCCGACGCGCCCTCGCTGTTGGTGACGCCCGCGACGGCGCGCGAGGCGTTCTCCGCCTCCAGCGCGCGCGCCCTCAGCGCCTCGGGGGAGACGGTGGCGCCGTCATCGCCATCGACCGACGGGGCATCGCCGCGCAGCAGCCGATCCTCCGGCGCGAGGCCGGCATAGGCATCCTCCGGCGCCTCCTTGGCCATCGCGACGGCGCGGTCCACCAGCGTAGCGAGCGCGTCCTTCGACAGATCCGACGAGGAGACGCTGGCCGATCGGCGGCCGACGAAGAGCCTGAGGCCGATCGTCTCGCCCTCCGATCGCTCGACATCCTCCAGCGCGCCGAGCCGCACCGAGACCGAGGTCGACTCGTTGCAGACATAGAGCGTGTCGGCGGCATCGGCCCCGGCCCGCTTCGCGAGCGCGACGAGATCGTGGACGCGGGTCTGGGCTTCGGCGACGGTCAGCATGGATCGCACTTAGGAAGCCCGCCCACCGCCGTCTAGCCCGCGCTGCCCACCGCGAGCGCCGCCATCGCCATCAGCAGGCCTGCAGTGCGGTTGGACCGGAAGCGGTGAAGTGCGCCGTGCGGCTCGGCCGGATCGAGGGTCCACACCTGCCAGCCGAGGTGCAGCGCCATCGGCAGCAGCGCCAGCACCGCAAGCGGATCGGGCCGCCGGAGCCAGTAGGCGACGCCCCACAGCAGCAGCGCGCCGACATAGCAGGCGGCTACGCCGGGCCGCACATGCCGCCCCATCGCGCGCGCCGAGGACTTCACGCCGGCCAGCACGTCATCCTCGATATCCTGCAGCGCGTAGATCGTATCGTAGCCGACCACCCACAGGATCGATCCGGCATAAAGCAGCAACCCGGCCGGTGCGACATGCCCCGCTACCGCCGCCCAGCCGACCAGCGCCGCCCACGAGAAAACGATGCCCAGCCACGCCTGCGGCCACCAGGTGATCCGCTTCATGAAAGGATAGCAGGCGACGGGCGCGAGGCTCGCCATGCTGATCCAGCGCGCCGGCCAGTTGAGCGCGACCAGCACCGCGAAGCCGATCAGGCAGAGCGCGATCAGGAACGCCCAGGCGCCCTTGAGGCTCACCCGCCCGCTCGCCAGCGGACGATCCCGCGTGCGCGCCACGCGGGCATCGAGGTCGCGATCGACGATGTCGTTATAGACGCAGCCCGCCCCGCGCATCGCGACCGCGCCGATGCCGAACAAAGCGATCAGCCGCACCGCATCGAGGCCCGGCGCACCCGCCAGCAGGATCGCCCAGCAGCCCGGCCAGAACAGCAGCCAGCCGCCGATCGGCCGGTCGAAGCGGGCGAGCAAAGCATAAGGCCGCGCGCTGGCGGGCAGCAGCCGCAGCAGGCCGCGTGTCTCGGTATCGGGAACCGCCGTGTCGGAAGGGATCGCCGTCATGCCCCGCCCCTACCGCGAACGGCGGCGCGTGACTACGGCTCAGCCGGCGGCCTTGATCGCCTCGCCCACGTCGAGCGTCTCGCCCTTCGTCACGATCACCGTGTCGCCCAGCTTCGCCTGCCCGAAGGCGAGCTTCGCGAACTCCACCGGAACCGCGACGCAGCCGTGGGTCGCGCCATCGCGGCGCATGTGCGATCCGTGGATGGTGACCCCATCGTTGGTCAGCCGCATCATATAGGGCATCGGCGCGTCGTAGAGGTTGGAGACGTGCGTCGCATCCTTCTGCGAGATGGCGAACACGCCGAGCGGGGTCGGGTGGTCGTCCGCCCCGTACATGATCGCCGCAGCCCCTATCTCGTAACCGTCGCGAAACACCGACATCACGCCCGCCGCCAGATCGACGGTGATGACGATGCGGCCGGTCTTGGGCGCGCCGTCCTCGTTCCACACATAGTCGCCGATCTTCATCGGCTCGGGCACGTCGAGCACGCGCTTCACGGCATAGCCGGCGTCGGCCCTGATCGGCGACTGCGCGGCGACCTTCACCGGCTTAGCCACGGGCTTCGGCGCAGAATGCACCGCCGCCGGCTGCGCATCGGCCACGCCACCGCCGATGTCCGCGATGCGCACGACGGCGGGCGCCAGCGCGGCGACACCGACCGCGATCGCCAGCCCGACCTTGTGGCGCATGATGAAGGAGGTAAGGCGCTGCATGAGGCCGGTCTATGCCATGGCGGGATTAACGGAAAGCGAGCGCCCCCGCGCATCGCCCCATCGCGGGACGACACAGGACGCGCTAAGGACGGGCCATGACCGCCACCCCCGCCTGGCCGCCCGAAAGCGCCCCGCGCCTGTTCGTCGACCACCCCCTCTCCGAAGGCGCCGAGGTCGTGCTCGATTCCACGCAGGCCAATTACCTGCTCAACGTGATGCGGCTGAAGGCGGGCGAAGCGGTGCGCTGCTTCGACGACCAAACGGGGGAGTGGGCGGCCGAACTCTGCTCGGCCGGCAAACGCGACGCGCGGCTGCGCATGGTGACGCACATGACGCCACGCGAGCCGGTGCCGGACCTCTGGCTGGTCGCCGCCCCGATCAAACGCCAGCGGATCGACTGGATGGCCGAGAAGGCCTGCGAGCTCGGTGTCGATCGCCTCGTGCCGGTGCTGACGCGGCGCGCGGTGGTGGACAAGCTCAACCTCGATCGCCTGCGCGCGCACACGATCGAGGCGGCCGAACAATGCGGCCGCACCGCGCTCCCCGCGCTCGAAGAACCGGCGAAGCTGGACAAGGTGCTCAGGGACTGGCCCGCCGACCGCACGCTCTATTTCGCCGACGAGACCGGCGGCGAGCCGTTCCGCCCCACCCCTGGCCCCGCCGCGATCCTCATCGGCCCCGAAGGCGGCTTCGATCCCGCCGAACGCGAGGCGATCCGCGCGCTCCCCCAGGCGCGCGGCATCTCGCTCGGCCCCCGCATCCTGCGCGCCGAGACGGCGGCGCTGGCGGCGGCGGCGGTGTGGATGAGCCACGCCGGGGACTGGCGCTGATTCCCGCTTTCCATACCGATCGGTAACCGCTAGGGCGCGGCGATGTCGACCCGCACCGCCTCCACCGCCGCCGATCCGGTCATCGAATCGCGCGACGATCTGCTCGCCGTCTTCCAGAAGGGCGAGAAGCCCAAGGAAAACTGGCGCATCGGCACCGAGCACGAGAAGTTCGTGTTCTGGAAGGATACGAAGCGCGCGCCCTCCTACGAGGAGCCGGGCGGCATCCACGCGCTGATGATCGGCCTCACCAAGTTCGGCTGGACGCCGATCATCGAGGGCGAGAACGTGATCGGCCTCACCGGCAAGGACGGCGGCATCAGTCTCGAACCCGCCGGCCAGTTCGAGCTGTCAGGCGCCCCGCTCGACAACCTGCACGAGACCTGCGCCGAGACCGGCCGCCATCTCGCCCAGGTGAAGGAGATCGGCGACAAGCTCGGCATCGGTTTCCTCGGCCTCGGTTTCTGGCCGGACAAGACGCGCGCCGAGCTGCCGATCATGCCCAAGGGCCGCTACAAGATCATGCTGGACCATATGCCGCGCGTCGGCACGCTGGGCCTCGACATGATGCTGCGCACCTGCACCATCCAGACCAACCTGGACTATTCCAGCGAGGCGGACATGGTGAAGAAGTTCCGCGTCTCGCTGGCCCTCCAGCCGCTCGCGACGGCGCTGTTCGCCAACTCGCCGTTCAAGGAAGGCAAGCCCAACGGCTACCTCTCCTACCGCTCGCACATCTGGACCGACACCGATCCGAAGCGCACGGGAATGCTGCCCTTCGTGTTCGAGGACGGCTTCGGCTACGAGCGCTATGCCGACTACATGCTTGATGTGCCGATGTATTTCGCCTTCCGCGAGGGCGGCTATGTCGATGCGGCGGGGCTTTCCTTCCGCGATTTCCTGAGGGGTGAACTGTCCGTCCTGCCCGGCGAAAAGCCGACCAAGGCCGACTGGAACGACCACCTCTCCACCGCCTTCCCCGAGGTGCGGCTGAAGTCCTTCCTCGAGATGCGCGGTGCCGACGGCGGCCCGTGGAACAAGATCTGCGCGCTGCCCGCCTTCTGGGTCGGCCTGCTCTACGACGATCAGGCGCTCGATGCGGCGTGGGATCTGGTGAAGCACTGGACGGTCGAGGACCATCACCGCATCCGCGAGCAGGTGCCGACGCTGGCGCTCGACACCAAGGGTCCGCGCGGCCGGTCTTTCCGCGAACTCGGCAAGCTGGTGCTGGAGATCGCGCACAAGGGCCTTGCCGCCCGCCAGCGCTTCAACGCGTCCGGCGACGATGAAACCGGCTTCCTTCAACCGCTCCACGAGATCGTGGCGAGCGGCAAGGTGCCGGCGCAGGACCTGCTCGATCGCTACAACGGCGCGTGGGGCGGCGATATTTCGCGGGTGTATGACGAGATGGCGTACTGACGCGCCGTCCTCACATTCGCTGACACGGGCACGCACCCAATGCCGCATCCGGCAATTCGCACCCGGCAGCGAAAAGTCCGCTCATGATTGTCGATCGAAGAGGTTTCGGTCGGTTCTGATTTCATCTTTACGACCGCCATTATCCGTATAGCGCACCTTAATCTTACCATTTGGCAATGAAGGTTATTGCCGATTGCCGCGCCCCACATCGCCCGGCACAGGGTCGACATGCACGCGCGCACGTCCGACAAACCATCGAAACATCGGGAAATCGGGCAAAGCTGGGCGCTGGTCGCCATAGCCGCCGCCGCTGGTCTGGCCTGGGTGATCCGATACGCCCTGAGATATGGGCTAGACATCGCGAACCCGCCGGCCTGGGCGCAGTGGTTCGATCAGGGATGGTACGTCACTTCGGCACGGGCCTTGTCCCACGCTGACCTGTCGGCGTCGCAGCACTGGTATCCGCTCGCTTATCCGATCGTGGCGGCCCCGTTCGCCCGGATCCTGCCGAACGAACCCTTCTTCCTTCCCAACCTCGCGCTCTTCATCGCCACCGCGCTGATTTTCGTGAAGGTGATGCGCAGGCTGGGCATGAACGCCCTCACCGCGACCATCCTGCTGCTGCTTGGCGACATGGCGATCCGCAAGATCGCCGGCCTTTGGACCGTTCCCTGGACGACGAGTCTCTCCGCTCCCCTGATCTGGGGCCTGATCGAACAGGTTCTGTCGATCGTCGACACTCCGCCGGACCGCGCCCCACCGACAATGCGGACCATGCTGCTGCTGGGCGCCACGGCGGCGGCGCTGCCTATCGCCAGACCTACGGATGGCCTGCTGGCGGTGCTGGCCGTCACCTTCGCCGCGATCATGCTGCTTCGCCAGCACAGGCTGAGGATCGGCGGCCTCGGCTGGGTCTGCGCAGGCGGCCTCGCCCTGTGCATACCTTATGGGCTGCTCTACCTCGCAATCTACGGCCCTCATCTGACCGACTATATGCGCGACGCGGCGCAGCAGGGTTTCGCGTTCAGTGACCTGCCCTGGAAAACCTACGTGATCGTGGTCTCGGCCGCACCCTGGTTTCCCGACAGCCCCTCGCTGGTGGAGGCCATGCCGTGGATCCTTCCGGGGTGCGCCGGACTGGCGATCACCCTGATCCATGGGAAACCTCAGGCGCGCACTGCACTGTCTCTGATCGCGCTGCTCGCCATTCCCTATTGCGCGACGTTCATCGCCTATACCGATCTTCAGCCGCCGGGCCTCTGGTCGTTCGGCAATGCACATTATTTCAAGTGGCTGTTTCCGCTTTTCGCGGTGGGATGCTGGCTGTGGCTTCGGGAGTTCCGATCCTGGCGCGGCGCCGGGCGCGCCATCGTGATGTTTGCCCTCTTCCTGCTGCCGACATGCCTGCGGCCGATCCCCACGCCGGTCGCCGACAATGTTCCCGCGCGAATGCTGATGTTCAGGGGCGCGACCAATCGCCCTTGGCAGAGCGCCTATTTCTCACCCGCGACGATCACTGACGACCAAGGCAGCATGGCCAACGTCAACCGGTTCCACCAGGTGCCCGACGATCATGGCGAGCGCGCGATCGCGGTCTGGCGCCTGTTCGCGGGCCGCGCCGTGCGCAACGATCCGAACGAGGCGGCCGCCTATCGAAACGACGAACTGCCCTATGCCCGTTACGCGACGCGCCTGTCCTTCGGCGTGCCGTGCTGGGGACGATTCCGTCCCGAATGTCGCCTGCCGGGGCCGTCCACCGCCGCCCATTGAGCGGCGGTTACTCCGCCGGCGCCACCACCGCCGCGCCGGCCGGCGCCTTGGCCAGCCGCGCAACCTTCACGAACCACCTGGTGATCGCGCCATGCTCGGCCATCCAGCCGGCGTAGGCGGCATAGGCCGGGTCCTCGCGCAGCAGGTGGCGCTCCTCCGTCCGCGCTCGCCAGTAATAGACGCCGCTGATCAGGCCGAGGATAACCGTGTTGCGCGCCGCGTCGCCCCACCAGCCGGTGGTCGTCAGCATCGGCAGCGAGGCCATCCACCAATAGAGGTTCTTGGACAGATAGGCCGGGTGCTTGGTGAACCGGTACGGCCCGTTGGTCAGCACCCCGCGATAGGTGAGGTTGGAAAAGCGGATGCCGAACGCCACCGTCGCCCAGGCGTAGCAGCCGGTCAGCCCCATCAGCGCGAAAGCCCAGAGCGGCAGCAGCAGCGGATGATCGGAGAAGGCGGCCTCCCAGCCCAGTTGCCCCTGCCCGTAATCGAGCGGCCCGCCGCCGTTCATCAGGATGAAGGGCGGGTAGCAGATCAAGGCCGCCACCCAGCCCTGCATGAATGGATTGCCCGAACGGATATGCGCGTCGAGCGGCCGGAAGGTCAGGATGTAGCCAACCGTGCCGATGCTGACGTCCACCAGGAACATCAGCGCCACCGTCGCCTCGGCGAGCTTCATGGGATCTTCCCACATCTGTTCGGGATAGATGTGGACGGCCGCGCTCCAGTTGCCGGGCAGCGTCGAGAACATGAAGGCGGTGAAGAAGCCCTTGATCGCCCAGCTGCGCGCATGTTCGGCAAGCCTGGGCTTCAGCGCGGGATCGAAATCGCGCCCGAAGGTCATCAGCCAGTGGCCGAACGCCCAGGCGCCGTCCTGCCGGTCGATCAGCCGGCGATCGAGCCAGATCACATAGGGGATGGAGAACACCGCCAGCGGAACCAGCACGCCGGACAGCACCTGCATCGCATAGAGATAGCCGCCGTCCCAATACCAGCGGCCCAGCGCATAGAAGCAGGCGATCAGCCCCCAGGTCGCCCACAGGCCGGCGAGCTTGACGAGACCGGTGTCGAAAGCGTCGCGCCAGCTTCGCGGCTCACCCGTCCAGTCGATGCCGGTTGTGGGATTGCGATGGACGCGATCGACCAGCAGCGACCAGCCGATCATCGGCAGCGCGCACGCGGCAAGTCCGGCGAGCGGCACCCACGGCGCGTCGAAATGCCAGACACGAACGGCAAGATAGAAGAGGGCGAGGCCGGCAAGCCCCACGATGCCGACGGCCGACGACACCGCCGATCGCGGGCATTTCGGTGAGGCGTTGCTGTCGTCCATGGCGATCACTGTCCCTGTTCAGGACAGGCTGCCTAGCCGATCAGCCGTAAGCAAGCGGTGAAGAAGAAAAGAGAAAGTCAGCCAACCAGAGCGGCGAGCGGCGACTTGGCGCGCGCGGCCTTGGCGTCGGCGGCGGCCTTGACGATCGCATCGGCGGACGAACCGGCATCGGCGGTGACCGAAGCCCCCTTCGCGGCCTTGCCGTTGTAGATGAAGCCGTAGACCGGGTAGCTGCTGGTGCCGAGGCCGCCGAGGCTCTTGAACCAGACGCGCACCTTGCTCCAGTCATTCTTGGCCGACACGTCCATCACCTCGACGTCGTTCTCGACCTTGCCGGGGGTCGACCAGTTGGCGTGGGTCACCTTGATGACGCGATCCGAGACGACCTGGCTGACGGTGGCGACATGGCCCGAGCGCATCGAACCGATCGACTTGAAGACGAGCACCGCGCCCTCCTTCGGGGTTTCGCCACGGCTATACTTGCCGACCGCCTGGTTCCACCACGAGGCGGCGGCGCCGAAGAGCTGGATGCCGGAGAACATTCGGGCGAACGGGGCGCACTGCCAGAAGGAACCCGCCGCATCCGCGGGCGACGCGACGACCGAAGCCATCGCCAGCGCCACGGAACACAGCGCGATCTTGGTGCGTTTGAACATGCTTACAGGCCCCGAATCCCTTTTGCCGATCCGGGTCTACCGGCCATCTTCTGTTAAGGAAGTTTACGGCCGTGCGGTTCACGACGGGCCGATGCGGCGCTGCGGCGAACCGTTAACGCCCCCGTTCGTCGCACGACCAACCGACGCCGAACCTTGCCAGCGGGTTAAAAAGCGCCGACAGGATCGCCACATATTCCGGCGCGTGGGCGAGACCGACAGCGAATCATGAAGCACTGGTTCAAGGATGGCGTGTTCCGCGCGGTGCTGCGCAACGCCGGCTATCTGGGATCGACCAAGCTGCTCGGCGCCGGCCTCGGCCTGATCGCGCTGATCGCCGCCGGCCACGCACTCGATCCGGTGACGTTCGGCATCTTGATGCTGGTCCATGCCTATGCGCTGGGCGCGGGTGCGATCACCAAGTTTCAGAGCTGGCAGCTGATCGTGCGCTATGGCGCCCCCGCTTTGACGCGCGGCGACACGGCGACCGCGAAGGATGCGATCCGCCTGGCCTTCGGGCTGGATCTTTCGAGCGGGCTGGTGGGCATGGCGGCAGCGATGGTCGCCCTCCCCTTCCTGGCGCCCGATTTCGGTATAGACCGCGACCATCTCGCCCTCGCCATGCTCTATTGCACGCTCGTCCCCACCATGTCGGCGGCGACGCCGACCGGCGTGATGCGCCTGCTCGACCGGTTCGACATCCTCGCCAAGCAGCAGATGGCGACGCCGCTGCTGCGCGCCGGCGGCGCCGCGCTGGCCTGGGCGGGCGGGTTCGGCTTTCCCGGCTTCGTGGTGGCCTGGTACGTGGCGGACATCTGCGGCGATCTGATCCTGTGGTGGCTGACCGTCGGCGAGCTGCGCCGGCGCGACATGCTCGACGGGCTGCGCCCCGGCCTGCTCGGCACCGCGCGCCGTCTGCCGGATGCGTGGAGCTTCGTGTGGACGACCAACATCTCCACTTCGCTCTCGGCCTGCTGGGGCCCGATCAGCAATCTGATCGTCGGCGGCATCCTCGGCCCCGTCGCCGCCGGCCTCTACAAGATCGCCACCACCCTGCTCGATTCCGCCGGCAAGCCCGCCGACCTGCTGACCAAGGGCTTCTATCCCGAGATCATGCGGCTCGATCCGTCGAGCAAGCATCCGTGGAAGCTGGCGCTGCGCACCGGCGCGATCGCGGGCGGGATCGGGCTGCTCGTCGTCCTGCTGATCTTCTTCGGCGGCAAGCCTTTCGTCGGGCTGTTCGGCAAGAAGTACCTCGCCGCCTACGGCCTGCTCAGCCTGATGATGTTCGCGCTGATGATCTCGATGGCGACATTCCCGCTGCAGTCGCTGCTCTACATGGTCGGACGCCAGCGCGCGGCGCTGGCGGCGGAAATCGCGGCGACGGCGCTTTATCTGGGCGCGCTGGCCGCCGCCTGCCACCTGTTCGGCCTGAACGGTGCGGGCGGCGCCTACGTGCTCGGCAATGCGGCGCTGGCGCTGTTCATGCTGCTCCCGGTATGGAGCAGCTATCATGGCCGCGCGCGCTACGCGCCGGCGCCTGCCTGACATCAAACTGTAACGATGGGGCACGAGGAGCGACGGATGACCAGGATCGTGATCGCCACCGGCTGCGCCGCCCTCGCCCTCCTCGGCACGTTGCCTGCGACGGCGCGGCACAATGATGCACCCCATAGTGCGAAGCAGTGCATCAGCCGGCACGGCATCCGCGACGAAACGGCGGAGACCGACAGCCTGCTGATCCTTCATGTTGGCGGCAGCAAGGCGTATCGCAATTACCTCCCCGCCCCGTGCGACGGGCTGGGCCATGTCAACAACGTGTCGAAGCTGCGCTTCAAGTCGGCCGACCCGGACAGGCTCTGCCAGGGCGACACGCTCGAACTGCTCGATCATGACGGCGCGTTCGGGGTCGGCGGCGATCCGGTGACGACGCGCTGCACGCTCGGCCGCTTCGAGGCGATCAGCGAGATGTCGCTCAGCGAGAATTTGCGTCGCTGAACGACGCTTTTACCATCTTCGGCTCGATGGCAGCGCGATAACACCGACAATATCGCGCGATCTAGGTTAATCGATCAGCGGCGCGACTGCGGTTATCGAGGCGTTCCCAAAGATTTTTATCACTAAATATTTGAAGATGTCGCCGAATAGCATCGGCGAATACGCAAATATCGGGAAGTGGAGCGGGTAGCGGGGATCGAACCCGCATCACAAGCTTGGAAGGCTAGTGCTCTACCATTGAGCTATACCCGCGCTGCTGCCCCCATGCCTTGTCATGCCGGGCGGGTCAATCATCCTCTTCACATCGCGCACCGCCATGGCGAGACCGCTGGGGCACGGTCCGCCATCTTCGACCAAAGGCTAAATTTTGCCCGCGAAGGGCCGGCGTTTGCCATTTGATAAGGTGATTGTGTGAGGTTGACGCCTGAAAAACCATGCGTCTGCCTCTGCCTCTGGGCCGATCTCCGGGCCATCGCCTGAATCTGCGGATTCTGGCAGCGGCGATCTGTATCGCCTTGCTGTGCGGCGTCATCAACATATTGGGACCGCTGGAATTATTCGCCAGCATCACCCGCGCCAAGCTGCGCAGCCACCCGCCAAGCGGGCAGGTCGCGATTGTCGCGATCGACGATCAGAGCATCAATGCCTACGGCGCGAGTCCCTGGCCGCGCCAGCGTTACGCCGAACTGATTCGGCGCCTCGATGCCGCCGGTGCTCGGCGGATCGGGATCGACACGCTCGCCTGGGGTGACGACAGCCCGGCGGGCGACGCGAAGTTCGAGGAAGCGCTCGGCAAGGCGAAGGGCAAGGTCGTGCTCCCCGTGCGGATCAGCACCGACAATATGACGGGCCGAAATGGCGTGGAGCTTCCTCCCGCGCGGTTGATGCGCCTCGCGGACATCGCCTGCACCAACCTGATCCTGCACTGGGACGGGATGGTGTATGATTCGCCCTATTCGGTCGACATGGCCGGACATGCCGTGCCTTCGATGGCAAGCGCGGTAGCCGGCCGCACCGGTGCTGCAGGCCAGGGCTTCCCGATCGATTATGGCGTCGATCTGCATGCGCTGCCGACGGTCAGCGCCGCCGACATTCTCAATGATCGCTGGAACGCTGCCCGCTTCGCCGGAAAGGATGTGCTGATCGGTGAGACGGTCAACACGCTACGCTACGGGGCGCCGGGCTTTGGCCAGCTGCCGATGGTCTACGTCCATGCCGCGGCGATCGAGAGCCTGCGCGAAGGGCCGCCGGTCGATGCCGGATGGTTCCTGCCCGTCTTGCTCGCCGCGGCCTTGGCGGCCATCTATCTGTTCGTCCGCCAGCGCATCATCGCGCGCGTGGTGCTTGGCACAGCCATCCTGCTGTTCCTCGTCGGCCCGCTCGGCGCCGACCGCGCCCAGATCTACTTCCAGATCATGCCGGCTCTGGCGTTGCTCGCCGCGGCGTCCCTGACGCGTCTGTGGTTCAACATCCGCCAGTCGTTGCGCGACAAGGGCCTCGTCAACGCCGTATCCGGCCAGCCCAACCTGAACGCGCTGCGCGAAAGCGCACCTCGCCTCGTGCCGACGGTGGTCGTCGCGCGGATCCTCAACTATGCCGAGGTCACCACCTCGCTGCCCGCCGATTGCGAGAAGGAACTCGCCGAGCAGATCGTCAACCGCCTGACCGTCGGCGCCGGCGGCGACACCATCTATCAGGCGGACGACGGCCTGTTCATCTGGCTGGCCGACACTGCGAACGACGAGCTGGTCGGCGAACAGTTGATGGCGCTGCACGGCCTCTTCCGCAGCCCCGTCGTGGTGGCGGGACGCCTGATCGACCTGTCCGTCACCTTCGGTCTCGATACCGACACGAGCCGGTCGCTGGTGCAGCGCGTATCGAGCGCGGTGGTCGCCGCCGATCGCGCCGCGGCCGAGGGCCGCCGCTGGATGACCTACGATCCGGCCGAGCTCGAGGATGCCGAATGGAAGATGTCGCTGCTCGCCCGGCTCGACCAGGCGGTGGAGCGCGACGAGATCTGGGTCGCCTACCAGCCCAAGATCGAGATGGCGAGCGGTCGCATCATCGGCGCCGAGGCGCTGGCGCGGTGGAGCCATCCCGAAAAGGGCGAGGTGCCGCCGAGCCAGTTCATCCCCGCCGCCGAACGCTCGGGCCGCATCGAGAATCTAACCGCGCACATCCTCGATAGCGCGGTGGGCGCGACCGCCTCGATCCACCGTGCCGGCCACACGGATTTCAGCATCGCGGTGAACCTGTCGGCCCGGCTGCTGGACTCGCCCGCTTTGCTCGCAATGGTCTCCAGCACGCTCGCCCGTCACAAGCTGGCGCCACATCACCTGATCCTCGAGATCACCGAGACCACCGCGATGGCCAGCCAGGACGGTATCGTCGAAACGCTGGAGGCCCTGAGCGCTTCAGGCGTGCGGCTGTCGATCGACGATTACGGCACGGGCTTCTCGACCCTCGACTATCTGAAGCGGATCCCCGCCGACGAGATCAAGATCGACCGCAGCTTCGTGTCGATGCTGGAGAAGTCGCAGAGCGACCGAATCATGGTGCACTCCACCATCCAGCTCGCCCACTCGCTTGGTCGCAAAACCGTGGCCGAAGGTGTCGAGAATGGCGTGGTTCTGAACGAACTGCGGCTGATGCAGTGCGACTACGTTCAGGGTTACTACACTGGAAAGCCAATGAAATTGCCTGCGCTGATGGAACAGTTACCGCAGCGGGAAAGCGAAAAGGAACCTGTGACCATCGTCTAATGGTTACCAGCTTGTTAACCACAGCCGGTAATGATAAAACGCCCGTGATCGGACGGTTTTTGCCGATCGCCGTACAACGGGGGTTTTATGACCAAGGCTTCGCAGACGAAGTTCGACATCTGGGAATGGCTCTACGGCAAGCCCGTGCTGGCCTAAGCTCGTCGAGCATGGAGATACAAAAGCCCCGCTTCGGCGGGGCTTTTTCTTTTGGGGCACGGAAGAAGAGCGGAGACCGCAGCCTCTTTGCCGGCCGGATTCAGTGCCGGTTGGAGTCCACCGCGCCGAAAACCGCCACGCCGATCAGGAAGGTCATGCCGACCGCCACGATGGCGAGCAGCGGAGAGCCCAAAGTCACCGCGACTCCACGACCGATCAGCATCAGGACGGCAAGCACCACGATCGCCGGCGCGATCTGCCGGACATGACCTCTTCCCGCCGCCCCGGCACGAGCAGCCGGACGACGCAGACCGATCTCACCATTGCCAAACGGAACCATGACGGGCCTCCAGCGGCGCATCTTCATCGCACCGCACGCGATATAGGATCGCGCGTCCTGTCGGATAAGGCGGATAGTTTCGATCTGAGTGTTCGATAATCTCGGTCGATCAGGCCGCCGTCGCGAACACGCGCATCGGGGCCAGCCCCTCGAGAAACTGGGCGGTGCAGCGTTCCCAGCTATAGCGGCGCCCCTCGGTGGCGCAGGCCACGCGATCCGCCGTCATGGCGAGCCGGATCGCGGCGGTCAGATCCTCGTCCAGCGCGCCGATCCGTGCGCTGCCGCCGAACATGCCCTGCCCCGCCGCTCCGATGATGTCGATCGGCCCGCGCACCGGGAAGGCCGCGACCGGCACGCCGCTCGCCAACGCCTCGATCATGACGAGGCCGAACGTGTCGGTGAGGCTCGGGAAGACGAACAGATCAGCGGCGGCGTAGGCGGCGGCCAGCCGCTCGCCATGCAGCGCGCCGGTGAAGATCGCCTCCGGAAACCGCTTCTCCAGCAAGGCTCGTGCAGGGCCATCGCCGACGACGATTTTGGTGCCCGGCACGTCCGCCGTCAGGAACGCCTCGATATTCTTCTCGACAGCGACGCGGCCGACCGACAGCAGGATCGGCCCTTCGACGCGCGACAGGGCCGGCAGCGGCGCGACATCCGGCCCGAACAGGGTGAGATCGACGCCGCGCGACCAGCGATGGGTGTGCGGCAGGCCGCGCTCGGCCAGTTCGTCGGCCAAGGTCTCGGTCGCCGCGAAGATACGCGCGGCGGGGCCGTGGAAGCGGCGCACGATCGGCCAGAACCAGTCCGCCGGCAGGCGCGAGCGCATCGCGACGTAATCGGGAAAGCGCGTGTGGAACGAGGTGGTGAAGGGACGGCGCTTGTCCAGGCACCAGCGCCGCGCCGCCCAGCCGAGCGGGCCTTCGGTGGCGATGTGGATGGCATCGGCCCGGCTCTCCGCCAGCCGCGCCGCGACCGCGCGAGCGCTGCCCAGCGCGAGGCGGATCTCGGGATAGCTCGGGCACGGCACGGTACGGAACTGGTCGGGCGTGACCGCATCGACCACATGGCCCTGCGCCCGCAACTGCTCGACGGTGGTCATCAGCGTGCGGACCACGCCGTTGACCTGCGGCGCCCAGGCGTCGCTGACCAGAGCGATCCTCATGCCGGCACCGCCGCCGCCTTGGCCGCCTTGCGCTCGGCCTTTTCGGCCTGCTCGGCAGCGACCTTCGCCGCCCAGTCGATGATCTCCATCCGGCCGTCGAAATGCTCGACCAGCGCGGTGCAGCTCTCCACCCAGTCGCCGTCATTGTAATAGGTGATGTCGCCGAACTGCTTGATCTCGGCCGAGTGGATATGCCCGCAGACGACACCATCGACTCCGCGATCAGCGGCGGCATGGGCCACCACCTCTTCATACTTGCCGATGAACTGGACGGCGTTCTTGACCCGCTTCTTCAGGTGCGCGGCGAGCGACCAGTAAGGCAGGCCGAACATCTTGCGGACCGCGTTGACGATCGAGTTCGACTTGAGCAGCAGCACGTAGGCGCTGTCGCCCAGGAAGGCGAGCCACTTGGCGTACATCACGATGCTGTCGAACTGGTCGCCGTGGAGGACCAGCAGGCGGCGCCCGTCGGCGGTGACGTGGATGTCCTCGTTGACCAGTTCGATGCCGCCGAAATCGAGGCCGGTATAGTCGCGGAACGCCTCGTCATGATTGCCCGGCACATAGACGACGCGGGTGCCACGCTTCACGCGCTTCAGGATGCAGCGGATCACGTCGTTGTGCCGCGCCGGCCAGTACCAGCCCTTGCGCAGCTGCCAGCCATCGACGATGTCGCCGACCAGATAGAGCGTCTCGCAATCGGTGGACTTCAGGAAATCGAGCAGCAGCT
This sequence comes from Sphingomonas oryzagri, assembly GCF_029906645.1. Lineage (NCBI taxonomy): Bacteria > Pseudomonadati > Pseudomonadota > Alphaproteobacteria > Sphingomonadales > Sphingomonadaceae > Sphingomonas > Sphingomonas oryzagri. Next base: position 2,568,321 of record NZ_JARYGZ010000001.1, read on the forward strand.
CGGCATTGCATCCGGGCGTGCCGAGATGCGTGTCCGAAATGAAGATCGTCCGGAACTGCAGGCGCTTGCGCGGCGTCTCGGGCTTGTCGTTCTCGTGGATCCAGTCGGGCAGCTTGCGATCACGGCTGCGGGCGGGCACGCGGTCGTGGCGCGGCTTCGCGGGGTGACGGGCCTCTACGGGCATATCGGGCAAGGTCGCCATAGCGGGGCCTCCGGGTAAATCGCTCGACCGGCGGCGGCATCCGCCGTCGAATGCCTCTATGGAGACGGTTCAAGTCAAAGCCGTGTCCGATGTTTTACGGTTTGTTGACTATCCACAGCTGCGACCAACACTCCACAGTGTCGCGGAACTGAAACCGGATCTGCGCAAAAGGATCGCCGATCCTACGCTTTTCTGTCGCACATCGCGCGCATAGGCGATTGTCACGAGTGAGGAGGTTCGGTTCATGGCGCTGCAGATGCAAACGGAACAGGTCGCCAACGCCTACGGGCGCTGGGCGCCGGTCTATGACCTGGTATTCGGCCCGGTTTTCCGCCAGGGCCGCCGCGCCGCGATCGACGTCGCCGAGCAGATCGGCGGGCGAATCCTGGAGGTCGGGGTCGGCACCGGCATCTCGCTGCCCGGCTACGACAAGGCCAACCGCATCACCGGCGTCGATATCTCGGAGCCGATGCTCGACAAGGCCCGCGAGCGGGTCCGTGCGCTGCGCCTCGATCATATCGAGCAGATCGCGGTGATGGACGCCGAGAATATGGATTTCGCCGACGACAGCTTCGACGTGGTGGTGGCGCAATACGTCATCACCTCGGTGCCGAACCCGGAAAAGGCGCTGGACGAATTCGCCCGCGTCGTGCGCCCCGGCGGCGAGATCGTGATCACCACGCGCGTCGGTGCCGAAAAGGGCCTGCGCGGATCGATCGAGAAGACGCTGATGCCGGTGACCAGCCGGCTCGGCTTCCGCACCGAATTCGCCTTCTCCCGCTATACCGACTGGGCGCGGACCGTGCCCGGCATCGAACTGGTCGAGCGCCGCGCGCTGCCGCCGCTCGGCCACTTCTCGCTGGTGCGCTTCCGCAAGCTCCCGGCGGCCAACGATCTGACCCGCGCGCGCATGCCCGCGCCCGCCAAAGAGGTGGTTCAATGACGAGCTTCCGCGCGCATCTTCACGAACAGCGCTGGGACGACCATCGCTATTACCATCACAGCCTGGTCAACCAGAGCCTGCACTTCATCAGCGCCTGCACGTTCCTGACGGCGTACATGCTGATGTTCAAGGATCCGGCGCTGGCCAGCCTGCTCGGCTGGACGATCGCGATGACGACCCGCCAGTGCGGCCACTTCTTCTTCGAGCCGAAGGGCTATGACGTCGCGAACCAGGCGACGCACGAATATAAGGAAGAGGTGAAGGTCGGCTACAACCTGTTCCGCAAGGTCGTCTTCATGGCGATCTGGGCGGTGATCCCGGTCGCCTTGTGGTTCAACCCGACGATGTTCGGCCTGTTCGATGCCGCCACCGGCAAGGTCGAGTGGCTCCGCCATCTCGGCTATCTCTGGCTCGGCCTCGGCGCCGGCGGCCTCGCCTTCCGCGTGATCCAGCTCTGCTTCACGCGCGGCGTGCAGACCGGCCTGGTGTGGGGCACCAAGATCGTCACCGATCCGTTCAACGACTTCTGGCTCTACCGCAAGGCGCCCGGCCGCCTGCTGCGTGGCGAGCGCTTCGATCACTGGGCGACGGCGGAAGCCAACTGATCGCCCTGGCGCACGATCGGCCCTCTTCCGCCGACGCGGGAGGGGGCCGTTTCATATCCCCCTCAGGCTGCCCTGCCCCGCCATGCCGCGACCATCTCCTTCAGGATGCCGCGGCGGATGCGCTTGTCGGTGACGGCCGGATCGCTCCACCACCAGCCGTCCGCCTCCATCCTGCGCGCGGCGCGGACGAAGCGGTCGACCACCTCGGCGAAATCGGCGTCGCTGTAGTTGAGGCTGAAGATCAACCGCCCCGTCCCCACCCAGCTGAGCGCGAGCCCCTCGGCGCGGAGATAATATTGCAGCATCCAGTTGTAGCGGCTCGGCTTCGTGTAGCGCACCGTCCAGATCGTCGAGATGTTCGACACCGCGACCGGCAGCCCGGCCTCCGCCAGCTTGGCGTTCATCAGCGCGGCGCGCGCGTTCCAGCGATCGTCCAGCCCGTCGTAGAGCGCTGCGCCCTCCTCGGTATCGAGGAAGCGCAGGAAGGCGTTCATGGCGCCCATCACATAGGGGTGCGAGTTGAACGTGCCGCGCGCGAAGCAGATGTCGACGGGCTTGTCGTCGCGGTAGCGCTTCATGAGATCATGCCGACCGCACAGCACCCCGACCGGCAGGCCACCGCCCAGCGTCTTGCCGTAGGTAATCATGTCGGGCTTCACACCGAAATATTCGGCGGCACCGCCCCGCGCGAGGCGGAAGCCGACGAAGACCTCATCGAAGATCAGCACGATGCCCGCCTTGCGGCACACCTCGGCGAGCTCGCGCAGCCAGGCACCGTAGGCGTCCCTGTCGAACCCAGCCTTGCGGCTGCTATCGACCAGCGTGTTGTCGCCCGGCGCGCCGCTGTTGGGGTGCAGGCCCTGCAGCGGATTGACCAGCACGCAGGCGATGTTCTTCCGCGTCGCCAGCACCTTGAGCGTCTTCTCGCTCATGTCGGCGAGCGTGTAGGTGTAATCGGCGGGCGTCGGGTTGCCGACGCCCGGCTGCACGTCGCCCCACCAGCCGTGATAGGATCCGCAGAAACGGACGGCGTGGGTCCGCTTCGTATGATAGCGGGCGAGCCGCACCGCCTGCATCACCGCCTCGGTGCCGGACATATGGAAGCTCAGTTCGTCGAGGCCGGAGATCGCCCTCAGTCGCTCCACATTGTCGGCGACGACGGGGTGGAAGGCGCCGAGCACCGGCCCGAGATCGGCCACCTGCTCCGCCCCTTGCGCGATCATCCGCTTGTAGGCGTCGAAGCCCAGCAGGTTGACGCCGTAGGAGCCGGCGAGATCGTAGAGCCGGTTGCCGTCGAGGTCGGTGATCGTCACCCCGTCCGAGCTTTCGAGGAAGCTGCCGGCGGACAGGTTCTCGCGCACCATGCGGCTGAACTGGAAGGGCACGCGATAGGCGCCGGTGAATTGCAGGTCGGACAGGCCCTGCGCCGCCTCCCTGGTCAGCGCCGCCGTCTTCGCGAACCGTTCCCGGTACAACGCGGAGAGCGCTGCAAAGCCGGCCTGCCGCTGGCGGGCGATCTCCTCCGGCGGATTGTCGGCGCGGAAGAAGCGCTGCTCGTCATAGCTCCACGCCGGAATGAAGCCGGCCACCCGGCGCGACATCCGCGCATGGCCGGCGAGCGAGCGATGCTTGGCGCGCGACAGGGTGAGCCGGGCATGGCCCTTGGTGGCGCCGAGCGCTACGGCGAGCGCGCCGGCGGCGGTGAGCAGGATCGGCGTGGCGGCGATGGGGAGAGCGGCTTCCATGATAACAGCACAGTCACGGAAATGGTGACGCGATCATGACAAGACGGTCTTTGCTGGCCCGGATCGGCGCGCAGGAGGATCTGAACTTCCTGCTGACCAACCGCATCCCGCGCGGATTGGCGACGCGCTTTATGGGCTGGCTCTCGCCGATCGAGCAGCCGCTGGTCCGCGCCGTGTCGCTGAAACTGTGGCGGACCTTCTGCGATGTCGATCTGTCCGACGCCGCCGACAGCCGTTTTCGCAGCCTCCATCACGCCTTCACCCGCGCGCTCAAGCCCGGATCGCGCCCGGCCGATCCCGATCCCGATATCCTCGCCAGTCCCTCGGACGCGATCGTCGGCGCCTGCGGCCGTGTCGAGGATGGCAGACTCTATCAGGCCAAGGGCATGCCCTACGCCATCGAGGAGTTGCTCGGCGATGCGGCGTTAGGCGCGCCGTTTCGCGACGGCACCTTCGTCACGCTCAGGCTGACGGCGGCGATGTACCACCGCTTCCACGCACCCTACGACCTCACCGTCGAGCAGATGCGCTACATCTCCGGCGATACCTGGAATGTGAACCCGGTCGCGCTCAGGAAGGTCGAGCGGCTGTTCTGCCGCAACGAGCGCGCGCCGATCCTGACGCGGCTGGATCGCGGCGACCATCCCCTGCTGATCGTGCCGGTGGCGGCGATCCTCGTCGCGTCGATGCGCTTCACCTTCGTTCATGTCGGCCCGCACATCCGGACCGGCGGATCGCGTGCCATCCCCTGCACGGCGCACATCGACAAGGGCGAGGAAATGGGCTGGTTCGAGCATGGCTCGACCATCATCCTGTTCGCGCCGAAAGGCTTCGATCTGCTGGTCGAAACAGGCCAGGAAGTCCGCGCCGGACAGGCGCTGATGCGCCTGCCGGTCTAAATCCTCCCTACGCGTAGCGTGGGGAGGGGGACCATACGAAGCATGGTGGAGGAGGCATGCGCCGCGCATCTTCCCCTCCACCACCCTGCGGGTGGTCCCCCTCCCCATCTTCGATGGGGAGGATGAGGGTCAGCCGTCCAGCATCTCTCGCACCTTCGCCGCCAGATCGTCGAAGGCGAAGGGCTTGGGCAGCAGCTGCACGCCCGCGTCGAGCCGGCCGTGGTGGACGATCGCGTCGCGGGCATAGCCGGTGGTGAACAGCACTCGCAGGTCCGGGCAACTCACACGCGCCTGCACCGCGAGGTCCGATCCGGTCATCCCGCCGGGCAGCACCACGTCGGTGAACAGCAGGTCGATCTTGCCGCAGCGCCCCTGTAGCACCGCCAGCGCCTCGCGCGCATCGCCCGCCTCCAGCACGTCGTAGCCGAGTTCGCGCAGGCTCTCGACCGAATTGGCGCGCACGCCCTCGTCATCCTCGCAGACGAGGATCGTCTCGTCGCCACCGCGCCGGGCGTCGGCCGGCTCCACCGTCTCGGCCGCCGCCGTGCGCGAGATGAGCAGACGCGGCAGGTAGATGCGCACCTCGGTGCCCTCGCCCTCCACCGACGCGATGTGGACATGGCCGCCCGATTGCTTGACGAAACCATAGACCATCGAGAGGCCGAGACCGGTGCCCTTGCCCACCTCCTTGGTGGTGAAGAACGGCTCGAACACGCGCGCCACCACCTCGGGCGCCATGCCCTCGCCGGTATCCGACACGGCGATCACCACATGGTCGCCCGCCGGCACCTCGCTCTGCCCGCGGATCGGTTCGGCGAGCGACAGGTTGCGGATCGCCAGCGTCAGCGTGCCGCCCGACGGCATCGCATCGCGCGCGTTCACCGAAAGATTGAGCAGCGCGCTTTCGAGCTGGTTGTCGTCCACCTCGATCAGCCAGTCCTCGTCGGCCGGCTCGGTGCGCACCGTCACCATCTCGCCCAGCGTGCGATGAAGCAGATCGCTCATTCCCGCGACGAGCGCATTGGGCGAGACGGGCTTGGGTGCCAGCGGCTGGCGGCGCGCAAAGGCGAGCAGGCGCTGGGTCAGCGTCGCCGCGCGCTCGGCGCCTGCGAAGGCGTTGTCGGCGGAGCGGCGCAGGCGCGGCGGATCGTCGGGCAGGTGCCGGCGCAGCATGTCCAGATTGCCCATCACGATCTGGAGCAGGTTGTTGAAATCGTGCGCGACGCTGCCGGTCAGCTGGCCGAGCGTCTCCATCTTCTGGGACTGGCGCAGCCCCTCCTCCGCCTCCACCAGCGCCTCGGCCTGCTCGACCTGCGCAGTGATGTCGCGGGCGACGCAATAGATGCGGCCGTCTTCCGGCACGGCACGCCAGCTCAGCGCGCGATAATCGCCGGCGCGGGTGCGGAAGCGGTTCTCGAAATGGGTGGTCACGATGCCCTCGCCGAGCTGCGCGACCTCATTGCGGGTCTTGGCGCGATCCTCGGGATGCTCCAGCCATTCGGACGTGCGGCCGATCACCTCGTCCGCCTCCCAGCCGAGCACCCGCGTCCACGCCGGATTGATGCTGAGCCACACGCCGTCGGCATCGGCAACGCCAAGCAGATCGTCCGACACCTGCCAGATCCGGTCGCGCTCGGCGGTGCGCACCGCGACCTGCTCCTCCAGCGTCTGATTGAGCCGCTGGGCGGACTGGAACAGCCGCGCATTCTCGATGCCCACCGCCGCCTGCGCGGCGAGGCCGGAAATCAGCCGCTCGGTGCGCTGGGCGAAACGGCCGGGCGCGGCATGGCCGAAGAACAGCGCGCCGACCACTTCGCCGGATCGCAGCACCACCGGCACGGCGAGATAGGATCGCACCGGCAGATGCCCCTCAGGCATCCCCGTGTGCGGCGCGTTCTGGCCGTAGCGCGGATCGGCGAGCACGTCGTCCAGCCGGATCACGCCCTCGCCGCCGAAGGTCGGCGCGAACAGCGGCGTCTTGCGCACCATCGGGAAATTCTCGAACGCCGTCCGCTCCGCGCCGGACAGCGAATAGAGCATGTAATTCTCGCCGCTCTGATCGACCATGTTGTAGAAGAAGGCGCCGAATTCGGCCCCGGTCAGCTCGACGCCGGCATCCACGACGGTCTGCACCAGCCGCTCCAGATCGAGTTCGGCCGCGATCTCGCGCGAGACCTGATTCAGGATCTCCAGCGCATGGCTCTCCGCCCGCAGCGCTGCCTCGGACGCTGCGACGGCGGCGTAGGCGCGCTTGCGATCGGTGATGTCCATCACCGTACCGACGAAGCGCACCGCCTTGCCGTCGTCGAACTGGCCGCGCCCCTTGGCGACGATCCAGCGCTCGATTCCGTCTTCAAGCCCGATGGTGCGATATTCGATGTCGTAACCACCGGTGCCGCCGGGCTTCAGCGCGACCCGCACGGCGGCATCCGCCATCGCGCGATCGTCGGGATGAATACCGGCCAGGAAGGCGCCCTCGTAGCTCACGGGTGCGCCAGGCGGCAGGCCGAACAGCGCGCGACACTGGTCGTCCCACTGGAGGACATCATGCACCGGATCGTAGTCCCAGGTGCCGACCTGCGAGGCGATGGTAGCGAGCCGCAGCGTCTCTTCGGCGGCGCGACGTTCGATGCGCAGCCGCCGTTCCTCCAGCGCGCGTTCGACGACGGCGGGCAGGCGCTCCAGCCGCAGCTTGGTCACGTAATCGGTGGCACCGTTCCTCAGCGCCTCGACCGCGACATCCTCGCCCAGTGTACCGGAAACGAAAATGAACGGCACGCTCGGCGCGCGGCCATGAGCCAGTTCCAGCGCCTGCTCGCCGTCGAAGCCCGGCAGCTTGTGATCGGCAAGGATCAGGTCGTAACCCTGCTGGAGCGCGGTGACGAAGTCGGCACGCGTCCACACGCGATCGATCGCCGCTTCCACCCCCTCGGCGGCGAGGAATTCGCGCACCAGTTCGGCATCGTGGGCGTCGTCTTCCAGATGCAGGATGCGGATCGGCGCTGCGTTCACGGGCGGGGCGCGCTCCCGCGGGGCGGCGGCTCGTTGAGCACCGCCCAGAACATGCCGAGATCGCGGATCGCCTCGAAGAACTGCTCGAAGCCCACCGGCTTCACCACGAAGGCATTCACCCCCAGCGAGTAGCTGCGCACCAGATCGCGCTCCTCGCGGGACGAGGTGAGCATCACCACCGGCGTGCCCTTCAGGTGCGCGTCCGCCTTGATCTGTTCGAGCACCTGCAGCCCGTCGACCTTGGGCAGCTTGAGATCGAGCAGCACCACCGCCGGATCACCCGTCGAACGATTCTCGTAGGCGCCGCGCGCGAAGAGATAATCCAGCGCCTCCGCCCCGTCGCGCACCACGATCACCGCGTTGGCGAGCTGGCACTGCTCCAGCGCGGCGAGCGTCAGCTCGACATCCTTGGGGCTGTCCTCGACAAGGAGGATCGGTTTCAGATCGGCCATTTCCCGCCCCTACTATGCCGCCGGCAGGGCGAAGAAGAAGGTCGCCCCCCTGTCCGGCTCGCCTTCCGCCCAGACGCGCCCGCCATGGCGCTCGACGATGCGCTTCACGTTGGCGAGGCCGATGCCGGTCCCCTCGAACTCCTCCTCGCGGTGGAGCCGCTGGAACACGCCGAACAGCTTGTCGACATAGGCCATGTCGAAGCCCGCGCCATTGTCCCGCACCCAGGTGATCACGTCGCCTTCTTTCACCTCCGCACCGACCTCTATCACGGCCGGCTCCCGTTCGCGCGAGAATTTCAGAGCGTTTTCCAGCAGGTTCTGCACGACGAGCCGCACCATCACCGGATCGGCGCGCACCGCCATGAGATCGCCGACGTGCCATTCGATGCGGTGGCGCTCGCCCTCGACCGTCAGGTTGGTCTGCGCCTCGCGGATCATCGCGCCGACATCGATCGACACCGGCGTGATCGTCGATCGGCCCATCTGCGAATAGCTCAGCAGATCGTCGACCAGCCGGCCGGCCGAGATCGCGCTTTCGATGATCGTCTCGATATAGCGGTCGCCGCGTTCGGACAGGCGCTCGCCCTCGAACTTCTTGAGCAATTGCGCATAGCCGACGATGTGGCGGAACGGCGCGCGCAAATCGTGGCTGACCGAGTAGCTGAACGCCTCCAGCTCCTTGTTGATCGCCGCCAGCCGTTCGGACAGCGCCGCCATCTCCTCGGCGCGGCGCAGCACGATGTCGACGATCGCGACGCGCAGTTCCGCCGAAGCGTCCAGCTCCGCCTCCTGCCACGGCCGCGCATGGAGCTGGACGGTCTCCTGCCAGATCTCGAAGGACTTGCGCGGGTGGAGGCGCAGGCCGTCCGGCCCCAGCTCGGCACGCTTGGCAGGGTCCCCGCCCCACGACACGGTGCGGACCAGCTCGGGCCGGAACCAGATCAGGTAGCTGTCATGGACCTGGCTGATCGACATGGCGATCACGCCCGATCCCAAATCCTTCATCCGCTCGCCCCCGGTCCATTCGGCGGCGAGGCTGTCGGTGACAAACACGTCCTCGCGGTCCTGTCCGGAGAGCCATTCGACCAGCGCCAGAATATCCGTCTCTGCCGGCGTCTCGCCCAGCCGGGTGCAGCGCCCGCCCGCCACCACCGCCGCGCCGTCCGCGCCGGTCAGCGCCATCAGGTCATTGGGATGGCTGAGCAGCCCGTCGATGAAATGATCCTCGGCCGCCATGTGCGCGAGCAGCCGGATATGGACGCCGCGCAGCGCATCGCGCCGCATCGCGAGCGCGGAAGCCTCGTGCGCGGCGATCTGCATCGAGACGACCTGCCCGATGAACTCGCACGCCGCGCGAACGTGATAGGGCACGCGCACCGGATCGAGATGATGGCAGGAGATCAGGCCCCAAAGCCGATCGCCCGACAGCAAGGAGATCGACATGGAGGCCATCGTCTCCATGTTGCGCATATATTCGAGATGGACCGGCGAGACGCTGCGCAGCACCGAGTAGGTCAGGTCCACGTCGCCGCCGTCCGGCCCGATCGGCGCAGGCTCGTAATCGGCGTCCGCGATCAGGCGCAGGCGGTTGATCCTGTAAAGCTCGCGCGCCTGCGCGGGGATGTCGGAAGCCGGCCAGCGCAGATCGAGATAGACGGGCAGCCGCCCGCCATTGTCCTCGGCGATCACGGCGCCGTTCCATTCGGCATCGAAGCGGTAGATCAGCGCACGATCGAGACCCGTGATCCGCCGCACCTCCCGCGCCGCGAGTTCGGCGAGCGCCTGGACGCCCTCCGTCCGCTGCACGGCGTCGAGGAAGGCGCGGACGTCGGGATAGACCTCGTCGAAGCTGCCCGGCTCGTCGCCCAGCGCGCGCTCCAGCTCGACGATGATGTCGTTGCCCGATCGGTGCGCGACGAAGTGGAAGGCACCGGCGGCGGTGCGCAGAAAGCAGAGATGCTCCGGCCCACGCCCCGCGACGAGCCGGCTGTCGAGGGCAGCGATCGTCTTGCGCGCCTCTTCCGGCAGGAGGTCGGCAAGATCGCGACCGATCGGATCGCCCTCGACCAGCCCTTCGGCCAGCGCACCGATCGCCGCCTTGCGCACCACACCCGCGCCGTCGATCACGAACAGCGCGCCATGCGGCTGGATGCTGCCGGGTACATGGATCGGCTCGCGTTCACACGCGGCCAGATCGAGGTCGGTAATGGCGGCCGGCGCTTCGGTCATAAATCTGAACTGTCCCCGCCGCGTCGTGTCAGCATCTAGCCCAACCCGCCAGCTGCGACATTGATCCGAAGCAACTTATCCTAATCCTCCCCCGCCAGGGGAAGGATGCGGTCACGGCACCTTCATCACCTCGCCGCCTTTGATCACGCCTCGCACCTGTTCCAGCAGCCGGATGTCCTTCAGCGGATCGCCCGCCACCGCGATCATGTCGCCATAATGGCCGGGGCTGAGCGCGCCGACATCCTTCGATCGGCGCAGCAGATCGGCGGAGACGGTGGTCGCCGCCTGGATCGCCTGCATCGGCGTCATCCCGTAGCGGACCATATAGGCGAACTGCCGCGCGCCGAGGCCGAAGGGGTAGACGCCCGCATCGGTGCCGAAACTCAATTTCACACCCGCTCTCACCGCCTTGGCGAAGCCTTCGCGCTGCTCGTCGGTGGTGGCGCGGTTCTTGGCGAGATATTCGGCGGGCCAGCCCTGCTTCGTACCCTCCTCCTCGATCCAGTCGCCGTCGTAGATGTCCATGTCGAGCCAGACGCCGGCCTTCTTCGCCATGGCGATGCCCTCGTCGTCGATCAGCGAGGCATGTTCGATCGATCGCACCCCCGCGCGGATCGCCGCCTTGATCCCCTCCGCACCATGGGCATGGGCGATGCAATAGCTGCCGTGGAGCTTCGCCTCGTCGCAGGCGGCCTGCATCTCCTCGGGCGTCAACTCCAGCGCGCCCGGCTCGGATCCGATCGCCAGCACCGCGCCGGTGGCGATCAGCTTGATGAAGTCGGCGCCGTGCTGGAACAGGAAGTCCACCTTCGTCCGCGCCTCGTCGGCGTTGCGGACATAGCCGTACTGCATGTCGGCGGGCAGCACGACGTCGGGCGCGGCCCCCGTCACCGCGCCGCCGCCGCCCGGAATGGTGATGTAGGCGCCCGCCACCAGCATACGCGGCCCCGGCACTTCGCCCTGCTCGATCGCATCGCGCAGCGCCACATCGGTGAGGCCGCGATAGACGCCGACGTCGCGCACGCTGGTGAAGCCCGCGCGCAGCATCGTGCGCGCGGTCTCCGCCCCCTTCAGCGCCACCTCCTGCGGGGTGTGCTTGAGCGCCTCGATCGGATCGCCCTCGGTGAAACCGTCCGATATGTGGGTGTGGCAGTCAATCAGGCCGGGCAGCACGGTATAGCCCGACCAGTCGACCACCGTGCCGCCCGCCGGCGCGCCCTTCCATGGGCCGACCGCCGTCACCCGCCCGTCGGTGACGGTGATCGCCTGGTCGACGAGCACGCGCCCCTGCTCGGGATCGATCAGATGCCCGGCATGGACGACGACGGTGGCCGCCTGCGCCGCCTGCCCCAGCAGCAAGCCGGCGCAGGTGAGCGCGAGGCGCCCGATCAGAACTTGTAACCCAGGCGCGCGCCGACCGTGCGCGGCGGCTGGATCACGTAATAGTTGGTGTAGGAGCAGGAACCGCACTCCTGGAAGGTGGAGATATCCGCCTTCACGTCGAACAGGTTGGTGACGAACAGCTCCGCCGACATCTTCTTCCACTCAAGCCCGGTGGCGAGATCGACCAGGGTGAAATCCCTGAGCGTCGGCACCGGATCGTCCACCGCGCCGAGACGCAGCGCCGAGCTTGCCTTGCTCTGGAAGGTGATCGCGCCCTGGATATGCGCCTTCATGTCGTCGCCCACCGCGAATTCGTAGCGGCCGACGGTGTTGAGCTTGTATTTCGGCGCGACCGGCAGGCGGGTGCCCTTGGGCGCGACGATGCTGTTGCCATCCTCAGCGCAGGTATAGGTCGGGTCGTCGACCGCGCAGAGGTTCGACCGCAGCTTGCCATCGGTATAGGCGGCCGTCGTCGTAAAGGTCAGGCCCGGCGTCGGCACCAGGGTGAAATCGGTCTCGATGCCCTTGATCCGCGCGTTCGGGCCGTTGTGGATTTCGGTGAAGCTGTTCTGGCCGAGGAAGCTGTACTGGAAATGCTTCCAGTCCTGCCAGAAGAAGGCCGCGTTCCAGCGCACGGTATGGTCCGCCCAGCTTGTCTTGAAGCCGACTTCGTAGTTGGTCAGGAAATCCGGCTGATAGGGCTGCAGATCGGCACGGCGATTGATGCCGCCTGGGCGGAAGCCGCGCGACCAGGTGGCGTAGACCATCTTGTCCGGCGCGAATTTCCAGGTGAGGTTCAGGCGGTGGATGAAGCCGTCATCCTTGGTCCGCTTGGGGCTGATCGAGCCGTCCGAATTGTAGACGCCGAGGTTGGTGCAGGGGCCAAGGCCCTGCGCAGCAGGCGCGAAGTCCCGGTTCACCGCGATCTGGTTGCCCTCCGCGTCACGTACGATGACGGTGCCGCCATCGGTGGTGAAGCAACCGGGCACGCCGGTCCGCGAGCTGCCGGCGGCATTGGTCGCGGCACCGCCGCCGATCGTGTAATTCGGGTTCAGGCCGAAGCCGAAGAAGCCGATCAGCGAGTTGTCGTACTTGTAGTAACGCAGGCCGCCGGTCAGCGTCAGGCTGTGGGTGATGTCGTATGCGGCCTCGCCGAACACCGCATAATCCTTGTCGATGCGGTTCTGGTCGGTGAGCCACAGCGTGCCGGGGTGGCCGTTGACCGAAAGGTCGTCGGCGAGGCCGGTCACCTGATAATCCTGAATGATGTGATGTTCCTGGCGCTGGTAGAACAGGCCGCCCGTGATGCGCAGCGGATTGCTCTGCGGGGACGAGATGCGCAGTTCCTGGCTGACCTTGTTGAAGCTGTCCTTGCCGACGATCCGCTGGATCGGATTGATCGTGTTTCCGGCATTGTCCTGAAAATAGAAATAGTTGGCGAGGCCACCCTGCGCCGCATAGAGATCATGATCATATTGCGTGGCGTAATCGGTATAGTCGCTCGACGAGTTGATCTTCCGCCACAGATAGGCGCCCGTATAGGTCAGATCCCAGTTGCCGATCTTGCCCTCGATGGTGAGCGCACCCTGCACGTAGCGATCGTGGTTATATTCGGGCAGGAAGTGCTGCACCGACAGGCCCGGCAGGTTCGGATCGTAGCCGAACGAGCCGTGGTTCTTCTGGTCCTGCCCGAAGACGGTCGCCGTCGCGGTCCAGTTGTCGTTGAGGTCGACCTTCAACGCGCCGCGGCCGCCGAAGACGTCCACGTCGTTGTAGTTCTTCTTCACGAAATCCTTGTTGTTGATCGTGATGCCGGGATCGTAGCCGGCCGGCACGCCCTGGTCCTGCCCGCCCGGCGCGACGCCGCCCGTATAGCCGGGGCTGGCATCGTCTTTCTGGCCGATGAAGGTCCGCGTGCCGGGAATGTTGTCGATATAGCCGGCGTCATGCTCGTAGAAGCCGACGATGCGCACCGCCATGCGATCGTTGATCGGGGCGTTGACGAAACCCTCGACCTTGCCGCCCTGGCTGCCATGCGCGACGGTGTTCCCCTCGACGTCGATCGCGCCGTAGAATTTGGAGGTGTCGGGCTTGTTGGTGATCAGGCGGATGGTGCCCGATTCCGACGACGCGCCGTACAGCGTGCCCTGCGGCCCCGACAGCGCCTCGATACGCGCCATGTCGTAGATATGGACGTCCAGCGTGCCGCCGATCGTGGTGATCGGCTGCTCGTCCAGATAGGTGCCGACCGACGGCAGCGAGCCGGAATGGTTGCCGTCGCCGCCCGAGGCGACGCCGCGGATATAGACGGTGGTGACGCCCGGCTGGCTGGTCTGGAAGGTGACGCTGGGCAGCGACTTGGTGTAATCGTTGAAATTGGCGATGTTGAGCTGGTCGAGCTTCTCGGCGGTGATCGCCTGGATGCTGATCGGCACCTTCTGGATATTCTCGGAGCGCTTCTGCGCGGTCACGATGATCTCGCCATTCTCCGGCGGCAGGGGTGCCGCGGCAGGCGTCGGCGCGGTCTGCGCGGCAACCGGCGCCGACAGCGCCGCCAGAGCGGTGGACGCAAGAAGCAAAGCCGGAACCGGCTTACGAATAAACATTGCGGGTGCCCCTTTTTATATATTTGTCAAACGCTGTTACTCGAACGAAACAGTGTCAAGCGCCCCTTCGGCTCCTCATTATATTGCGCTGCCGCATGGCAAATTTGTCACGCAGCCGGCACGTTCGGATAGGTGTCGAGCACCGGGCCGAGCGCTTCCCTGAGCGGCCCGAGCCAGCGATCGAAGCGCTTCCACTGCTCCATGCCCTCGCGAAAGATCGGCTGGCGCACCTGCTCGGACGAGGCGGTGCGCACCGCGCGCTGCGTCTCGTGGAAGCGCAGGCACGCATCCTCGAACGGCAGGCCGAGGGCGGCGAGCAGGGCACGCGTCTCGCCCTCCTGATCCTCGACCATCCGCTCGTAGAAGACGCGGTGCGCAGCACCGGGCGCCACGCGATCGAGATGCGCCATCCAGCGCACGTAATCGCGATAATAATGGCCGATGTCGGCGAGATCGTAGGTAAAAGACTGCCCGCGCGCGAAATGCTGTTTGAAGTTGGACAGGCAGCAGCCGAGCGGGTGGCGTCGGGCATCGACGATCTTCGCATTGGGCAGGATCAGCTTGATGAAGCCGGTATGCGCCCAGTTATTCGGCATCTTGTCGATGAAGAAGGGGCGTGCCGTCTTGCGCTGGATCCGCGTGCGATCGAGATAGGCCTCGCCCAGCGCGCGCACCGACGCGCGATCGAGACCGCCGACCTTGGCGGGGCCGACCTCCATCACCAAAGCGGCGATGTCGGGCAGTTCGCTGGTCCCCTCCACTTGGCTGTGGCTGGCGAGGATCTGCTCGATCAGCGTCGATCCCGATCGCGGCAGGGAGACCACGAAGATCGGATCGGCGGCGGGGCAGCCCCAGCCCTCGCGCGCGGCGAAGAAGTCCGGCGTGTAGATCGCCTCGGCGCGGGCGACCGCGCGGGTCAGTTCGGCGGCGTCATAGTCGATCGCCGCGCGCCGGCCGCGATTGCCCCCAACATAATGGGCGAACGAGGCCTCGGCATCGCCGGCATCCTCCTCCGCCTTGCCGAGCGCGAATTCGAGGTGGAATCGATCCTCTCCGTCGAGGTCGGGCGTCTCCAGCGCCGCCCGCATCGCCGCACGATCCTCGTCCGAAAAGCGATAGGTCTTGAGGTTGGCGAGGCTCCACCACGCCTCGCCCAGTTCCGGCCGCATCGCGATGGCGCGGCGATAGGCGGCAATGCTCTCCTCCTGCTCGCCCAGCGTCTTGAGCATGTGGCCGAGGCTCATCCACACCTTGGGCTGATGGGGATAGCCGGCGAGCACGCGCCGGTAGATCGCGATCGCCTGCGCGAAATCGCCGGTGCCGCTGAGTATCGCGGCCTTGAGGTTGAGGTAGGAGGGATTGCCCGGATCGGCGGCCAGCAACGGATCGATCGCGGCGAGCGCATCCTCGCCCCGCCCCTGACGGTGGAGCACCAGCGCATGGTTGTGCCGCGCCGCGACGAAGCCCGGTGCCAGCTCGATCGCGCGCTCCAGCAGGTTTCCGGCGTCGCGATAGCGGCCGAGCCGGCCGGCGATCTCGGCGAGCATCCGGATCGCGGCGACGTCGGTGGGGCGCTGCTTCAGCCGGTCGCGCAGGATCGGCTCGGCGATGTCGAGGCGGTTGTCGGACAGCGCCAGCGCCGCCTGCATCAGCGCCGGATCGCTGGTCGAGGCGCGCACGCCCGCGAGATAGGCGTGATCGGCGCCCGCCTCGTCTCCGCCCAGCCGCAGCACGTCGGCGAGCGCCGTCCAGCCCTCCGCCATGTCGGGCTTGAGCTCGGTCGCGCGGCGCAGCGCGGTGGTGGCGGCGGGCGCATCGCCCGCGAGATAATGCGTGAGGCCCAATTCGAGCGCGGTCGCGGCGGATCGCGGCTGGTCGGCGAACAGCCCGGCCAGCGTCACGCGCGCGCCATCGAGATCGCCGGAGAGCCGCTGCGCCCGTCCCTTGACCAGCAGCGCCTGCGGCATGTTCGGCACCGCGCGCAGGATTTCGTCGGCCTGCATCAGCGCGAGATCGGGCCGGCTCGCGGCCATGCGCTCGGCATGGGCCAAGGCCTCGCCGATCGATCCCGTCGCGTGAGAAGCGCTGCTCGCCACAAACCCCCTTCGGCAACGCGCTGGCGCATCGCCGGGCACGAATGAACATCCCGCGACGGGGCTGTGTCAACGGCCATGTTGCAGCGCGATGACGATTATCGGACGATCGTGCAACAAGACGACAGGGACGCGCGACGAACCGTTGCGTCCGCCCTATCCGGCGAGATCGGCGGGCACATCCGGATAGGCATCGACGACCGAGCCGAGCGCCGCGCGCATCGGCCCGAGCCATGGATCGAACCGCCGCCAGCGATCGATCGCATCGGCCGTGATCGGCCGGCGCACCTGCTCGGCACTCGGCGTGCGGACGGCGCGGGAATTCTGCCAGAAGGCGAGGCACGCCGGCTCGAACCGCAAGCTCAGCCGGGCGAGCAGCGCGCGCACCTCGGCCTCCGGATCCGCCACCAGCCGCTCGTAGAGCAGGCGGTGGACATGGCCCGGCGTCACCCGGTCCACATCGGCCATCGCGCCCACATAATCGCGGTAGAAACGGCCGAGATCGGCGAGATCGTAGCTGAACGCCTGGCCCACCGCGAAATTCTGGGTGAAGCAGGACCAGCCGCAGGCCAGCGGGTGACGGCGCACATCGACGATCCGAGCATTGGGCAGGATCAGCCGGATCAGCCCGACATGCATCCAGTTGTTGGGCATCTTGTCGACGAAGAACGGCCTTCCCAGGCGCCGCTGCTCGCGCGTGCGATCGAGATAGGCCTCGCCCAGCAGACGACGATCCGCCGGCAGGAGATCGGCGAGCATCTCGGGATAGCAAGCGGGATCGCGGCCTGCGAGACTGGCGGCGATCGCCATCAGATCGGGCAGTTCGCCCAATCCCTCGACTTCGGAATGGCTGGCGAGGATCTGTTCGACCAGCGTCGATCCCGATCGCGGCAGGCCGACGACGAAGATCGGATCGGGGGCGAGGCACCCCCCTTCTCCGCGCGCCGCGATCAGCGCGGGCGTGAACACCGCCGCCTCCCGCGCGCATTGCGCCTGCGTGGCGGCCGCATCGTAGGGCGTCTGAGCGCGGCGGATGCGGTTCGCCTCGGCATAAGCGGCGAAGGCGCCGGCATCCTCGCCCGCATCGGCCAGCGCCTTGCCGAGCGCGAAGTGCAGGTGCGCGCGATCGGTGGGATCGGCCGCCGTCTCCAGCGCGGCGCCCATCGCGGCGATGTCCTGCGCGGAGAAACGCTGCGTCTTGAGGTTGGCGAGGCTCCACCACGCCACGCCGAGATCCGGCCGGGCGACGAGCGCGGAGCGATAGGCTGCGACCGCGCCCTCGATCCGGCCAAGATGCGTCCGCACGTTGCCGAGCGCGATCCACCCCGCGGCCTCGCCCGGATGCCGCGCCAGCATCGCGGAGAGCGCCTCGTCCGCAGTTGTGAGAGCCCCGCTTTCGATCAGCGCGCCGGCCCTGAGCAGCACCAGCGCCGGCTCGTCCGGATGCCCGGCGAGCAGGGGCGCAAGCTGCTCCAGCGCCTCGTCGAGATGCCGCCGGCGCACCAGCAGGCGGACGAGCGCCTCCCGCGCGGCGCCGAAATCGGGCGCCAGATCGATCGCGCGGCCCAGCATCCGGAGCGCGTCCTCGCGCCGCCCCGCGCCGGCCAGCAGTTCGGCCATGAGATGGAGCGCCGCGACATCGGTCGGCCGTTCGCGCAATCGCTCGCGCAACGCCTGCTCGGCCTGCGCCGGCCGCCGGTCGAGCCATGCCGTCGCCGCCATGGCCAGCAGGGCATCGTCACCGTCGGCCAGTCGCCGGATCGCCGCCGCCGAGCCGACCCAGCCGGTCATGCCAGCAAGGCGTCGATCCAGCGCCGCGCCAGCGCCGCCGCCTCTTCCGCCGAGAAGACGCTTCGGTCGAGGCAAAGCTCCAGCCACAGCCCGTCGACCAGTGCGGTGATCGCCACCGCCTCCAGCCGGTGATCGCCTTTGCCGCCGCAATCGGCGAGCAGCCGCTCCATCGCCGCGCGGAAGCCGCCATAGCTCTCGGCATGGGCGGCGGAGACCAGCGGCATCGACTTGGTGAGGCCGAGCAGCCCCAGCCAGGTGCCCAGCAGTTCCTCGTCCATCACCGGCGGCAGGAAGTTGCCGATCACATAGGCTTCGAGGCGCGCGCGGGGGTCGTCCCCCGCCGCCTCCACCGCCGCCGCCAGCGCCTCGCCGACGCGTTCGGACACCTGGCGGTAGGTGGCCGCGATGAGCGGCTCGACACCCTCGAAATGGTGCGTGACGAGGCCCGGCGACACGCCGGCCTCGCCCGCGATGGTGCGCACCGATACGCCGCCCGCACCATGTTTGGCGAGCGACCGGGCGGTGGCGTCGATCAGCGCCTGCCGCCGCTCGGCCGGCGCGCGCCGGTAGCTGGGGCGCAGCATCAGTCGGCGGCCAGCGTCGTCAGCAGGCTGTGCCATTGGCGCAGCGCGCCGGGGATCGCATCGACCGGCGAGCGTTCGTTCAGGCCGTGGGCGAAATCGTCCGACGGCTTCATGAACGCGCCCGACACGCCATAGCTCGGGATGCCGACCGCGCGGAAATAGAGGCTGTCGCTGGCGCCCGCCGACATGCTCGGCACGATCTCGACACCCGGCCGGTTGGCCTCGACGGCCTTCTTGACCGCCGCCATGATCCGGGGGCTGAGCGGCGAGGCATCGCTGGAAGTCGGGTTGCCGAGCGTGGTGAACTTGGCGTCGGGATCGTCGACCACCTTCTTCAGCGTGGCCTCGATCTCGGGAATCTTCACGCCGGGGAAGATGCGGCAGTTGACCGACACGGCGGCGCGCTGCGGCAGCGCGTTCAGCGCATGGCCGCCCGACAGCATCGTCGCGACGCAGGTGGTGCGCACCTGGCCGACGAACTCGGGATCGGCGGACAGCTCGTCGGCGGCCTCGCTATCCTTGGGGTTGGCGGCGAAGCGCTGCATCGCCTGGCCCAGCGAGCCGGGCGTCCGCTTCGCCATCGCGGAGAGATAGGCGACGGTCAGCTCGTTCGCCTGGGGCGGGAACTGGTAGGCGGCGATCCGGTCGATCGCCTTCGCGACGCGGTAGATCGGGTTGTCGGCCACCTTGCCCGGCCGGCTGGAATGGCCGCCGGCGCTGGTGAAGGCGATCTCGAAATCGGCATAGGTCTTCTCGCCCGCCTGCAGCCCGTAGAGCAGGGGCTTGCCGCTCTCGTCCAGCGTGCCGCCGCCGCCGTCGCCGTTGAGCACGATGTCGGCGCCCTTCAGTTTCTTCGCCAGCGCCTGCGCGGTGTGCATGTCGGTCTCCTCGTCGCCGGACAGCGCGAGGATGATGGTGCGTTTCGGCCTGAGGCCCTGCTGCTTCATGGTGGTGAGCGCGGTGATCACCACCGACACGTCGAACTTGTCGTCGATCGCGCCGCGGCCATAGGTGTAACCGTTCTCGACCACGGCCTTGAACGGACTGCGCGTCCAGTCCTTCGGATCGGCGGCCACCACGTCCATATGATCCGAGATGACGATCGGCTTGAGCGACGGGTCGCTACCCTTCCACGTCGCCTCCAGCGTGCCGGTCTCGCCGATCGGGGTGAACACGACGTCGGAGGGGGCGAACCCGCCCTTCACCAGCACGCCCTTCAGATAGGCGGCATAGGCCGGCACCTGATGATGGCCCTCGACCGTCTGAAACCCGATCGACGCCTTCAACAGATCCAGCGCGCGGCCCGCCTCGTCCGGCTGGGGGGCGGCCGCCGCGGCACTGCCCGAGATCGCCGCCATCGCCGCCAGGGCCATCCCGAAACGCACCATATACCCCCTGAATTTTCGCCGGTTTCCGCCAACCGTATCGCCGCGCGACCGCCAGTCAACCGAGCGGCGCGGCGTGCATGAACAAAAGGTCATGTCATCCCCATGGCAGGGCAAGTGGTCGCGCCCGAAAAGACCGGCATGGCAGCGTATCGTCACGCCATGGATCAGCGCGGGGGAAACTGGCTTGCGATCGGCATAGGTGCCGTCGTGGCGGCGCTGCTGCTCATCCTCGTTCTGGCCGAGCGCGGCACCTTCCGCCTGCGCGACGGCGCCGTCGCGTCCGCCCTGCCCGGCATCACCCTCGACAACAGCGTCGATCACATGCCCGTCGTCACCAGCGTCCGCTCCGACGGCGAGGCCGAGCGTGTCGGCATCCGCGCCGGCGACGAGATCGAGGCGGTGGACGGCTACCGTGTCCGCGACGTGGCCGGATTGCGCTCCGCCCTGCTCTCCGATCGCGAGGACAAGCTCGCCCTTCATATCAGGCGGGGAGATACGCTATGGACGGTCGCTCTCGATCGCAGCGAACCTGCGATCGGCAACGCGGTGGCGGTGGAAAACAGGAATGGCCCAGAAAATCCTGCTGATTGAAGACGACCGGCAGACGGCGACCTACATCGTCAAGGGACTCGGCGAGGAAGGCATGACGGTCGATCATGCCGACAACGGCCGCGACGGCCTCTTCCACGCGACCGACGGCGGCTATGATGCGATCATCCTCGATCGGATGCTGCCGGGCATGGACGGCATGGCGGTGCTCGGCGCGCTGCGGGCGGGCGGCATCCATACGCCGGTGCTGATGCTTTCGGCACTCGGCGCGGTGGACGATCGCGTGGCCGGCCTCACCGCCGGATCGGACGACTATCTCACCAAGCCCTTCGCCTTCGCCGAGCTGCTGGCCCGGCTGAAGCTGATGCTCCGGCGCGGCGGATCGGGCACGCAGGCGGTGACCAAGCTCGCCTGCGGCGATCTCGACATGGATCTGCTCAGCCGCAAGGTGAAGCGGGGGGCACGCGCCATCGATCTCCAGCCACGCGAGTTCCGCCTGCTCGAATACCTCCTGCGCCACAAGGAGCAGGTGGTCACCCGCACCATGCTGCTGGAAGGCGTGTGGGACTATCATTTCGATCCCGGCACCAACGTGATCGACGTCCACGTCAGCCGCCTGCGCCGCAAGATCGACGATGGCGAAGAGGTGCCGTTGATCCACACCGTGCGCGGCGCCGGTTATCGCCTCGGGCTGGAGGGCTGAGGCGCGCGCGATGCGCATCCCCGCCTTCCTGCGATCCTCCACCACGCGCTTCTTCGCGTTGGTGTTCGTGTTGCAGCTCATCTCGAGCACGGCGCTGCTGCTCTACGTCCGGCACATCATCGCCGACGAGCTGGAGCGCACGTCGCGCACGCTCGTCACCGAACTGCATGACGATCTGGTGGCGGACTACAAGCAGGAGGGGCTGCCGGGCCTGCGCACCCTGATCTCCGAACGGCTGACCGGCATCCGCGCGCGCGACGCCGCCGTGCTGCTCGACGATCCCAACGGCAACCAGCTCGCCGGCAACATCGCCGACTGGCCGCCGCCCATCCCGTTCGACTCCGGCTGGCAGGTCGCGACACTCTATCGGATGGGCCGCGACAAGCCCGAGCCGATGGGCCTGATCGCCTCCAAGCTGCCCGACGGCACCCACCTGCTCGTCGGCCATGTCATCGAGGGCGATCTGCGCGTCCGGCGGCTGACCGGCGAGGCGATGGCCGCCGCTTTGCTGCTGGCGGTGCCGCTGGCCTTGCTCGGCGCGATCGTGGCGACGCGGGTAATCACCGGCCGGGTCGAGCGCATCGCGGAGACGGCGCGGCGCGTCGGCATGGGCGACCTGTCGCTGCGCGTGCCGCACGAGGCCGGGATGCGCGACGCGTTCAGCGATCTCGCCGCCTCGATCAACCTCATGCTGGGCCGGATCGAGGCGCTGGTCGGCGAGCTGCGCGTGGTGACGGACAGCCTCGCCCACGACCTGCGCTCCCCCCTCACCCGCCTCAGCGCGACGATCGAGCGGGCGATGCGCGAGACGGACGACGAGGCGGCGCTCGGCGCGCTGGAACGGGTCGGGTTCGAGGCGGAGACGTTGCTCGGCATGCTCTCCACCGCGCTCCAGATCAGCCGCGCCGAGGCCGGCATCGGGCGCGACCGCTTCGTCGATACCGACCTCGGCCAGATGATCGAGGATCTGGCCGAGGTCTACGGCCCGCTCGCCGAGGAACGCGGCTTCACCCTCTCGGCCGAAGGGGGGGGCCGCGCCGTGGTGCATCGCGAGCTGGTCGGCCAGGCGCTCGCCAACCTCGTCGACAACGCGATGAAATACGGGCGGCCGGACGGGACGATCCGGCTCTCGGTGCATCGTGCGGACGATCTGGTGACGCTGGCGGTGGACGATGACGGCCCCGGCATCGCCGAGGATCGCCGCGCCGAGGCGCTGCGCCGCTTCGGCCGCCTCGACCCCGCCCGCAGCGCCGGCGGCGCCGGGCTGGGCCTCGCGCTGGCGGCAGCGGTGGCACGCCTCCACGGCGGCGCGATCACGCTGGGCGACAATGCGCCGGGGCTGTCGGTACGGCTCGAGCTGCCGGTGGCGGGGGATTAGCAGCGGAGACTGCTGACGTCATCGCAAGGTGCAGAACGCGGCTATTGGCCCCGGATCGTCATCGCGAGCCGCGAAGCGGCGTGGCGATCCACTGCGACGGGTAGATTGCTTCGCTACGTTCGCAATGACGGGAAGTGGTGGTTAGCTGCCATCAGAATTTTTGCAGGGCCGACTTCGACGAGGCCGGTTTAGTAATTTCGGCGGCTTACCAGCGTAGTGATACAACGCACGCGCGACATGGCCAAGCCGGAGGATACGTCCTCTCGCGGCCATTGCGCGCCCCACTCGAATAGCTTGATCTTTCGGATAGTCGGACGGAATTTCAACTATATAGCCGATATATCCAAAATTCCGGCGTCGATCATGTGGCGAGAGCACTAGGCCACCTTGCAGGCAACGGCGCTTACGCAACCACAGACGATCCTTTCGGCCAGCGAGAATAAACTTTGGCATCGGCTGTCGATATGCCCCATCCTCCAATGTCCGCAAGTGGGGCGGTAGCTACCACACCGTCGCCCCTGCGCAGGCAGGGGCCTATCTCCCCACCGTTCTACACGACCGACAGCTCGGGTGATGGCCTCTTGCCTGCGCAGGAGCGACGCGTGCCGGCGCGATAGCCCCCTTCCAATGTAGGATTTCGTCTGACACGCTGGCGGGACTCGGGCCTCACCCGACCCCGCTCTGTCTCATCGTCGAAACCGCCTCACACGTGCAGCTTTTGTCGCTTTTCGCGAAATTTCCGCCCGATCCAGCCCGTTTTCACTCCGCCGCCGCTTCCACGCGGCCGGTGCGCTGGAGCTTGCCCCAGCCCACCCACGGGCCGGACAAAGCCGCCGACACCGCGCGCAGCACCACCGAATACATCAGCTGCCGGTAAACGAAGCGCTGCGCCAGCAGCAGGAACGCCGGGAAACGCTGGCGGCGCGGCTCCAGCCGGTACGCGATCCAGCCGCACAGCAGATCGATGAAGGTGAACGCCACCCAGTAGATCCCCATGCGGATCACGTCGGTGTGGGTCTGCGCCCAGCCATGCTGGTGGACGCGGATGATCGTGCCGATGATGCTGATCACCAGCGCGAGATCGATGATCGGCGAGATCACCGCGAAGGCGATCTGGAACAGCCAGGCCTGCGGGATACCCACGAAGGCCAGACCGGCGGGCTTGCGCTCACGGAGGATCGCGCCGTGCTTCCACAGGCATTGCAGCGTGCCGAACGCCCAGCGGAAGCGCTGCTTGGAGAGCGCACGGAAGGTCTCGGGCGCCTCGGTCCACGCCACCGCCTCGACATCGTAGGCGACATCCCAGCCGGCGCGCTGGATGGCGATGGTGAGATCCTGGTCCTCGGCCAAAGTATCGACCGGATAGCCGCCCACCGCATCGAGCGCCGCGCGCCGCCACGCGCCGACCGCACCCGGCACCACGGTGATCGCATCGAAGCGGGTGAGCGCGCGCCGCTCGAGATTCTGCGCGGTCACATATTCCACGCTCTGCCAGCGGGTGACGAGGTTGACCCGGTTGCCGACCTTGGCGTTGCCCGCCACAGCACCGGTCCGCTCGTCGATGAACCAGCGGGCGAGCTTGGCGATCGTGCCCTTCTCGAACTGGGTGTCGGCATCGAGCGCGACGATCACCTCGGCGTCGGACAGTTCGAGGCCGCGGTTGAGCGCCACCGCCTTGCCGCCATTCTCCAGCGTCAGCAGCCGCACGCGCGGCTCGTCGGCGAAGGCGGTGCGAACGATGTCACTGGTGCCGTCGGTCGATCCGTCGTCGATGACGATCACCTCGACCGTCACCTCCTCGCTCGCCAGCACGCGACGGATCGATCCTTCGATCACCGTCGCCTCGTTGAAGGCGGGGATCAGGACGGAGACGAAGCGTTCCGGATCGATCGCGGGCGGCGGTTCCTTGCGATCCTCGCGCGCCGACATCGTCGCCAGCGCCGCCATCAGCAACGCGCGCATGATGCCGAGCGTGATCGCCACGAAGAACAGCCACTTGAGCAGGCCGAGCAGGCCGGCGAGGAAGAGGAACATGCCGACGTCGGCGCGTACCTCCATCAGGTCGCGGCCCGCGATCGGCGGCATCACCTGATCGCGGGTGAGGCCGATCAGCTGCGAGACGGTGACGAACTTGTAGCCGTGCGCCTTCAGCGTCTCGATCACCTGCGGCAAGGCCTCCAGCGTCTGCTGCCGGTTGCCGCCGGCATCGTGCATCAGGATGATGTTACCGGAGAATTTGTCGTTGCTGGCCGCCACGCCCTTGAACGTGTTGCGCAGGATCGTGTCGACGCCCGGCTCCTGCCAGTCCTCCGAATCGACGTGGAGACCGACATTGACGTAGCCGTCGTCCTGCGCGCGCAGCGCCGGCAGCAGTTCGTCGTCGGTGGTCGGCTCGGCGTCGCCGAAATAGGGCAGGCGCAGCAGCCGGGTGCCGCGCCCGGTATAGGCCTCGATCAGCCGCTGGGTGGCGTTGAGCTCGATCGAGGTGCCGCGCTTCTGCAGCAGCGCCATGTTGGGATGGGTGTAGCTGTGGTTGCCGATCTCATGCCCTTCCGCGATCTCGCGGTTGAGCAGCCCCGGATGGGCGACGGCATTTTCGCCGATCACGAAGAAGGTCGCCGGCACGCCTTCGCGCTTCAGGATGTCGAGCACGCGCGGCGTCCAGTAGCCGTCCGGCCCGTCGTCGAAGGTCAGCGCCAGATAGCCCGGCTTGTAGCCCGTTTTGGTCACCACATAGGGTGTCGGGAGGCTCTTGTACGTTTCGTTGCGGATCAGGCCGCGGTGGTCGGTCTCGATCGTACGCGTGCCGGTGGTCGGCGTGTCGGTGATCCGCAGCACCTCGCCATTGCCCTCGACATCGACGTCGCCGACCGAGCGAAGCGTCGAAAGATCGGGCGGAAACTTGCTGTCCTGAAACGCCTTGAGCGCATCCCATATGCCCGGATCCTCATAGCCCAGGCGCCACAGCGCGACGGCGGACACGCCCACCGCGTCGGCCGCCTTCAACTGGTTCCAGCCGCTCGCCGCATCGAGCATCCAGACGGTGCGCGGATTGCCGTTGTCGTCGGTATAATCGTAAGTGGAGTTGCCGCTGACTGGATCGAAGCGGATCTGCGCGTCGCTGTCGTGCGCGTTGAGCCACGCTTCCTCGACCGAGGCATTGTCGGCAGCGCCCGACTTCGGCCAGTCATAGGCATAGTTGCCGATCGCGATGATCGTCTTGGCCGGGCCGATCTGCGCGGTGGCCGCGCGCATCTGCTGGACGAACCAGGCCTGGCTGGCGATCGGGCCGGGGCCGCTCGAATTTTCGTGCTCGTCATAGTCCATGACGAACAGGCGATCGGCGAAGTGGGCGTAGGCCTTGAGGTTCCAGGCGTTGTCGCCGACCGGAACCGTCAGCGTGACGAGCATGTTGCGCGGGCCGAACCGCTGCTTGGCCTCGGCGATCAGGCGCAGATAGTCGCGCTGCGAGGTGTCGGGCACCTCCTCGAAATCGAAGACCATGCCGTCGGCATGTTTGGCGGTGAGCGTCGCATCCAGCTTGTCGAGGAAGGCCTTGCGCGCCTTGGGGTCGCGCAGCAGCGCGGCGGTGCCGGCGCTGTCCCACTGCCCGTTCTGCGCGTTCTGGATCATCGGCAGGATCTTCGGCCGGCTGCTGCCCATGCGCAGCACCGCATCCAGCACGCGATCCCTGGTGACGACGAAATCGTGGTTCTTTCCGGTGACGAAGATCAGGTCGGGCACCAGCCAGTCGATCTGGCCGATATGACGGACCAGCGACGCTTTCGACGCATCATCCCACGGTACGTAGAAGCCGATCACCTGCTGGTGGACGCTCTCGGCCGCCTTGGTGCTGCCCGGCAACCAGCCGCCCAGGGTGCGCTTGAGCACGCGGCCGACATGCGCGATCTGCGCGGGAATGGGGCGCGGCTGCGGATGCTCGATCCCGATGTCGAGCGCATTGGGCGTCGGCACATCGACGATCGTGAAGGCGAACACACACGCCGCCGCGACCAGCGCGACGAGCAGCGCGGCGAGAGTGCGAATCGACCAGCGCTTCCGCCGGCCGCTGGGATCGTAGAAAACCGGCGCCTTCATGGTGTCCCGATAAAACCTGACCGATGGATGCGAAAGCGCATCGCGCTTTGCGTCTACCGTGAATCAGGCTTGTTTCAATGTCGAGACCTTGCCGCAAGGCAAAGTCCGGCAAGTGCTTCTGGAAAACGAAAACGGCGCCCGGCCGGGAGTGGGTAGCCGAGCGCCGTTCCGTCATGCATCGGCGTGACAGGGTCCAGGCCCGCCGACACACTCCGTCTAGCCCGTACCGGCCCACCGACCGGTGGCGGTGGAATGAACGATCGGTAATAAAGGATTTCACGCCGCGCGGGCGAGCGCATCGCGTAGCCTCGTGGTCCATTCCGGCCGGCTCACCAGCAGATCGGGCATGTAGCTTTCGGGGCGGTTGTAGACGAGCGGCTGGCCGTCCAGCCGGGTCGCGTCCAGCCCGGCGGCGAGCGCGATCGCCACGGGCGCGGCCGAATCCCATTCATGCTGCCCACCGTCGTGGAGATAGGCGACTGCCTCGCCGCGCAGCACTGCCATCGTCTTGGCACCGGCCGACCCCATCGGCTTCGTCGGAATATCGAGGTGCCGGCAGGTCCGCGTCGCGACCTCGGGCGGGCGGGAGCGGCTCACCAGCACGCCCGGCGCGCCGTGCAGCGCGGCGAGGCTCGCCGTGTCCGATCGCCAGAGCGTGCTGCGCGCCGGCTCCGCCACGGCACCCACGGACGGAACGCCATCGATCGCGAGCGCGACATGCACCGCCCAGTCGTCGCGCCCCTCCGCATATTCGCGCGTGCCGTCGAGCGGATCGATGATCCAAACCCGGCTCTTGCCGAGGCGCGAACGATCGTCGGCACTCTCTTCGGAGAGAAGGCCGTCGTCGGGCCGTTGATGTCGGATCGCACGCACGAGGAAGGCGTTGGCAGTCTGGTCCCCCGCCTCGCCCAGCGCCTTGCCTTCGAGAAGGTTGGAGCGCCTCAGGTCGAGGAGCAGACGGCCTGCAAAATCGGCCAGCGCCGCGGCAAGCTCGATGTCGTTCACGCCCGAAAGGTGAGCCTGCGAGGGATGGAAATCAAGCCATCGCCGGGATCGGGCGCCGAGATCAGGGCTATTCGATCGTTTCGTCCGGATCGACACCCCACAGCTTCGCCTCCTCGACGAAGCCGCTCCGCCCGCCGACGTCGATGCGGCACCAGCCGTCCTTGCAGTGCGAAAGCCGCCCGATCACCCCCGGCTCCGCCCGCCAGCTGACCTTGCTGTTCGCGTCCGCCGTTTCGTGAAGCTCGGCGACGCCATCCTTCACCATTCCGGTGCGCTGGTCCGACAGGAGACTGGTGATCATCCAGCCCGACTCGCCATCGGGATCGCGAACCTTGCGCCAGCCGGGATAGACCTCGATCACCTGCACCGGCAGGCCCTGCCGCTGGTACAGCCAGCTCGCCGGATAATTGCGGCCCGGCCCCGACCGCATCCGCGCCTGCCCGGCGCCGAGCGAGGCCCAATAAGGCGTCTTGCGCTGCTGCGGGGCCGATGCCTGAAGCGATCCGGCGAGGAGGATGCCTACCCATGCCATCGATAGGATCTTCATCGCCCTGTCCTTCTTCACGCTGCGCCCCTTGCCGACGCTCTAGGCCAGGTGCGGCGGCGCGGACAAGAAGAGATCAGGCGAGCCGGGCGAGCCAGTCGCGCAGCATCCGCTGCCCCGCCCGTTCGGCATCGCGACCGAGCTTGGCGTGGTCGGCGCGAATGGCCGCCTCGCTGGTGCCGGCGCCGGTCACGTAATCGGCGTCCTCCGCCAGCCAGCGATCGATGCCGTCGTCGAAAGACCCCATTTCAGGGTGGCATTGCAGGGCGAGCACCGTGTCGGCGATCGCGAAGGCCTGCGGGAAATGTTCGGTCTCCGCGAGCAGGGTCGCACCTTCGGGCACCGTAAAGCCGTCGCCATGCCAATGCAGGATGGGCACGCCCGCCAGCGCGGCCAGCGGCGAGGCACGGCCCGCATCGGTGAGGCTGACGGGCGCGAAGCCGACCTCGCGCACCGGGCCGGGCTTCACCTCGGCACCGAGTGCTGCGGCGATCAGTTGCGCGCCAAGGCAGACGCCGATCGTCGGCCTGTCCGCCACGATCCGCATCGCGATCTTCGCCAGTTCGGCGTCGATCCACGGATAGGCGTCGCGTTCGTACACGCCCATCGGCCCGCCGAGCAGAACCAGCAGATCCGGTTCCAGGAAGTCGATGGCCGTGAAACCGGGGTCGCCCGCATAGACATGATCGATCGCATAGCCGCGATCGAGGAGCGGCGACGCGAAGGCCGCCAGCCCCTCATGCTCGACATGGTGGACGACGAGCGCGCGCACTCAGTCCCCGGTCAGGATGCGATCGACGAGCTGCTTCACCGTCGGCACGAAGCCGTTGGAATAGAAGGGATCCTGCTTGAAGCGATAGGCAGCGTGGCCGGCGAACATCAGGTTCTGCTCGGTATCGCCGCCATGCGCGATCTCCTGCAGCGTCTTCTGGATGCAGAAGCTGCGCGGATCGGCGAGGCGGCCGGTCGAATTGGTCTCGTTGTCCGCCCAGGACGAGAAACCGCACTGGCTGAGGCAGCCCATGCAGTCCGCCTGATCCTTGCGGATGATCTTGGTTTCCTCGGGCGTCTCGAACACCAGGGTGTTGTCCGGCGTCTTGAGCGCCATGGTGTAGCCCAACCCATACCATTCGCGGGCGCGCAGCAAGTCGTTGCGGGTGACCCAGAAGCTCTTGCCCTTCACGCCGACATCGAGCTGGAACTGGTGATCCCCTGCCGCCTCGCCGGAGAAGGCGATCTGGCGATCGGAGCGAGCTTCCAGATTGCGCAGGAACGGATTGCGCACCGCCGACGAATAGAAGCCGGTCGGCGAGAAGCGGTGGAGCAGCACGTCGCCCTCGTCGAGCGTCATCAGGCGCTGTTTCCAGCCGTCCGGAATCGGGCTTTCCTGCGTCAGCAGCGGGCGCGTGCCGAACTGGAAAGCGATCTTGCCGAGTTCCGGATTGTCGATCCAATTCTCCCACTCGCGCAGGAACCAGACATTGCCGGCCATCACGATCGGCACGTCATCCGAAATGCCGCCCTCGCGCATCGTCTCGCGCAGCGCCTTGACGCGGGGATAGGGATCCTCCGGCGCCAGCGGGTCTTCCGCGTTGGACAGGCCGTTATGGCCGCCCGCCTTCCACGGATCCTCGTAGACCACCGCCGACAGCCAGTCCGCCGCCTTGTGATAGGCGCGCTTCCACAGCGCGCGGAAGGCGCGGCCGGAGCTGACGATCGGCAGGTAGGACACCTGATGCTCGGCCGCGATCTCGGAGAGCTTGTAGGGCATACCGGCACCGCAGGTGACGCCGGACACGAGACCCTTGGTCTTTTCCAGCACGCCCTGCAGCACGCGCTGCGCGCCGCCCATCTCCCACAGCACGTTGATGTTGATCGCGCCCTTGCCGGACGCCATCTCATACGCGCGCTTCACCTGCTCCACGGCGCCGTCAATGGCGTACTGGATCAATTCCTCGTGGCGTTCCCGCCGCGTCAGCGCGCGGTAGATCTGCGGGATGATCTTGCCCTCGGCATCGTAGCTGTCGGCGTTGACCGCCGAGACCGTGCCGATGCCACCAGCCGCCGCCCAGGCACCGGAAGACATGTGGTTCGTCGCCGAGACACCCTTGCCACCTTCTACGAGCGGCCACACTTCGCGGCCGCCATACAGGATCGGCTGCAGACCTTTGAACAAACTTTCCTCCACACAGGAGCGATGGACCCGCGCGCGTCTTAGCAGGATGCTTCGGGCAGCGCTAATCCTGCGTGATGAACGCGCCGGGACGCCCGATCGCCGCACCGTAGAGCGCCGCATAGGCCGCGATCATGGCCTTTTCATCATAGCGTTCCCATGCAACCGCGCGGTTGGCGGAGCCGAGCCGGTGGCGGATGTCGCGGTTGGCCAGCAGCCGGCCGAGCGCATCGGCGAAGCCCGCCTCGTCGTCGGCGGGAACGATGTATCGCCGGTTTTCGGCCGCGACCATGTTGCGGATGTCGCCCACGTCGGTGGACACCACGGGCAGCCCCGCCGCCATCGCCTCGATCAGCGAGATCGGGAATTGTTCGCTGTCCGACGACAGCGCGAAGATGTCGAAATGCCCCACGTAACGCGCCGGATCGTTAAGGAAGCCGGGCAACAGCAGCCGGTCGGCGATACCCTCCGCCTGCCCGGCGGACAGGATCGCGTCGCGCTCCGGCCCTTCGCCGACGATCACCAGCCGCCCCGACGCGCCCGAGCGCGCGAAGGCGCGGACGAGGCGGGGCAGGTTCTTGACCGCGCGCAGCCCCGCCATCGTGCCGACCACGACGTCGCCCGGCGCGCGCTGGAAACCGGGGATCGCCCCCGGTTCGGGCGGGCCGAAGCGGGTCAGCGGGATACCGTTGGCGATGCGGCGGACGTGGCTGGCGGGCTGATGCCAGACCTTCCGCGCGATCTTCTCCAGCCGCTCGGACGGCACCACCAACCTGTAGGCGGCGCCGAGCATCGCCCGGCGGAACAGCACGCGCGCCGTCTTCTGCCGCACCAGTTCGTCGGCGTTGAAGCCGTCCTCGTGATGGATCAGCGGCGGCAGCTTCATCGCCCCGGCATAGAGGCGCCGGGCGGCGACCCCGTCCATGGCGCCCCAATTGTAGCTCAGCACCAGATCGAAACCCGCCATGTAGCGGGCGAAATGCCAGTAGCGGCGGGGGCCGGGCCGGCCGATCAGCGACGGCGCCGCCTCGCCCGGAAATTCCGCGCGGACGCCCGGATCGATCGCCTCGCGCGCGCCCAGCGCATCGGGCACCGCGCTCAGCACGACATGTTCGGCCGCATCGCCGAAGGCGTTCATCAGGCGCACGGCGCGCGCCTCCTTGCCGCCGAGCGCGAAGGTCGAGTGGAGATGAAGGACGCGGAGCGGCATGACGAAGCCCCGTTCTAGCAGAAAGCGGTGAACAGGAAGTGGATGCCGCCCGCTCAGCGTCCCGCTCTGACCCGTCCCAGCAGTCGGTCGATCGCAGCCGCCGATTCCGGCTCCTCCAGCGAAGGCGCGTGGCCGACGTCGGGCACCACCGTCAGTTCGAGGCTGGTCAGCCGGCTCGCCATCTCGTCCGCGCAGGCCTGGGTGAGCAGATCGCTGCGGGCGCCCCGCAGCAGCGCGATCGGGCGACCGCGCAGCGCGGAGAAGGCCGGCCACAGGTCCGGCGCCGGCGCGTCGGCGGGCGCCTCGCGGATCGGCTCGCCGATGCGCATGTCGTAATCGAGCACGACCCGCCCCGCCGATGTCAGCCGGCAACGCCGCTTGGCGACCTCCAGCCAATCCTCGATGGCATAGCGCGGAAACACGTCGCGCTCGCCCTCGGCGATGCCGCGCGCGGCGTGCAGCCAGGTCGGCCAGCTCGCGCTCTTGCCGACATAGCCCTTGATCCGGGCCAGCCCGTCGCTCGCGATCACCGGCCCGATGTCGTTGAGCAGCACGCCGGCCAACCGCTCGGGCGTGGTCAGCGCCATCGCCATCGCGATCAGCCCCCCGAGCGACGTGCCCAGGATAACCGCCCGCTGGATGCCCAGCGCCACGTAGAGCGCGCCGATGTCGAGCACGTAGGTAGGCGGCGAATAGCTCGCCGAATCGGGCGATTGCGGGCTTTCACCGCGACCACGCAGATCGACGCAGATCACCCGCCATTCGGGCGACAGTCGCTCGGCCACCCCCTCGAAATCGCGCGCGTTGCGGGTCAGGCCCGGGATGCAGATGATCGGCGGCTGCCCGTCGGCCCCGCCCGGATAATCCCGGTAATGCAGCTTGAGGCCGTCGGTCGTCAGCCACCAGCCATCTTCGTAGCGCTGCTTCGATGCCAATGCTTGTCTCCCGGCGGTAGCGCGCCCCATATCGCGGCATGGACTTCTCCCCGCAAGCGCGCATCCTGTCTCTCGGCGACACCTTCTACGATCGCGTGGCTCCTGCCGACTTCCCGCAGGCGATCCTGCGCTTCCGCAACGACCGCGCAGCGGCCGAGGTCGGGCTGGAGGGGCTGAGCGACGCCGAGTGGATCGACCGCTTCGCCCGTTTCCGGCCCTTCGAGGGGTCGCTGCCCCAGCCGCTCGCGCTGCGCTATCACGGCCACCAGTTCCGCCACTACAATCCGGACATCGGCGACGGGCGCGGCTTCACCTTCGCGCAGATGCGCGATGCCGATGGCCGACTGATGGATTTCGGCACCAAGGGTTCCGGCCAGACGCCGTGGAGCCGCTTCGGCGACGGCCGCCTCACCCTCAAGGGCGGCGTGCGCGAGGTGCTGGCGACCGAGATGCTCGAGGCGCTGGGTGTAAACACCTCGCGCAGCTTCTCGCTGATCGAGACGGGCGAAAGCCTGCATCGCGGCGACGAAGCGTCCCCCACCCGCTCGTCGGTGCTGGTGCGCCTCTCCCACGGCCATATCCGCATCGGCAGCTTCCAGCGGCTCGCCACGCTGCAGGACGATGCCGGGCTGGAGGCGCTGACCCGCTATGCGCTCGCCGAGCTCTATGGTGAGGAGCCGGGCGCCGATCCCGCCATTCAGCTCTATGCCCGCGTCGTCGATCGCACCGCGCGGCTGGCCGCATCCTATATGGTCGCGGGCTTCGTCCACGGCGTACTCAACAGCGACAATATCAACGTGACGGGCGAGAGCTTCGATTACGGCCCCTGGCGCTGGACGCCTTATTGGGACGGGACCTTCACCGCCGCCTATTTCGACCAGAACGGTCTCTACGCCTTCGGGCGGCAGGCGCAGGCGATCCATTGGGATGTCGCGCAACTCGCCATCGCCTTGTCGCGCATCGCCGAGGTGGACGCACTCGCCGCCCAGCTGGATCGCTTCCCGGCCATCTACGAGGCGGCGCTGGTCGCCGGTCTTCTCCGCCGGCTCGGCGTCGAGCCGCAGGGCGAGGCGGAGGATGTCGCGCTCGCCGACACGATGGTTCGCGCGCTCCAGCAATGCACCGTGACGATCGACCGCTTCTTCTTCGACTGGCGTGGCGGCACGCGGCGCAACGCGCTCCCCGCCTACGATCACCCCGTCTTCCAGCCCTTCGTCGAGGCGATCGCTGGATACCAGCCCGCCGCGACCACCGATCACCCATACTGGTCGGACGCCGAACCCTGTTCGATGCACATCGAGGAGGTCGAGGCGATCTGGGCGCCGATCGCCGAGCGTGACGACTGGAGCGCGTTCACCGACAAAGTCGCCGCGATCCGGCGCATGGGAGCCGCTCTGGCTTGACCCCGCCGCGCAAACCTTGTTGGTGAGCCACCTTAGGGCCAAGCACGGGCGATCATGTTGATTTCGACGGAGCCGGCCACCGGCGCGGTGATCTGGGAAGGCCCCGAGGGGGACGTCGAAGCGGAGGTCGCGGCTGCGCGCGCCTCCTGGGCGGAATGGGCCGCCCGCCCGCTCACCGTCCGCATCGAGGCGCTGCGCCGCGTGGTCAACACGATCCGCGCCCGCTCCGAACAGTTCGCCGACCTGCTCGCGCGCGAGACCGGCAAGCCCCTGTGGGAGGCCCGCACCGAGATCGAGGCCGTGATCGGCAAGGTCGACATCTCGGTCAGCGCCTATTCGGAGCGCACCTCCTCGCGCAGGCTCGAAGGTCAGATGACCAACCGCACGGCGCTGCGCCACAAGCCGCACGGCGTGCTGGCGGTGCTCGGCCCGTACAATTTTCCTGCGCACCTACCCAACGGGCACATCGTCCCCGCGCTGATCGCGGGCAATGCGGTGGTGTTCAAGCCGTCCGAAAAGACGCCGGCGACGGGCGCCATGCTGGTCGACTGTTTCCATGCCGGCGGCGTGCCGGCGGGCGCGCTGCGGCTGCTCGTCGGCGGGGCGGAGACGGGCAAGGCGCTCAGCCGTCATCCCGGCGTGGACGGCGTGCTGTTCACCGGCTCGGCCCGCGTCGGCCTCGCGCTGCACCGACAGTTCGCCGAGACGCCCAACAAGATCCTCGCGCTCGAAATGGGCGGCAACAATCCGCTGGTGGTGTGGGACACCCCGACCCTCCACGCCGCCGCGATCATCGCCGTGCAGTCCGCCTTCACCACCGCCGGCCAGCGCTGCACCGCCGCGCGACGCCTGATCGTGCAGGACGAGCTGCACGAGCCGCTGCTCGACGAAATCTCGCGCCTGATCGGCCGCCTCGTCATCGGCGAGCCGCACAGCAGCCCCGCCCCCTTCATGGGGCCGGTGATCGACAACGAGACCGCCGAGCACCTGCAGGAGCAGTGGCTCGATCTCATCATGCAGGGCGGCCGCGCGATCACCCACCTGCAGCGCCCCGTCCCCGGCCGTCCCTTCCTGACGCCGGGGCTGATCGACGTGACCGGCATCGACAAGCGCGCCGACGAGGAATTGTTCGGCCCGATCCTGCAGGTAATCCGCGTGCCCGATTTCGACGCCGCGATCGCCGAGGCCAATGCGACGCGCTTCGGCCTCTCCGCCTCGCTGATCACCGAGAAGCCCGCGCTGTACGAGCGTTTCTGGTCGAGCGTGCGGGCTGGCGTGATCAACTGGAACCGGCCGACCAACGGCGCGCCCTCCAACGCCCCCTTCGGTGGTATCGGCCTGTCCGGCAACCATCGCCCGGCCGCCTATTACGCGGCCGACTACTGCGCCTATCCGGTCGTCTCCGGAGAGGCGGAGCAGGCGCGTGCATCGATCGGGGTCGGGCTACGCGACGCCTGATCCGCCTTGCCGCCGGCGCCCTGCTGCTGCTCGCCACCTGCGCGAAGCCGAGCTTCTATCACGGCCCGAAGAGCGACCATTTCAACGGCCGCCGCTTTTTCAACCCCGATGGCGAGCAGGGCACCGGCGGCGACGAGAACAAGTCGTTGGTGCAGCTCATCCAGAGCAAGGTGGTGGAGCGGCATCGCATCTGGCCGGAGTCCGTACCGGTGACGCCCAGCGTGCCGCCGCGCCGGGTGGCGGGCGACGCGATGCTGGTGACGTGGGTCGGCCACGCCACGGTGCTGATCCAGACGCAGGGCCTCAATATCCTGACCGATCCGGTGTGGGCGGATCGCGATTCGCCGGTGAAAGGGGTTGGGCCGCTGCGCGTGCGGGCGCCCGGCATCCATTATGCCGACCTGCCGCCGATCGACCTCGTGCTGATCAGCCACGATCATTACGACCATCTCGACGAGCATTTCCTGCGTCATCTCTGGGCTCGGGACCATCCGCTGATCGTCACCGGCCTCGGCAACGACATACGGCTCGCCGGCTGGGGTATCCAGTCGGTCGCGCGGGACTGGGGCGGGCGCGTCTCCGTTCGCCCCGGCATCGACGTGATCTTCGACCGTGCCCACCACTGGAGCGCCCGCTCGACCGACGACAAGAACATGACGTTGTGGACCGGCTTCACGATCACCCTGCCCGGCGGCAACATCTATTATGCGGGCGACACCGGCCCCGGCGACATGCGGTGGGCGGCGGAAGCGGCGCGGCACGGTCCGGTGCGCTTCGCCATCCTGCCGATCGGCGCGATCCACACCGACGGCAAGCCGAGCGGCAACCATATCGCCCCGGCGCAGGCGGTCTCCGCGTTCGAGACGCTCCACGCCGGCACCGCGCTCGGCGTCCATTGGGGCACCTTCGAGCTGACCGACGAACCGATCGACCTGCCGCCGCAATTGCTGGCTCAATCATTGGCGCAGGAGCATATCGCGCCAGATCGTTTCCGCGTGCTCGAAGCCGGCGGGCAATGGTCGATCCCGCCGCTCGCCCCAAGCTCTTCTAGCCCCGCCCCAAGATAGGTTCGGTTGCGATGCGGGACGGGTGCGCCCATCTCCGCTGCCATCATGGCAAGCTTGCTCGATCCCTCCGCGCGCGGGCGCGTCATCCTGGTCGGCGCCGGGCCGGGCGATCCCGGCCTGCTGACCGTGAAGGCGGTCGAGGCACTGCGCTCCGCCGACGTGGTGGTACATGACGGTCTGATCGATCCCGCCGTGCTCGATCACGCGCCGGCCCATGCCCACCGCATCTCTGTCGCCAAGAAGCGCGCACGACACACGCTGCCGCAGGAGGCGATCAACGCGCTGATCATCGCGCACGTCCGCGCCGGATCGATCGTCGTGCGCCTCAAGGGCGGCGACCCGTTCGTATTCGGGCGCGGCGGCGAGGAGGTCGAGGCGGTGCGCGCGGCGGGCTTGCCGGTCGAGGTGATCCCCGGCGTCTCGGCGGCGCTGGGCGGCGCGGCCGAGGCGATGCTGCCGCTCACTCATCGCGACTGGTCGAGCGCGGTCAGCTTCGTCGCCGGCCAGTGCAAGGGCCTCTCCGAGCAGGATTGGTCCGGCCTCGCCGGCAAGGGGCGCACGCTCGTCATCTACATGGGCGTCGCCAATGCCGGCGCGATCGCCGACAAGCTGATGGCGGACGGCGTCGATCCCGGCCTGCCGGTCGCGGTGATCGAGAAGGCGACTTTGCCCGGCCACCGTGCGATTCGCACTTTGCTGGCGGATCTCGGTGACATGGTGGTGCGCGAGAATGTCGAAAGCCCGGCGATCATCGTCGCGGGCGAGGTGGTGCTGCTGTCCGATGCCGAGAACCGGCTGGAAGCACTCGCGAAACAGGCGGAGCAACTTGCGTGAAGATCGCGACGGGTAACGATCTGGCGACCGGCGACGTCGTCTGGTGGGATGGCGAGGGCTGGACCCGCCATGTCGAGGATGCCGCCGAGGTGGGCGACCACGGCGCCGGCCTGATCGCGCGCGAGGAAGCCGCGCGCCGCGTCAACGGCCCCTATATCATCGATGCCGAGGCGACGCCTCACGGCCCCCGCCCCGCCCACATCAAGGACCGCATTCGCGCGCGGGGCCCCACGGTGCGCCCCGATCTCAACCGTGCGCCCATCGATCCCGCGACCGGCAGCTGGGTGATCTGACATGTATAAATACGACCAGTACGACCAGTCGATCGTCGATGCCCGCGTCGAGGAATTCCGCGATCAGGTCGCGCGCCGCATGTCGGGCGAGTTGAGCGAGGACCAGTTCAAGCCGCTGCGGCTGATGAACGGCCTCTACCTCCAGCTCCACGCCTACATGCTGCGCGTGGCGGTTCCCTACGGCACGCTGGACAGCCGCCAGATGCACATGCTCGCCCACATCGCGCGCAAGTATGACAAGGGCTACGGCCACTTCACCACGCGCCAGAACATCCAGTACAACTGGATCGAGCTGAAGGATGCGGGCGACATCCTCGCCGATCTCGCGACGGTCGAGATGCACGCCATCCAGACCAGCGGCAACTGCATCCGCAACACCACGTCGGACCAATATGCCGGCGCCGCGGCGGACGAGGTGGCGGACCCGCGCCCCTGGGCCGAGCTGCTGCGCCAGTGGAGCACCTTCCACCCGGAGTTCACCTACCTGCCGCGCAAGTTCAAGGTCGCGATCATCGCGTCCGACGAGGACCGCGCGGCGATGCGGCTGCACGATATCGGCCTCCAGCTGACGCAGAACGAGGCGGGCGAGACCGGCTTCAAGGTCTTTGTCGGCGGCGGCATGGGCCGCACCCCGATGGTGGCGCCGCTGATCCGCGACTTCCTGCCGGCGGCGGATTATCTCAGCTATCTCGAGGCCTGCCTGCGCGTCTACAATCGCTACGGCCGGCGCGACAACATCTACAAGGCGCGGATCAAGATCCTCGTCCACGAAATCGGCGCCGACGAATATCGCCGCCAGGTCGAGGAGGAGTTCCTCCACGTCAAGACGCTCGGCATCGACCCGCCGGCGGAAGAGTTCGATCGGATCAACGCCTTCTTCGCCCCGCCCGCGTGGGAGCAGGGCCTGTCGGACGAGCTCGATCTCTCCGATCCCGACTTCAAATTGTGGGTCGACCAGAACGTCTTCGCCCACAAGGCACCCGGCTATGCGATCGCGACGATCAGCCTCAAGCCGATCGGCGGCATCCCCGGCGATGCCTCGGCCGACCAGATCGACCTGATGGCCGACCTCGCCGAAACCTACAGCTTCGACGAGCTGCGCGTGACGCACAGCCAGAACATCGTACTGCCGCATGTCCGCAAGGCCGATCTCTACACGATTTGGCAGAAGCTGGACGCCGCCGGCCTCGCCACCGCGAACCTCGACCTGATCAGCGACATGATCGCCTGCCCGGGCCTCGATTACTGCTCGCTGGCGAACGCCCGCTCGATCCCGGTCGCGCAGAAGATCTCCGAGCGCTTCGCCGACCGCGAGCAGGATCTGGGCGAGTTGAAGCTCAAGATCAGCGGCTGCATCAACGCCTGCGGCCACCACCATGCCGGCCACATCGGCATCCTCGGCGTCGACCGGAAGGGTACCGAGAATTACCAGCTGCTGCTCGGCGGATCGGGCGCGGAGGATGCCAGCCTCGGCCGCATCACCGGCCCCGGCTTCGACGAGGACGGCATCGTCGATGCGATCGAGCGCACGCTGGACCGCTACGTCGCCACGCGCGAGCCGGGCGAGCGCTTCCTCGACACCTATCGCCGCGTCGGCTTCGAGACCTTCAAGGAGGCGATCTATGGTTGAGGGCCTCCGCTACCGCGACGATGTCGCGCACGAGGAACCGGCCGTCACGCTCGACGCCTTCCTCGATCAGTCCAACGCCACCGCCGTGCGGCTGGAATCGGACGAGGATGCGCGCAAGCTGCTGCCCTTCCTCGATCGCCTTGCCTTGATCGAGGTGGCATTCCCGGCGTTCCGCGACGGGCGCGGGTACAGCGCGGGCCGCATCCTGCGCGAGGCCGGCTACACCGGCGAACTGCGGGCGGCCGGCGACGTGCTGGTCGATCAGATCCTGCCGATGCGCCGTTGCGGCTTCGATGCCTTCGCGCCCGACAAGCCACTCGATCCGGCCGCGGTGGAGCGCGCGCTGGGCCGTTATTCCAACGTCTATCAGAAAGCCGCCGACGGGAGGGCGCCGGCATGGAAACTCCGCCATGGCTAGTGCACCCGTTCGTAAGGTCGACATGATCGACACCACCCCGCTCTTCACCCAGGCCGACGTGGACGCGCTCAACGCGCGCTTCGCGGGCGTGCCGACGCAGGAGATGCTGCGCGAACTGCTGACCGGGGAACTCGCCGGCCGCCTCGCCGCCGTCTCCTCCTTCGGTGCCGAATCCGCCGTGCTGCTGCACATGATCGCCGAGATCGATCGAGACGTGCCGGTGGTCTTCACCAACACGCAGAAGATGTTCGGCGAGACGCTCGCCTATCGCGACGAGCTTTCCGAGCGGCTGGGCTTCACCGATCTGCGCGTCTATCGCCCCGATCCGCGCATTCTCGCCCAGAAGGATGCGACCGGCCTGCGCTGGTCCTACGATCCGGACGGTTGCTGCGAGATCCGCAAGGTCGAGCCGCTGCAGCGCGCTCTGGCGCCCTTCGATGCGTGGATTTCGGGCCGCAAGGGCTTCCAGGCCTCGACC
The DNA here is from genome assembly GCF_029906645.1 of Sphingomonas oryzagri. Lineage (NCBI taxonomy): Bacteria > Pseudomonadati > Pseudomonadota > Alphaproteobacteria > Sphingomonadales > Sphingomonadaceae > Sphingomonas > Sphingomonas oryzagri. The sequence continues at coordinate 2,608,429 of NZ_JARYGZ010000001.1, forward strand.
CGCACGGCGATCCCGCTGTTCGAGCTGGATACCAAGCATCCGGGCGGCGCCAAACTGAAGCTCAACCCGCTCGCCGGCTGGTCGAAGGACGATCTCAACGCCTATTTCGAGGCGCACAAGCTGCCCCGGCATCCGCTGGAAGCGCAAGGCTACCTCTCGATCGGCTGCTCGCCCTGCACCAGCGTCGTGCAGCCCGGCGAAGATCCGCGCGCGGGCCGCTGGCGCGGCTGGGACAAGGTGGAATGCGGCATCCACACACCGGCGGATGGGGCGGATCAGCCGAGCTTCTGAGACCTATTCCCCGCCCTTTCAGGGAGGGGAGAAGAGGTAACGACCGCATCAACCGAATCTTTAGGCCTCGGGCGTAGAAAAAACGCCATGAGCATCGGAAGCCTTCTCTCGAGCCTGACCGGCACCAGCCACGCGGCCTTCTCGACGCAATCCGCAACGAGCACGGCCTCCGAGGAGTTGCAGAAACTCTTCGCCAAGCTGCACATGGATGCGATCGCCTCGACGACGACGTCCACTTCGACCAGCAGCACCACGACCGGCACCAGCTCGGCCAGCACCGCGTCCTCGGGTGGCGCGGTGACGGACATCGTCCATGGCCTCCGCCACATCCTCGACGGCGGTATCGCAGTGGCCAAGGAAGCCCGTACCGCCGCCAAGACGGCCGCCAGCGCCTATGTGCATGGCGGCGGCATCGGCGCGCTCGCCACGCAGGTGGTCGACAAGCTGGGCTGAGCGGCCCGGCCTATTCGTAATCGGGCACCACGTAGTTCGAATCCGCCAGATCCGAGAAGCGCGTGATCTTGGCATCGAACTTCACCGGGATCGTGCCCGTGGAGCCGTGACGGGATTTGGCGACCACCACTTCCGCGACGCCGTGAACGCGGCTCATCTTCATCTGCCAATCCTCGAAGGCGGCGACGTCCGCCGCGCTGTCCCCCGATTCCAGCGAGGCCTCCTTGGGCTTCTGGAAGTGGACGTAATATTCCTCGCGATAGACGAACAGCACGAGATCGGCGTCCTGCTCGATCGAACCCGATTCGCGAAGGTCGGAGAGGATCGGCCGCTTGTTCTCGCGCGCTTCGACCTGACGCGACAGCTGCGAAAGCGCGATCACGGGCACGTGCAGTTCCTTGGCGAGTTGCTTCAGGCCGCGTGAAATCTCCGAGATTTCCTGCACGCGATTGGCCTCGCCGCCCTTGCCGCCACCGGAGAGCAGCTGGAGATAATCGACGATGATCAGGTCGATCCCGCGCTGGCGCTTCAAACGCCGTGCGCGGGTGCGCAGCGCAGCAATGGTGAGGCCCGGCGTGTCGTCGATATAGAGAGGCAGCTGCTCCAGCTCGGCGGCCGCGCGGGCGAGGTTACGGAAATCCTGCTGGCTGATCTTGCCCATGCGCAGCGATTCGCCGCTGATTCCGGAGCTTTCCGCGAGGATACGGGTCGCCAGCTGGTCGGCCGACATTTCGAGGCTGAAGAAGGCGCAGCCGGCACCGAGGCGCTTGTTCTCCGGCACATCGTCGCCCCGCTCGCGCATCATCCTCTGCGCAGCGTTGAAGGCGATGTTGGTGGCGAGCGAGGTCTTGCCCATGCCGGGACGCCCGGCGAGGATGATGAGATCGGAGCGGTGCAGGCCGCCCATCTTGGCGTTGAGACTGTCGAGACCCGTCGTGATGCCCGAGACATGGCCGCCCGAATTGAGCGCGCGCTCGGCATTCTTCACCGCCTCGGTGGCGGCCTGGAGGAAGGACTTGGTCGATCCCTGTTCGCCGCCCTCTTCGGCCACCTTGTAAAGCGCGACCTCGGCCTGCTCGATCTGCGTCTTGGGATCGACCTCATCGGAGGTGTCCATCGCGCTTTCGACCATGCCGCGCCCGACGCCGACCAACGCCCGCAGGAGCGCGAGATCGTAGATCTGCGTCGCGAAGTCCCGCGCGCCGATCAGGGCCGCGCCGGAGCCAGTGAGCTGCGCCAGATAGGCCGGGCCACCCAGCTCCTTCATCGCCTCGTCGCTGTCGAACAGCGGGCGCAGCGTGACGGGATTGGCGATCATGTTGCGATCGACCAGCCGCAGGATCTGCGTGTAGATCCGGCCGTGCAGGGGCTCGAAGAAATGTTCCTCGCGCAGCTTGATCTGCACGTCCTCGCACAGGCGATTGTCGATCATCATGGCGCCCAGCAGCGCGGCCTCCGCCTCGATGTTCTGGGGAAGCGCAGGGGTGTCGGACGCCGGCATTGCGGGCGACGAAGGGACCGGTTGAAGCATGGGGCCATTGTCACCCTTTCCGGACTCCGGCTCAAGACGGGCACGGATAAACTTTGGTGGAGGGTGCTGTGGATAAGACCGCTCTCGCCAAGCGACGCGCGACCGGATAGGTGCGGTCCACCATGGCCGCCGACCCGCGCATCATCGATGTCTCGCTCGACGAGCGCACCGTGCTCAAGCGCAACGCCGATATCGAGCAGGAGCGCAAGGTCGCGCTGTTCGACCTGTTGCACGAGAACCATTTCAAGCCGCTGCGCGCGACGACCGACAGCTATGAAGGCCCCTACAAGGTCGGGTTGCGTGTCGAGGAAGGGCGGCTGGCGATCGACATCAATCGCGCCGACGATACGCATATCGAGACGATCGGCCTCGGCATGATGCGCTTCCGCCGGGCGATCAAAGACTATTTCGCAATCTGCGACAGCTATTATCAGGCGGTGCGCCAGCATTCCCCCCAGCAGATCGAGACCATCGACATGGCTAGGCGGGGCGTCCACAACGAAGCGGCCGAACTGCTGCAGGAGCGGCTGGACGGCAAGATCGAGCTCGATTTCGACACCGCGCGGCGCCTGTTCACCCTCATCTGCGTGCTGCACATTCGGGGATAACAAGCGTGGCTGAAGTACCGATGGAAGACGCCGCCGTCGGCGTGCTGGTGGAAGCGGCGCGCGAGGCGGCACGGCACGCGCACGCGCCCTATTCAAAGTTCGCAGTGGGCGCGGCGCTGCTGATGACCGACGGCAGCGTCGTCACCGGCACCAATTTCGAGAATGCCAGCTATGGCCTGTCACTCTGCGCGGAGACGGTGGCGCTGGCGACCGCCAATGCGCAGGGCCGATTTCGCGACGTGGTGGCAGTGGCGGTAATCGGCGGGATGATGGGGCCGGACGGGCTGCCGACCGGCGCCGACGTGGTCGGCCCATGCGGGCGCTGCCGGCAGGTGATGAACGAGGCGGCGCAGATGGCGGGGCGCGATCTGCCGGTCTTCTGCTCGTCAGGCGACGGGCGCAAGATCGAGCGGCATATGCTGTCGGCGCTGCTCCCGCACGCCTTCGGACCAAAGGATCTGGGGCTGGCGTAACGCAATCCTCCCCCGCCAGGGGGAGGATTTAGCCCCGCTCGACCTGGCTCACGTCGCGCACCGCGCCCTTGGCCGCATTGGTCGTCATCGCCGCATAGGCGCGCAGCGCCGGTGACACCTCGCGCTTGCGCCCGAACGGCTTCCACGCCTTGGCGCCCTTGGCCTCCATTTGCGCGTGGCGTTCGGCGATTACCGCATCATCCAGATCGAGCCTGATCACGCGATTGGGGATGTCGATCAGGATCGGATCGCCCGTCTCGACCAACGCGATCAACCCGCCTTCGGCCGCTTCCGGCGAGACGTGGCCGATGGAAAGCCCCGACGTGCCACCCGAGAAGCGCCCGTCGGTGATCAGCGCGCAGGCCTTCCCGAGCCCCTTCGATTTCAGATAGCTGGTCGGGTAGAGCATCTCCTGCATCCCCGGCCCGCCTTTCGGCCCCTCGTAGCGGATGACGACGACGTCGCCCTCCTTCACCTCGCCGCCGAGAATGCCGACCACCGAGGCGTCCTGGCTCTCGTAGACGCGCGCGGTGCCGCGGAACGTGAGGATGCTCTCATCCACGCCCGCAGTCTTCACGATGCACCCCTCGGGCGCAAGGTTCCCGAACAGCACGGCAAGGCCGCCATCCTTCGAGAAGGCATGTTCGATGTCGCGGATCACGCCGCCCGCGCGATCGGTATCCAAATCCTCCCAGCGCGCCGACTGGCTGAACGCCGTCTGCGTCGGCACGCCGCCCGGCGCGGCGCGGTAGAAGTTGCGGACGTCCTCGCTGTTGGTGCGGCCGATGTCCCAGCGATCGAGCGCATGGCCGAGCGTCGGCGCGTGGACGGTCGGCTGCGAGGCGTCGATCAGCCCGCCGCGCTCCAGCTCGCCGAGGATCGCCATGATCCCGCCGGCGCGGTGGACGTCCTCCATATGCACGTCGCTCTTGGCCGGCGCGACCTTGCTCAGGCACGGCACGCGGCGGCTCAGCCGGTCGATGTCGGCCATGGTGAAGTCCACCCCGCCCTCCTGCGCGGCGGCGAGCAGGTGGAGCACCGTGTTCGTCGATCCACCCATCGCGATGTCGAGGCTCATCGCATTCTCGAACGCGGCGAAGGTGGCGATGCCGCGCGGCGTGGCCGTCGCGTCGTCCTGCTCGTACCAGCGCTTCGTGATATCGACGATCAGATGCCCCGCCTCGCGGAACAGCTTCTCGCGATCGGCATGGGTGGCGAGTGTCGATCCGTTGCCGGGCAGCGAGAGGCCTAGCGCCTCGGTGAGGCAGTTCATCGAGTTCGCGGTGAACATGCCCGAGCAGGATCCGCAGGTCGGGCAGGCCGATCGCTCGATCGTCTTCACTTCCTCGTCGGTGTAGCTGTCGTCGGCGGCGGCGACCATCGCATCGACCAGATCGAGCGCGACCTCCTTGCCCTTCACCACGACCTTGCCCGCCTCCATCGGGCCGCCCGACACGAACACCGTCGGGATGTTGAGCCGCATCGCCGCCATCAGCATGCCCGGCGTGATCTTGTCGCAGTTGGAAATGCACACCATCGCATCGGCGCAATGCGCGTTGACCATATATTCGACGCTGTCCGCGATCAGCTCGCGGCTGGGCAGCGAATAGAGCATGCCGCCATGGCCCATGGCGATACCGTCATCCACCGCGATGGTGTTGAATTCCTTGGCGACGCCGCCCGCCGCCTCGATCTCGCGCGCGACGAGCTGGCCGAGATCCTTCAGGTGGACGTGGCCCGGCACGAACTGGGTGAAGCTGTTCGCCACCGCGATGATCGGCTTGCCGAAATCGCTGTCCTTCATTCCCGTCGCGCGCCACAGGCCGCGAGCGCCGGCCATATTGCGGCCATGGGTGGTGGTACGGGAACGGTAAGCGGGCATGGTGGAACCTCGTGAATGAGGCGCCCCCATAGCCCCGCCTCCGCGCAATAGAAAGCGAGATTATTGCACTTTCAGTGAAACGAAATTACGCGACCTCGATTTCGTTCAGCACGCTCACCTCCGGCGGCGCGGCGAGCAGGTCGGCCACTGCGGCCCGGAACGCCTTATAGTGCGCGGCTTCCCGATGCGCGTCGATCGCCGCATGATCCACGTAGAGTTCGTCGATGACGATCCGGCCGGCCGCCGCATCATGCCATGCGTCGTAGCGCAGATTGCCGGTCTCGGCGCGGCTGCCGGCGACGACCGCCGCCACCGCCTGCCGCAGCGCGGTCTCGCTGCCCGGCTTTGGTGTGAGAAAGGCGACGATCTTCAGCGGCATCAGGCAACTCCTTCGCGACGGAAAACCGGCGCGCGCTTTTCGAAGAAGGCGGTGAAGGCCTCTTTCGCCTCGGCGGACTGCATCGTCTCCTGAAAGAGCCGCGCTTCCTCCGCCATACGCGCCTCCAGCGCGGCGGGATCCCCCTTCATCAACCGCCGGGTATAGGCCAGCGCCTGCGGCGGCTTGGCCGCGAGCGCGGCGGCCTTCACGCGGGCATGATCGAGCAGATTGTCACCCGGCACGATCGCGCTGACCAGACCGGCCTTGTCGGCGCCTTCGGCATCCATCGGATCGCCCAGCAGCAGCATCTGCGCCGCCTTGGCATAGCCCATCACCGCCGGCGCGAGCAGGCTGGAGCCGGCTTCCGGACAGATGCCGAGATTGACGAAGGGCATGATGAATCGCGCATCCGGCGCCGCATAGACGAGGTCGCAGTGGAACAGCATCGTCGTGCCGACGCCGACGGCTAGCCCCTGCACCGCCGCGACGATCGGCTTGTCGAAGCGGGCGATCGCCTGGATGAACTCGAACGCCGCGGCACCGCCCTCCGGCCCGGCGAGGAAATCCTTGAGGTCGTTGCCTGCACAGAAGGCGTCGCCCTTGCCCGCGATCAGCACCGCATCGACATCCGCACGCGTCGAGGCTTCGGCCAGCGCGGCGGTGAGCGTGCGATACATGACGGCGGTCAGCGCGTTCTTCTTGTCCGCACGATCGAGGTGCAGCTCGATCACCCCACCCGTCTCGATCACCTCCACGCCGTCGCTCATCACTCTCTCCTTTACGTATACGTCAAGCATAGCGCCGTCGGTGGTGCTTGGAAACCTGCGCACGAAAATTCCGCCTTTCACGATGCCAAGGACATAAAAGGCGACAAGCCGCGTCGCCCGCGCTAGAGGCTCCGCCACTATGGCAACCGAGTCCTCCCCCCGCACCCTGTACGAAAAGATATGGGACGCACACGTCGTCCAGCAGCGCGACGACGGCACCGCGCTTCTCTATATCGACCGTCACCTCGTCCACGAGGTGACCAGCCCGCAGGCGTTCGACGGCCTTCGCGCCAACGATCGCAAGGTGCGGCGCCCCGATCTCACGCTCGCTGTGGCGGACCACAATATCCAGACGACCGCGCGCGTCGATGCGGCGGGCAAGCGCCTGCCTGTCGAGGATCCGCAGTCGGCGCAGCAGCTTGCCGCGCTGGTGAAGAACACGCGCGCGTTCGGCGTCGAATATATCGAGGATCTGGCGCCCGAGCAGGGCATCGTCCACGTCGTCGGGCCGGAGCAGGGCTTCACTTTGCCCGGAACCACCGTGGTGTGCGGCGACAGCCATACCGCCAGCCATGGCGCGCTCGGTGCGCTGGCCTTCGGCATCGGAACGTCGGAGGTCGAGCATGTGCTCGCCACGCAGACCTTGCTGCTCAAGCGCTCGAAGTCGCTGGAGGTACGCGTCGATGGTCCTCTGGGTCCGGGCGTGACGCCGAAGGACGTGGCGCTCGCCATCGTCGCGGCGCTGGGGGCCGGCGGCGGCGCGGGCTACGTCGCCGAATATACCGGCTCCGTCTTCCGCGAGATGTCGATCGAGGGACGGCTGACCGTCTGCAACATGTCGATCGAGGCGGGTGCGCGCGCCGGTCTGGTCGCGCCCGACGACGCTACCTTCGCCTACCTGAAGGACAAGCCGCGCGCACCGAAGGGCGCCGACTGGGACAAGGCAGTCGCCTGGTGGCGCAGCCTCGCCACCGATGCCGGCGCGGTCTACGACAAGGTGGTCACGATCGACGCCGCGACGATCGTACCATTGGTCACCTGGGGCACCAGCCCGGACGACAGCGTGCCGATCACCGGCACCGTGCCTGATCCGGCCAGCTTCACCGATCCGTCGCGCCGCGCGGCGGCCGAGAAGAGCCTCGCCTACATGGGCCTCACGCCGGGCCAGCGGATGCAGGACGTCACGGTGGATCGCATCTTCATCGGCAGCTGCACCAACAGCCGTATCGAGGATCTGCGCGCCGCCGCCGCGATCGCCAAGGGGCGCCACATCGCCGGCACCATCAAGCAGGCGCTGGTCGTCCCCGGCTCGGGCCTCGTGAAACGCCAGGCCGAGGCCGAGGGCCTCGACCGCATCTTCATCGAGGCTGGCTTCGAGTGGCGCGAGCCGGGCTGCTCGATGTGCCTCGCCATGAACCCGGACAAGGTACCGGCCGGCGAACGCTGCGCCTCCACCTCCAACCGCAACTTCGTCGGCCGCCAGGGGCCGGGCGCGCGCACCCATCTGCTCTCGCCCGCCATGGCCGCCGCCGCCGCCGTCACCGGCAAGCTGACCGACGTAAGAGACATTGGCGTGAGGGAGATCGCCTGATGCGCGCCATCGGCACCATCGAGGGCAAGGCCTATCCGCTCGGCCGCGCCAATATCGACACCGACATCATCATCCCCGCCCACTGGCTCAAGACGATCACGCGCGAGGGCCTCGGCAAGGGCGCTTTCGAGACGATCCGCGCAGAGCCGGGCAACGTGTTCGACGACGAACGCTTCGCCGGTGCGCCCATCCTGATCGCGGGCGAGAATTACGGCTGCGGTTCCTCCCGCGAGCACGCCGCATGGGCGATGGCCGATCTCGGCATCCGTGCGGTGATCGCGCCGAGCTTCTCGGACATCCACTCGGGCAACGCGTTCAAGAACGGCATCCTGACGGTGGTGCTTCCGCAGGAGCAGATCGATCGCCTGCTGGAAGTGGCGCAGGAGCTGCCGATCAGCATCGATCTTGAGAACCAGACGGTGACGACGCCCTATCAGGATCGCTTCCGTTTCGAGATCGATCCGTTCCGCAAGGATTGCCTGCTGAAAGGCCTCGACGAGATCGGCATCACGCTGGAACTGGACGACGCCATCGCCGCGCACGAGATGAAGGCGCACGTGGATACGCCGTGGGTGGAAGGGGCTGCCAAAGCGGCGTGAGCGCCAAAATCCTCTCCCGCCAGGGGGAGGATTTCTAGGCCAACGCTTCCATTCCCAGCGCGATCGATCCCAGCGGGCCGGCCTGATCGCTCAGCGCGGGCGACGTGACGAACGTGTCGATCTCATCCGCAATCCGCTCGCCCTGCGCGTAACCGGCCAGGCTCTCCACCAGGCGGGCGCGCAGCATCGGCAGGATTTGCGGCTGGTGGTTCGCGACACTGCCGCCGATCAGGATGCGCTGCGGCAGCGCGGTCAGCACGAGGTTGTGGCACAGCCCGGCCAGCGCGTGCGCCACCAGCGGCCAGACCGGGTCATCGCCGCCGATCGTCTCGCCCCGCCGCCCGGTGCGTTTCTCCACCGCGAAGCCGGAGGCCAGCCCCTCGACGCAATCGCCGTGGTAGATGCAGGCGCCCGCCCAGTCATCGCCGGCCACGCGGCCGACCCGCAAATGCCCCGCCTCGACATGGCCAAGGCCGCGCGCCGGCTTGCCCGAGGAAACGACGCCCACGCCGACGCCCGTTCCGACAGTGATATAGCAGAAACTCTCCAGCCCCTGCGCGCCGCCCCAGCGCCCTTCGGCGAGCGCCGCGCCGGAAACGTCGGTATCGAAGGCGGTCGGCACCTCGTAGCGCCCGCGCAGCCGGCGGGCGACATCGACGTGGCTCCAGCCGGGCTTGGGGGTGCTGGTGATCGATCCCCAGGTCGGCGAGGCGGGATCGACGTCGATCGGACCGAAGCTGCCGAGGCCGAGCGCATCAAACCCGTGGTCGCATCTCCACCCGTCGAGCACCGCCTCGATCGCCGGCAGCGTCTCCTCCGGCGTCGTCGTCGGCACGCGCGCCTCGTCGATCACCCGATCCGGGCCGCTAGCCAGCACGCAGACGATCTTGGTGCCACCGAGCTCGATGCCGGCAATCAGCGGGGCGTTCACGCAGGCACCGGGCCGGTCGATCCGCGGATCACGAGCTGGAAGGGCAACATCTGGTGGGGCACCGTCTCTTCATGGTCGATCAGCGAGAGCAGGGCACTGGTCGCCTCGCGCGCCATGTCGCGGATCGGCTGATGGATGGTGGTGAGGCGCGGCCAGACCACCGAGGCGATGTTGCTGTCGTCGAAACCGACCACCGAGAGCTGATCGGGCACGGACACGCCCGCCTCATAGGCGGCGTTGATCACGCCAGCCGCCATGTCGTCGTTGCTCGCGAAGATCGCGGTCGGGCGATCGGGGAGCGCGAGCAGCGCCCTGCCCGCCTCATAGCCCGAAACGAAGGTATAGGCGCCCTGCACCTCCAGCGCCGGGTCTGCCGCGAGGCCGTGTGCCGCGAGACCGGCGTGATACCCTTCGAGTCGCGCACCCGCCGATGCGTGGCTGGGATCACCGCGAACCACCCCGATCCGGGTATGGCCAAGGCCGACGAGGTGATCGACCACCGCGCGCGCCGCCTCGCGATCGTCCATGGCGACATCGGGCGCGTGACTGCCGCCGCTGGTCGGCGCGATGCGGGCATAGGGCAGTCCGCACGCCTCCAGCTCGGCCACCGTCGCGGGATCGTCGCAGAGCGGCGGCGCCAGCACCATGCCATCGAGACCGGAGGCCCGCGCGATCGCCTGCATCTTGCCCGACGCGGCGGAGGCATCGTCGAACGGCAGCACCAGCAGACGATAACGCTCGCCGTGCAGGCGCTCCAACGCGCCCCTCTGTAGATCGACGACATAGTTGGGGCTGGGATTTTCGTAGGCGAGGCCGATCAGGAACGATCGCCGCCCGGCCAGGCTGCGTGCCGCGACATTGGGATGATAATCCAGATCCGCCGCGGCCTTGAGCACGCGGTCGCGGGTCAACGGGCGGACGTTGGGTTCATCGTTGAACACGCGCGAGACGGTCTTGATCGAGACGCCCGCCGCATCGGCGACGTCGGTGATCGTGGAATGGCGTGTCGCTTGTCGTCTGGCCAATTGCGCGTCCCCGTTTCGGCTCTCCCGCGTGGCAATTAGCCTTGTCCAGCGTTATCAGGCAAGCGGCGAGGCGGGACCGGTTGCCCACGATGCGCCGCCTCGATCAGCGCGACGATGTTGCGGGCGTCGACCGGATCGACCGGGATCGGCCCCTCGCCCCGGATCGCGCGGGCGAGACGGCGATAGAAACCCGCCGCATCGCCCGCCGGAACCGGGCGCGGCGTGCGCTCCCCATCCTTGGTGGCACGGAAGGCGGCGATGTCGGGCAGGCGGGTCAACGGTTCGCCGGCGCGCAGCGCGGCTTCCCAGGGATCGATGCCCTCGGTCCACCAGCTGCCGCCGGTGCCGTGCAACGCCAGATGCGGGCGCGTCGCGGCGACCAGCGAGGATGCGGAGACGATCGCGCGCATCGTCCCGTAATGCAGCGCGATCTCGAAATAATCGTCGGCTCGGGCGTCGCCGCGCTGGATGGCGACATCGGCGGCCATCGCATCGGGCCAGCCTAACAGCCCGATCGCCTGGTCGATCAGGTGCGGCCCGAGATCCCAGAGCAGCCCGCTCCCCGGCCCCGCCTCGTTGCGCCATACGGCGGGCGCGGTCGGGCGGAAGCGATCCCAGCGTGCCTCATAGAGCGCCGGCGTGCCGAGTTCGCCGGCGCCAAGCAGTGCCTGCGCCGCCAGATAGTCACCGTCCCAGCGACGGTTGTGGTAGACGCTGAGCAGACGGTCCGCCCCGGCCGCGATGTCGATCAGACGATCGCAGGTGGCGACATCGGGCGCCATCGGCTTGTCGATCACGACATGCTTGCCCGCACGCAGCGCCGCCTCGGCATGATCGGCGTGATGCGCGTTCGGCGTCACCACCACCACCAGATCGACACCGGGATGGGCGAGCAGCGCATCGATATCCGGCACGACCGCCGGCGCGTCGCGACGTTCGGCGGCCTCCGCCCGCGAGGTCATCACCGCGCGGATGCGATAGTCCGAAAGGGCTTCGAGGATCGGCGCATGGAGGACCGCGCCGGCAAGGCCGTAGCCCGCCAGCCCGACCCCGATCGGGGAGGATGTCGTCATCAGCCCAGTTGGGCGCGCGCGTGGGGCATCGTCAAGGCCGCCCGGCCTTCGGGGGAACCGGCTCGAACCAGCCGAGCCGGCAGCGCGGATAGGCGTTGATGCCGACACCACGGACCGCCTGCTGATCGAAAATGCGCACGGTATCGCCCTGGCACAATTGCCCGCCGGACGGCTCCGTCTCGAGGCTGCTGAACGTGTTGAGGCGCTCCACGCCAGGGCAGACGCTGTCCAGCCGGTTGCGATAGGTCCGGTTGCCGACGTGGAAGATGATCGTGTCGCTGCCTTCCGCGCTGGTGCCCTGCATCTGCTGGGGATCGATGCAGGCCACCGCGCCGGGCGGGCGCGCCGCGGGAGCGGCCAGCGCGACGGACGATCCGGCGAAGGCGACGAGGACGGCGGCAACGATCTTCATGAGCGGACTCCTCACGCAGACAACGCTCGGCACGGCAGCGAGGATGCGCCGCTTCGGTCCCGTTGTCGATTTATCGGGGGCTGCGCCTCAGCCCATCCGATCGGCATGTGCGTCGGTCTCGCGCAGCAGACGATCGAGGATACCCGGCTCACTATAGGCGTGGCCGGCGTCGGGGATCAGGTGGAAATCCGCTTCCGGCCAGGCGCGGTGCAGATCCCAGGCGCTGCGCACCGGAGTAGCCGCGTCGTAGCGGCCCTGCACGATCACGCCGGGGATCGACTTCAGCCGCCCCGCGTCACGCAGCAACTGCCCCTCCTCCATCCATCCCTTGTGCGTGAAATAGTGGTTCTCGATGCGTGCGAAGGCCAGCGCGAAGCGATCCTCGCCGAAGCCGCCGGTCATCGCCGGATCGGACAGCAGGGTGATCGTGCCGCCCTCCCATTCGCTCCACGCCCGCGCGCAGGCCGCCTGCTCGGCGGGATCGCTGCCGGTCAGGCGGCGGCGATAGGCGGCGACCAGATCGCCCCGCTCGGCCTCCGGAATCGGCGCGAGGAACTTCTCCCACTTGTCGGGGAACAGCCAGGCGGCGCCGCCCTGATAATACCAGTCCACCTCCGCCTGCCGCAGCAGGAAGATGCCACGCAGGATCAGGCCGGAAACGTGTTCCGGATGGGTCTCGGCATAAGCGAGCGCCAGCGTGGAACCCCAGCTTCCGCCGAACACCAGCCACCGATCGTGCCCGCACATGGCGCGCAGCCGCTCGATGTCGGCGACAAGGTGCCAGGTCGTATTGGCATCCAGATTGGCATGGGGCCGCGACCGTCCGCAGCCGCGCTGGTCGAACAGCAGTACGTCGTAGCGGGCCGGATCGAACAGCCGGCGATGCGCCGGGCTGCATCCGCCCCCCGGCCCGCCGTGGAGAAAGACGGCGGGGATGCCGCCCCGCTTGCCGCAGCGCTCCCAATAGATCTGGTGACCGTCGCCGACATCCAGAAGGCCGGACTCGAAGGGTTCGATGGCGGGATAAGGCGTGCGCAGCGGTTCGGTCATGCGCGCGACCTTCGCAGAGGCCCCGCGCTTCGCCAAGCCCCGCTTGTGGCGACTCCACCGCCAGGCCTAGCATCGCGCCGGAGCCGGAGGGAGGATCAGGCCATGAGCGAAGAACTCGTCTTCTACACCAACCCGATGTCGCGCGCCCGGCTGGTGCGCTGGATGCTGGAGGAGGTCGGCCAGCCCTATCGCACCGAAATCCTCGAATATGGCACGACGATGAAGGGGCCGGACTATCTGGCGATCAATCCGATGGGAAAGGTGCCGGCGATCACCCACAACGGCAAGGTCGTCACCGAATGCGCGGCGATCTGCGCCTATCTGGCCGACGCCTTCCCGCAAGCCGGCCTCGCACCTCCGCCCACCGAGCGGGCGGACTATTATCGCTGGCTGTTCTTCGCGGCAGGCCCGCTAGACGCGGCGATCGTCGACAAGGCACTCGGCCGCTCGATCCCGCCCGAGCGGGCCGCGATGGTCGGCTATTCGGGCCTGGACGCGGTGGTGGGTGCGATCGCCGACGCTCTGGAGGGCAAGGCCTTCATCGCCGCCGATCATTTCACGGCGGCCGATTGCTATGTCGGCGCCTGCCTGTCCTTCCACATGCGCTTTGCCACGATCGAGCGGAAGCCGGTCTTCACCGCCTATGTCGAGCGACTTGAGGCACGTCCCGCCTATCTGCGCTCGATCGAGATCGACGGGGCGATGCCGCCGCCCAAGGTTGCCGCCTGAGCGGATACGAAAAAGCCCGGCGGATCGCTCCGCCGGGCCTTCCGTTGTCGTCGATCCCGTCCGGATCAGTTGCGCTGGTTGCCCATGAAGCGCAGCAGGAACAGGAACATGTTGATGAAGTCGAGGTACAGGGTCAGCGCGCCCATCACCGCCGACTTGCCGTAGAACTCCGTACCACGCACCGCGAAGTAGTTGCTCTTGATCCGCTGCGTGTCGAAGGCGGTAAGGCCCGCGAACAGCAGCACGCCGACGCCCGAGATGATCAGTTCCATGCCCGTGCTCTTCACGAACATGTTGATCACCATCGCCGCGATCAGGCCGAACACCGCCATCATCATGAAGGCGCCGAACGGGGCGAGATCGCGCTTCGTGGTGTAGCCGTAGAGGCTGAGGCTACCGAAGCCGACCGCTGCCGCGAAGAAGGCCTGCGCCACCGACGAGCCGGTATAGACGAGCAGGATACTCGACAGCGACACGCCCATCAGCACCGCATACGACCAGAACAGCGTCTTGATCGTGCCTTCGGAGAAGCGGTTCACGCCGAAGCTCATCGCCAGCACGACACCCAGCGGCGCCAGCATCAGGATCAGCCGCGCCGCCGGATTGGCGAGCAGCGACAGGCCGAAGGTCGTGTTCACGAACAGCATCGCGACGATGCCGGTGAGCAGCACGCCCGACGCCATATAGTTGTAGACGGACAGCATGTAGGACCGCAGACCCGCATCGAAGGCCGCGTCGCGCGCGCCTGTCGCGGCGCGGGGCACCGCGGTCATCCGGGGGTCAGACCAGTTAGCCATCGGAAGAAACTCTCCTTATCGTCGGCGAAATCCGCCGACCCAGACAATATCGGGCGTTCGCCTTATGGTTTCAAGCGAAACCGGTCGGCCCGATTTGTAACGAAAGATTGCTGATGGCCCTGCATCGCCTGTTCGTCGCGCTTCGTCCACCCGCCGCGACGCGCATCTTCCTTGCCGGACTGATGGGAGGCGTGCCCGGCGCCCGTTGGCAGGACGACGCGCAACTGCACTGCACCTTGCGCTTCATCGGCGCGGTGGATCGTCACCTGGCGGAAGACGTCGCCGCAGCCCTCGGCCGCGTCCGGGGCGAACCGCTGGCGCTCGGCCTTGGCCCGGCCGGCACGTTCGATCGCAAGGGCCGGGTCGATACGTTGTGGGTCGGCGTCCAGCCACGCGAGGCGGTGGCAGCGCTGCATGGCCGGGTGGATGCGGCGCTGCGTCTGGCCGGCATCGCGGCCGACGACCGGGCGTTCGTGCCGCACATCACGATCGCCCGCTTTCCCCGCAGCGAGTCGCCGGGGCCGGAGGTCGCATCGGCCGTGACTGTGCCGGCGGGACATCATTTCGAGGTGAGTCACTTCGAGCTGTTCGAAAGCCAGCTTGGATCAGAGGGCGCCAGCTACGAGACGGTCGCCCGCTATTCGCTCGCCTGAAAGCCTCCCGATCCCTCCTCACGCGCGCAAAGAAAAAGGGAGCCGGCATGATGCCGACTCCCTTCGTCTCCAAAGCCTCCGAAGAGGCCCCGGTGGAGTGCCTTACTGGCCCGAACCCGGACCGAAGGTGATCTCCACGCGGCGGTTCTGCGGCTCGCGCACACCGTCGGCGGTCTGCACCAGGAGGTGCGTTTCGCCGAAGGCCTGGGTCTGCATGGCCGTGTCCGGCACACCCTTGCCCGAGAGATAGGACTTCACCGCGTCGGCGCGACGCTGCGAGAGGCCCATGTTGTACTTCGGCGTACCCGACGTGTCGGTGTAGCCCGCGAGCATCACCGAAGCCGAACCGGTCTGCGTGTAGGCCGCAGCAGCGTTGTCGAGGATCGACGCGGCTTCCGGCGTGATGTCCGACTTGTTCCAGTCGAAGAACACGATGAACGGACCCGGGTTCTGCACCACCGGCGGCGGCGGCGGAGGCGGCGGCGGCGGGGGCGGCGGGGGCGGCGGGGGCGGCGGGGGCGGCGGGGCCGCCGGCTCGCCGAAGTTGAAGATCAGGCTGCCCAGGATCGAGTGCGACCGGAACTTGCCCTTATAGTCGGCGGCCGTTCCGAGATCCGGATCGAGGCCGACCATCTTCACGTTGCGAACGTTGAAGAAGCGATACTTCAGGCCGACGTCGATGTTGTCGGTGAGCGGCGCACGAACGCCGGCGATCGCCTGCCACGCGAAGCGGGTGTCGCTGTCGTCGAGGAAGGTCGGCGTATCGCTGTAATCGCGCCAGTTGTCGGCCTTCACGCGGGCCACACCGGCACCGCCGCCGACGTAACCGCTGATGCCCGACTCGTCGCCGAAGTCGAGCAGCGCGTTGACCATGAAGCTGAGCGCGCTGGTGCTGCCCTTCGGGCCGTTATAGGTCGTGACGGAGGTCGCGAAATCATCGACCTTCGAGCGCTTGTAACCCGCTTCGCCTTCGATCCGGACCGGACCGAAATCGTAGCCCACGATGCCGTCGACATCGTAGCCATAATGCTGGTTAACCTTGAGCGCGTCGGACGCACCATTGATGCTGTAGTGCGAATCCTCGACGAGCATCGCGCCGCCTTCAACGCCTACGTACCAGGCACCGTCCTTCGCATGGGCGGCAGCGCCGGCCAATGCGGTGGAGGCGAGCGCCATAACTACGGCGAGCTTCCGCATAATAATCCCCTTTCAATCAATTCCCGTCTGGGAACGGATAAAAGCCTAACCAAAGAGGAATATCCGCGCAAGCGCGCATATTCCCACACTGTTGCCAGATTGCCACAACCCCGCTGTCGCCTGTTGTGTTTCCTCCCCGGCAAGCGGCTGCTCAACACTCGATAATCCATTCGGTTTCGCCGTGCCGCAAAAAAATTTCAACTCGCGATGAGACCGTGGCTCCTCAGTGCCGCCAGAATTGCGGATATTGCAGCGCGCGCCTCGGAATCCTGCGAGGTTCCGCCGGTCGGATCGGCGATCGCGGACTGTTGCGCGCCCACCACGGCGACCCCATCGACGAGCAACCGTCGCGCCCGGATCTCGCCAACCATCCATGCGTCGCCATCGAAATGCGCAACCAGGGTGTCGGCGAGCGACCAGACCGCCATTCCGGGGCGCGGCGAGACGAAGCGCCAGCCGCCATCGCTCCAGGCAGCCAGCGCCAACGCCTGCCCCGCCCACGCCCCGACGGGGGATTCGCCGACGATCCAGCATTGGCCGGGCGCGGGCGCGGGCGGCGGACTGTCCACCAGCAGGCTTTCGACCGCCGGCTGGAGGAGCGCGTCGATCCGCACCAGCGCCTCGTTGTGGAACAATTCCTTCTGCGCCTGCCCGGATGCGATGAAGGGCAGAGCGAGGCGCGCGGTAGCGTCGGTCATGTCAGGCTCCCGATGTCATGGTGAGGGTGGCGGGCGGCAGCGAGGCGGCCGTCGTGCCGATCTGCGCGATCGTGATGGTCAGCGGCCCCGCGCCGCCCAGCGCATCGAGATCGGCGGGCGCGATCGTCGCGACCGGTTCCGCGACCGTGAGCAATCGATCCACGCCCCCCGGCCGCGACAGGAGGATCTGGTAGCGCTCGGTCTCTTCCGCGAGCGGCACGTCGGTGTCGTCCAGCCAGTCCCAGCCCGCGCGACTGCGGCGGGTCCAGCCGACCGATACGGAACCGTCGGGCATCGCCGTGCCGAGGAGGGCCACCGGTGCCGGGGGCCGCATGGCACGGGCCTGGAATGTGAGGTCGGCCTCCGCAGGCGCGCTGTCCCCCACCCCGTTCGCCGACACCCGCACCGACCGGCCGATTGCGGACAGCGGCAACGGCCAGGCCAGCAGCGCATCCGGATCGACCAGCACGAAGCGATCGCCGATCGCATGGCCGCCGATCGCCCATTCGCTGCCACGGCGACCACGGAGCAAGCCCGCGAGGCGGAACAGGCGCGGCCCGATCTGCTCGGCGGAAGCGAACTGGATCAGCTCGTCGCCCAGCAAAGCGAGGTTCGTGGCCGCCGAAAGGCTGGTGGCGTCGCTGCTCGCCAATGCCATCGCATCGTTCAGCAGCAGGATATCGACGCTGTTCGCATCGTCCCTCACGGCACTGCTTCCGGAGACCAAAACGGTCACTGCCTGCCCGATGATCGCCGGAGCGGCCGTGCCGCCGATCGCCTGCCAGCTCGCGCCGTCGTCGAGGCTCAGCGTCAGCGCCGCCTTGCGCCATCCCGCCTGCTCGCCGGCCGCCGCGACCAGCAACGTCGGCGCGGTCGCCGGATCATCGCCGAGGGAC
Organism: Sphingomonas oryzagri; assembly: GCF_029906645.1. NCBI lineage: Bacteria > Pseudomonadati > Pseudomonadota > Alphaproteobacteria > Sphingomonadales > Sphingomonadaceae > Sphingomonas > Sphingomonas oryzagri. The sequence goes on from NZ_JARYGZ010000001.1 coordinate 2,626,464, forward strand.
GGCAGATCGAGCAGCGCGAGCGTCGTCGGCCCATGCGGCAGGTCGGGCTGAGAAAGGCCCGAACCGCTGCTCGCCGGGGGTGCGTCGCCCGTCGCCGGCGGCAACCGTTGGACGGTCAGCGTCAGCACCATGTCCTCGAAGGCGCGCTCGGTCACCCGCCAGCGCCCGTTCTGGCCCGGCACGGCGACGATCGCACCGGCGGCGATGTCGAGATGCCGCAAGGGCAGCGCCAGCCGCGCCGTCGTCCGCCCCGCCCACTCGCGCGCCAGCCGCGCCTCGACGATGCTCTGCGCGCTCGATGCGTCGACGGCGGCGGGCAGATCGATCGCGCCCGCCCGGCGCGCGGAGACATCCCGCCGCGCGCTCTGCGAGCCGATCTGATAGTCGAGCGCGGGATCGTAATAACCGATCGACAGCGCCTCGTTCAGCGTGCCCGCCGCCTGTCGCTCGATCACGACCCTGGGCACCGGCTTGGCGCCCGATGCGAACGCCCCCATCTCGGTGACGGGTAGATCGAGCGGGGCGGCCGTCTCGTCGACCAGGTGCAGGCCGTCGGCGCCATCGGCGAAGGCCACCGGCAGCGCCGATCCCAACCCCTCGATCGCGCCGCGCAGGCTGTCGCCCGACGCCGCATAGCCGCCGAGCAGGGGGCCGCCCGCCCCGCTCACTTCGCTTTCGGACAGGATGGCCGCGATGGTGGTCAGCGAGACCGCGCCGTCGTCGGCCTCCACCTCGAAGCTGAGCGAGGGGATGCGGTTACCGTAATCGGCCAGCTGCAGATCCTCGAACACCGCATAGGCCAACCCGCGATGCGCCGGCGTCGCGTCGATCCCCTCGGCCGCCGCGATCAGCGGGTCGATCGCCTGCCCGTCTTCGCCGGTGTGGAGGCGGAAGGCGCCCACGTCGGTCTTCCAGTCCTTGGCCGCGCCGCGCAGCAGCGCGCCGTCCGCCCAGATGCGGTGGATCGTCCGCACCGGCCTCGCGGACAGCACGACCGCGAAGGAGGCCGAATAGCTGTAGGTGGTGGTCGCAGGCTTGCCCTTGCCGCCGGACTTGTGCGTGCTCTCGCGCAGGTCGGTAGCCCAGATCACCGATCCCGACGCGCGCATCGTGCCGAACAGCCGCGGCAGATCGGCTCCGTAGGAGGAGCCCTGCACGGCGAGACTGTCGAGGCGCGGCCCCTTGGCGCCCTTGGGCGTGAAGATGGCGCGATCGATCTGGTTGCCGATTACCGCGCCGATGGCGGCACCGATCGGGCCGCCGACGACGGTGCCGACGGCGGTGAGGACGAGAGTGGCCATGATCTTCCCTTCAGGCGACGCGCCAGCGGCCGAGCGTCGGCCAAGGTGGCGGCCCAGGCACCTCGACGACCCGGCGCAGGCCCGCATCGGCATGGATGAAACCGCGATCGGTGAGAATCGCGAGATGGAGTTGATGGGGACCGGGCAGCAGAAGCAGCAGATCGGCGGGGCGGGCCGCGCCCTCCACCGGGACGAACCCCGCCGCCTCGATCCCGGCCGCTACCCGCGCCGGATCGCCGCCGCGCAGGGCGTAGCCGGTCGGCACACGATCCCGACCGTAGGCGACCGCCGCCAGCCCGATGCAATCCAGTCCATTGGCTGGAAAGCGCCCGTGCAACCGGAACCGCGCACCCACGCAGGCCCGCGCGGCGGCGATCACAGTCGCCTCGTCCGGCGCCATCAGTCGGTGCCGTAGCGGGTCAGCAGGTCGACCCCCGGCAGATAGGGTTCGCCGCGAAAATTGGCGGCATTGGCGAACCGTATCCGGCAGGTATCGAGCAGGCGGTCGCACCCCTCCAGCAGCTCGACCCGCGCGCCCTCGGCGATCGCGAAGGCCGGGGGATCGCGCAGCGTCACCGTCGCGCCGGTCGAGGAGAGGATTGCCGCCGACAGGCCCGCATTGTCGCCGTCGAGCCAGCGAAGCCGGCCATAGCCGTACGCGTTGGACGAGGGTTCGGCGACATCGAGCGTCAGCACCTCGTCCGCCACCGCCGTCACCATCGCGAGACGGATATGGGCCGCCAGATCGACGCGGCAGCGCCGGTCGCCGAGCTGCGCGCGGCAATCGGGCGAGGTGCGCTCGACCACCGGCCGTTCCAGCAGGGCGGTCGGTCCGCGCAGCTCGGCGGTGAAGGCCGCATCGCTGATCGAGACGTCGCCGATCTCGCCCCGCGCGATGACCAGCGGATCGGCGGGGTCGATCCAGTCGACCGCGCACAGGGTGAGAGCGGCGCCGTCCCAGCGCCCTGCGGTGAGGTCGTCGGCTGTGATCGCATCGTGGGTCAGCGCACCCTCGACATCCAGCGTATCGACGTCGAACCCGTCCGACTGGCGGATCGCGGACGGCACCATGCCGGGGCTGGAGCGGTAGACCACGCCGCCGATCGTCAGGTCGCGATCGTGCGCGGTGAAGCCGATGCTCACCCCGTCCGCGCGATCGAGCCGCCAGCACAGCGCCATCGTGGTCAGCGCGCCGTCGAGCCAGGCGACGCTCATGGCTCGCGCACCTCGATCAGCGGAACGCTCGGCGCCTCGCCGGCAAGGAAGGTGGCGCGGCTGACCTCCAGCCTGTCCTCGGCGAAACGGACGGGCACGTCGAATTGGAAGCCGGCCGTCACCTCGGCACCGGCGGAAGGCGCGGTGACGAAGGAGACGATGCCGCCGTCGAGCAACGACCATCCTTCGGCGGCCTCGACCCCGCCTACCGCGACGCGCACGCTGCCCGTCACCGGCCGGGTGATCCGACGCACCTGCGCCTCCTCGCCGTCGCCGTAGCGTTTGACCAGCGGGAAGCTCGTCGTCGTGCCGTCGCCGATGCCGATCGACACGTCGGTCGCCTGGAAATCGAACGGATCGCGGAACCGAAAGGCCCGCGCCGCCCCGCGCCGCGCGCGGAAGAAGGCGAGCAGGCCGGCGATGTCGTCCTCGGATCGCACGCCCGGTCCGGCATCGAAGCTCAGCCGCGCGTCCGCCCAGTCGGCATTGCGCTGCTCGACCCCGGCCGCCGAGGTCACGATCGCGGTCGAGAAAGCCGGCGTCACGCTCGCCTGCGCGCCCAGCGTCAGCGGGAAATCCACATCGTCGAAGGCCTGCACGTCCCCCTCCCCCAGTTCGAATATCGTGAAGCCGTCGCGCGCCACCTGCGGCAGCGCCCAGAGAAAGACGCGGGCGACGCCCCGCGCCCGCGCCACCGTCGCAGCCGCCTCGATGCGCGGCCAGAAGACCGGCGCGTCGATGGCGTTCAGCACGAAGCCCGAGAAATAATCCTGCCGCTCCGGCGGATAGCCCAGCCGTTCGGTGGCGAAGGCGGCTCCGCGCGCACTCGCGCCGGTGTCGCCGGCCTGCACCCAGTCATAATCCTCGAGCTGGAGGCGATCGAAAGCCGGGCTGGCCCAGCCGACCGGCATGTTGGCACGCATCGCCTCTGGCATCCGGGGATCGAACACGGTCGGCAGATAGGTGAGCAACGACAGCTCGGCGTCGGGCGCCACCGCCTTCACCGCCGCGCCCAGCGCCGCCGTCGAGGTCGAGAGCAAGGCGCCGGCCGCATCGAGTACCGCCGTCTGCGTCGCGTCGAGCGGGCCGATCAGGCTGGTCACGTAATCGGCATCCGGGCCGAGCGCGGCGCGGGCGGCATCGTCGTGGAGGCAGATCGTGCCGTCGGCGCGGGTCCACCACCACGGCTCGCCGATCTGGAAGCGCACCGGCCCCGCCTCTGCCGCGAGCGTCGCGAACGCCGTCGCGACGGTGCGAAGGTAGGACATGGCCGGCGAACAAGCGGGAGACAGCAGGGTCGAAGGCGGATCCCACCCGGTGAGCGCGGGCGAGCCATCAGCCGCGCGCTGCTTCCAGTCTTGCCACGCATGCTGATCGAGCAGTTCGTAAGAAAGCGCGAGGATCACCTCGAACCCCAGCCCCGCCGCCCGCGCCAGGAAATCGCGGTGCCACGCCTCGGCCGCGACGTTCAGCGTTCCGCCCGCGAGACTGACGAGATGCCCCGCACCCGCCACCGCCTCCAGCCGGAAATAGTGGCTCATGCCGACATAATGATCGATCGCGCCGCGATAGCCGAGCGCGAGGATCTGGCGCAGCACCCGCGCCGGCGTCTGGTTGTAGGCGTCGTCGTAACCGGTGGCGATCATCAGCCCGTGCGGCGGCACCAGCCCGTCGCCGATCGCCAGCGTCGATCCGGCGCCATCGCTCACCATGCCGGTCAGTTCGACCCAGGCCTCGGCCGGAGCCGCGAGATCGCCCGCGACGCCGGTATAGGCTGGCGGCACCAGCGACAGGAACAGCCGGTCAACGTCTCCCGCCCATACCGGATCGGCATCGGCGGGGAGCGCGAAGCCCCCCGTCATAGCCCCGAAATCGAGCGTGACCGTCGCGTCTTCGGGCGACCCTTGCGCATAGTTCCACAGGCGCACGTACCAGCTCCGCGTCGCGCCCGAGGCATCGCGCCCCTCGATGGTCAACGTCGGGCCGTTGATCGCATCGAGCGGCATCAGCCCCGACGAGCGCCAGCGGAATGTGAGCGTGCACTGCCGGAAATCGCGCACCGTCTCGTAGCGGTTGAGCGGATGGTCGATGCGGTCCTCCGCCTCCCAGATCAGTCCGGCGAGATCGTCGCTCCCGTAGAACACCGCATCGACGCGGAGCGCATCGGGGGCGGTGGTCGTCACCGCCGCCATCATCGGGCGCGGGAAATTGACCGTCCAGAAGCGCGAATCGAAACGCTTGATCCACCCGCCCGCCTGTTTCCGCGCACGGTCGGCATCGGCGTCACTCGTCAGCCACCAGCCCATCTCAGCGATCCGCCTGAGCGAGCGCGCGGGAGACGGCGCGCGCCACCTGCCGGCTCGAACTCGCGAGCGCGCGTGGTTCGGTGCCGGTCGGCGCGTTGATGCTGATCGCGACACGCACGTCGCGCGCCGGGGCGGACGAGGCCGGGGCGATGCTGCCGGCCGAGGTGGGCACGAACAGCTCCGGCCCCTGCTCGCCGACCATATAGGGCCTGCCCGGCGAGACCGGCCCGCCGGTCGCGCGACCGGGCGAGCCGAGCAGCGAGGTCAGCAGGCTGGTACCGATCGACATCAGCCCGTCGCCCGATCCACCCGAGCCTCCGCCGCCGAGCAGAGCCGCGATTCCACCCTTCACCGCCTGCGCGGCGATCTCGGACAACACCGACAGCGCGGTGCGCTCCAGATCGGCGAAGCTTAGCTTGCCCGAACGCACCGCCCGCGCGAGGCCGTTCTCGATCAGGGTTGCCGCACGATCCGCACCGGTGCCAAGCGAGGTCTGGAGCGAGGCCTGCATCGATGCGGTGTCCGCCGCGAAGGCCTGCGTGTCGGCGCGCACGCCGATCATCAGCGTCTCTACCGTTTCATCCATCTGGGAATTGCTCCTTGAGCGCCGCGATCGTCACGGCGTCGGGGGGTGCGTCGCCCTGCGCCTGTGGCCCGGAGAGCGCGGACAGCACCGCTTCCAGCTCGGCCGGGGTGGCACGCCAGAACTCGTCCGGCCGCCACCCGGCGAGCGCGCCCGCGATGCCGGCGAGGCGGACCGCCCTCTCCACAAACGATCCGTTCGCACTGAGCGAAGTCGAAGTGCGGGACACAGGTGTGTCGCTCGCAGCCCGTCCTTCGACTTCGCTCAGGACGAACGGGGGAGAGGAAGGGGTGATCACAGCCCTTTCACGATCTGGCCGAGCAGGGTTCGCAGCACCGGCGTCAGCACGGCGATGCCAGCCTCGACCACCTGCTCGCCGAAGCTCTCGCTGGTGAGCGTGTCGGGCTTGCCGACGAGGCAGTGGAAGATCAGCGTGATGGTATCGGCCAGCGTCAGCTTGCCGACGGCCGCCTGCTCGACCAGCGCGAAGAGCGGGCCGACCTCCTGCTCGGCGGCGACGAGCGCCTGGAAGCTGGGGCGGACGGTCAGTGTCCGGTCGCCGATGGCGAGCGCGGTTTCGCCCCGCGCGGGGTTGGCGGGCGCACTCACGCCGACACCACCGGGCCGGAGGATTCGAGCGCCACGGTGTAGGCCCGCTCGCCGTTGAAATCGCCCGAATAATCGAGCTTCGTCAGCAGGAAGCGGCCCCGCATCGTCTCGCCGCTCTCGAAGCTCAGCTGATAATCGTCGAGCGTGCCGGCGAGCGCGTTGGCCTTCAGGCGCCCCTCCGCCGCCGATCCGGTGAACACGCCGCTGCCCGCCACCGAGACGCTGCGCGTGCCGGCGCCGGAAAGCAGCTCGCGCCACCCGCCACTATCCTTGTTGGTGATCGTCACCTGCTCGCCGGCGATCGAGAGCTGCGTGGTGCGGAGGCCGGCGACGGTGGCGTAGACGGGCATGGCGGTGCCGTCGCCGATCTTGAGCAGGAAGGCGCTGCCGCTTTCTGCGGGCATAGGTGGTCTCCTCTGTCTGAAGCCCCTCCCTGAAAGGGAGGGGTTTGGGGTGGGTTGCTCACCGGACAGCGGCGTGCCCGCCTCAGGCGAACCCACCTCCGCCCCCTCCCTTTCAGGGAGGGGGGATTTCCAGCGTGCGGACGCGGTAATCGAGGCGGCCCGCCCACGGCCCGTCGGGGTCGCGGACGATGCGGCCGCGCAGGAAGGCAAGACTGGCGATGCGGTGGCCTTCGAGATCGCGCGGCATCGCCTCGATCACATCCTCGGCCTCGGCCATCAGCGCGTGGAGGCGCGCGGGCGAGAGGCCGTCGTCCCAGATCGCGATCGACAGGCGGTGCTCGCGCCCCCGGCCGGTCTTGTGGCTCCAGTCGGTGGTCGATCCGTCGGAGATCGCGACATAGGGGCAGACGGCATCGGCGGGCGGGCCGTCATGGATGCCGGTCACCGCCAGCCCCGACGCGCGGAGCGTCGCGACCAGCGCGCGCTGGAGCGCTTGCGCCGCGGTGCTCATCGCACCAGCCCGGCGAAGTCGCGCAGCCGCGCGTCGGTGAGCGAGCGGGCCGAGAGGTCGCGCCCGGTCAGCGCGATGCCCCGCTCATCGAGCGACACGCGCACATCGGCGGGAACCTCGGCGGCGATCGCGGCGGCGACCCGCGCCTCGGCGCCGGCCAGAGCGGCGGCGACGGCGGCGGAAAGGCGGATGTCGGTCATCGATCCTCCTCCAGTGTCAGCATGATGCGGTCGGGCGTCGCGGGAGCGGCCTCGCCCGCGCGGACGGTGAGCAGCAGCAGACGCCATTGCAGACGGTCGCCGGGCGCGGCATCGACGCCCGCGCGCAGCACCGCCCGCCAGCGTGGCGTGGCGGAGGGCCGGTCGCCCGCCCCCCAACTCGCGGCCGCGATCGGCTCCAGCGCAGCCCAGGTGGCGGCCACGACCTCCCACTCGCCGCTCGCCCCGCCGAGATCATCGCGGTCGGCCGAGCGCCGCAGGATCGAGACGCGCTGGGTCAGCGCGCCGGCCAGCTCGCCGCTCATGCCAGCCGCATCCGGCGATACGGGCGCCACAAGGCCGTGACGGCAGCGGGCGGCCCGGCATCGTCCACCGCGTCGCGATGGGCGTAAAGATGCGCGACGAGGCGGATCACCCCCTGCCGCAGCGGTTCGGCCAGCGACGGCCAGTCGGCGGCGATACCGGCGGTGTAGCCGACCTGCAGGCGGCTGGCGGCGATCGGCCCGGTCAGCCGCACCCAGCCGTCGCCCGCCGCATCGATGTCGATCGCATAGGCTTCGACCGGCAACACGCTCGCGACGCCCAGCGGATCGAGCGAGGCGACCGAGGCGATCGCGCTCACCGGCGTGGCGGGGAGCCGCTGCCATTCGGGGCTGCACGCGGCCACCATGTCGGTCCGCGCGGCGGAGAGCAAAGTCAGGCCGGTGAAGCGCTCGCACAGCCCGATCGCGGCGCCGGCCAGCGTCGCCAGCAGCGCGTCCTCGTCCGTGCCGTCGATCCGGAGATAGGCCTTGGCGTCGGCCACCGCCTGCGCGGGCGCGCCCATCACGCCGCCTCCAGATCGAGGCTGCGCGCGAGCGTCCGGTCGTCGGCCAGCGTCACGCGGTTGGTGAGGCGGTAGGCGACGCCCCGCGCACCGCCCGAGATCCGCACCGCGACGATGCCGGGCGCGGCCTCGCGCGGCTCGATGGTCAGCCCCTCGGGGCGGCAGGTCCAGGCGCTCTCCTCGATCGGCACGCCGAGCAGCCGCGCGCGCGGCCACTCCACGGCATAATCGAGCGTGGCGTCCACGCACTTGGTCAGCATGGCGGCGATCTCCGGCAAAGACGGGAAAGAAAAAGGCCCGCGCGAACGGCGTCGCGCGGGCCAGGCAGTCTCGGTGGAAAGGAGATCAGGACGCCGAGAATTTGATCAGCTTGATCGCCTCCGAATTCGCCACCGTGCCGCCGATCCGGCGCGTCGCGTAGAAGTGGACGAAGGGCTTATGGCTGAACGGATCGCGCAGGATCGCCGTCTCGCCGCGCTCGGCGATCAGGTAGCCAGCGTTGAAGTTGCCGAACGCGATCGGGGTGGTGCCGCTGCCGATGTCGGGCATGTCCTCGGCCTCCACCACCGGATAGCCGAGCAGCGTGTCGGGCTGGCCCGCGACGAGCCCCGGCGACCAGAGGAACTGGCCTTCCGCGGTTTTCATCTTGCGGATGGTGGCGAGCGTCGCGGCGTTCATCACGAACACCGCCCCCTGCCGGTAGGGCGCGCGCAGCGACTGGACGAGATCGACCAGCAGGTCCTCCGGCTCGCTCGCCGGGAAGGCGCCGTCGACGCCGGTGGCGAGATACTGGAGCGTGCCGAACGGGCGCGTGCCGTCCTCCGCATCGCTCTTCGGCGACTGGAGGAAGCCCTTGGGTTTGTTGACGCCGTCGCCGTTGACGAACGCCGCCCCCTCGGCGCGGGCGAACTCGGTGGCGATTTCGCCGGCCAGCCAGGCTTCGAGGTCGAACGCCGCGTCGTCGAGCATCGCCTGCGTGGCGGCCGGGTTGGCGAACAGGTCGCCCATCGGCGGCGCCACCTCGTTGAACACGGGCGTACCCGTCTCGGCCCGCACGGCATTCTCCGCCGCCCAGCCCGAGGTCGTGCCGCCGGACGTCACCAGCTTGCGATAGCCCGCCGAGCCGACGGTCACGACATTGGCGATGCCACGGATCGGCGAGATCGACTTGAGCGTCGCGGCGATGGTCGCGTCGATCTCCTGCGGCACGGCATAGCCGCCGGAGCTGTCGGCGCTGCCGTCGATGGCCTTCACCTCGATGCCGGCGGCGTTGCCGTGGCGAGATAGCGATCGACGAACTGCTTGGTCTCGGGCGCGGCGGCGCCGGAGAGCGGCGCGCGGGCGGCGGCGATGGTGCCGGCGTCGAGCTTGGCCTTCAGGTCGGCCATGCCGGCGCGCAGTTCGGCGATGTCGTCGGCGCCGGCGAAGCTGGCTTCGAGCGGATCATTCTTGGTCTCGTACATCATGTTCTCCTCAGACATATTTGTCCTCCTCATGGACGGCATGAACCCGCGCGCCGGGCTGCATCGGGAAGGTCACCAGCGAGACCTCGACCAGATCGAGATCGGTGAGCGTGCGACCATGGTGGCGCGCCTCCTTGGCGCGCACCCGGTATCCGAAGCTCAGGCCGCCCACCGCCCCGTCGCGGAGCAGGGCGGCCGCCTCGTTCCCCGCATCGGGAGTGAGCCGCCCGATCACGCGCAGCCCGCGCTGATCCTCGGCGATGCTCTCGATGCGGCCGATCAGGCGTTCGGGGCGGTGCTGCCAGAGCAGGGGCACGCTCCGCCCGGATGCGACGGCGCGGGCGAAGGCCCCCTTGCGGATCAGATCCCCGCCGCGATCGATCGTGTCGAACAAGGCGGCGTAACCGGCGAAGCGCAGGCTCATTGCCGCACCAGCGGCACGAGGCCGAGCTTCACCGCCATGCCGAGCATGACGAGCGCCAGCACGATCCGCACCACCCACGCCACCACGGCGTCGCGCGCGGTGCGCTTGGCGTCGCGCCAGGCGGAGAGCAGCTCGCGCAGCTCGTCGAGATCGGCGCGCGCAGAGGGATCGGCGAGGCCGAGCCGCTCCAACGCCCGCGCCGCCCCCGCCTCGCTCGCCTCCTCGGCGAGCGCGCGCAGCGTCAGCAGGTCGGCGCCCTCGCTCCGCCCCTGCTCGACCAAGCGCGCGAGCAAAGCGGTTTCGGTCTCGGCGATCATGGCGCCACCCCCCTTGGCGCGAAGCCCAGCATCTGGCGCTTCTCGTCGTCGCTCAGGAAATCGGCGTCGGCGAGCTGCGCCCAGAGCGCCGCGCGGTCGCCGGCCAAAGCCGGGATCGAGTCGAGGTCGATCGCCAGCCTAAGGTCCGGCCACCACGCCCCGAGCGCATCGGCCAGCGCCGCGACGATCTTGTTGGCGAGCGGCAGGATGGTCAGCCGCCACAGCGCGCGGTTGGCCTCCGAATAATTGGCGTAGGTGTTGTCGCCGGGAAGGCCGAGCAGCATCGGCGGCACCCCGAAGGCGAGCGCGATCTCCCGCGCGGCGGCGGCCTTCAGGTTGATGAAGTCCATGTCGACGGGCGTCAGGCTCAGCGCCTGCCATTTCAGGCCACCCTCCAGCAGCATGGGGCGCCCGGCATTGCCGGAGCCTGCGAAACTCGCCTCCATCTCGGCGCGCAACCGGTCGAGCTGGTCCGCCGTAAGCGTCGCGCCCGGCTCCCCCGGCTCGTATACCAGCGCGCCCGAGGGCCGCGCGGCATTGTCGAGCAGCGCCTTGTTCCAGCGCGTCGCGGCATTGTGGATCGCCACCGGCCCGGATGCCGCGCCGAGACTCCCCAGCCCGTAATGATCGTCGAGCGGGTGGGTGGCGCGCACATGAACCAGACCCGGCCGCCCGTCCGCCGTGCGCACCGGCACGCGCAATGTCTGCCCGGCTGCGCGGTAGACATAGGCGGCGGGCCAGCCGCTTGCATCCGGCTCCACGCTCACCCGCTCGGGGCGGAGCGGGAAGAGCATCGCCGGCACTCCGTCCGCATCGCCGACGATCTGCACATAGGCGTTGCCATGCAGGAGCAGGTGCGTCGCGATCGTCTCGACGAGGCTGCCCGACAGCAGCGCCGCCGCCGGATGGTCGTCCGGCGTCACATCGATGGTGATGCTCCCCGCTCCTTCCGCCACGATCCGCACCGCGCGCTGCGCGACGGCGTTGGCGAGATAGGCGGCGCGCACCTGCGCCTCGTAGCCCGACGGCCAGTCGCCATGCGGCGCTGGTACCGAACCGAAGGCGCGCGTCAGCGCCGGCCGCGCGGATGCCCGCGCGGGCCTGAAATTGAACAAGCGCATGATTTTCCTTTCTCTGTTCCTCCCCATGCAATGGGGAGGGGGACCGCCGAAGGCGGTGGAGGGGAATGCGGAGCGGCGGCGAATGCCCCTCCACCACCGCCTTCGGCGGCGGTCCCCCTCCCCGCGCTCTGCGCAAGGAGGATCTTATCGAGTCACACCACCCGCACCGCCGGCTGCCCGCGCCGCTCCAGCAGCAGGGCGGTCAGCGCCCAGACCAAAGCATCGGCGCGATCGGGCGAGCGACCTGGCCCTTCGTAGCGACCGTCCAGCGCGAAGCCGGCGAGTTCGTCCTCCAGCGCCGGGAAGGCGCCGATGTGCCGGACCTGCCCGCGCTCGTAGAGCACCGACACCGGCTCGGCCCGCGCCGCCTTGCCGCGCGAGGCGTGAACCAGCCGCACCGGCAGGCCGGCGTCACCGGCGCGCAGCACGCTTTCCACCATCGCGCCGCCATTGTTCGCCTCGGCGATCACCCGGTCCGCTCCGTGCCGCCGCGCCGCCGACACGACCGCCGCCGCCCAGCCCTCGGGCGCGAGGCCCTGCACGCTGGCATCCTCGATCACATAGCCGATGCCATCGCGACCCAGCGCCGCGACGACGATCCCGCACGCATCCGATCCCGCCCCGGCGCCCGCCGGCGGATCGACTCCCAGGACGACGCGCGCCATTTCCGGCGCCTCACGCACCCGGCATCGCTCGATCAGCGCGCGGGGCCAGATCGCCCCCTCGATCTCCTCGATCAGCTCGCCGTCCAGCTCCTGCCGGCCGAGCCGGGTGCCCGCGTAATCGGCGGTCACGGCGGCAATAAAGCCGGGCGGGAGATGCTGCCGGTTGTCGCGCGTCCGTCCACCCGTCACCACCACATCATCGCGACCGATCAGCCCGCGCAACAGAGGGACCGGGCGCGGCGTCGTCGTGGCCATCACGCGCGGCAGACTTCCAAGGCGCAGGCCCAGCATCAGATTGTCCCACGTCTCCTGCCCGTTCGCCCATTTGGCGATCTCGTCACACCAGGCGTGGCTATGCTGCGGCCCACGCAGCGCCTCCGGCTCACTCGCCGAAAAGAGCCGCGCCTCGGCGCCGTTCGGCCAGCGCAATCGCCCCAGCGACGGTTCCCAGCGCGGACGCCATCCCGCAGGCGCGATGCCGAGCAACCCGCTCTCGCCCTCGATCATCACGCGGCGCACATCGGCGGTCGTCGCCCCGACCAGCGCGATCCGGGCCTGCGGATCGGCCTCGGCGATACCGCGCACCCACTCCGCGCCGGCGCGCGTCTTGCCGAAACCGCGCCCCGCCATCACCAGCCAGATCCGCCAGTCGCCGGGCGGCGGCAATTGCGAGGGTCGCGCCCAGAAACGCCAGTCCGCCAGCATGGCGATCGCATCTTCTTCGGCGAGAACGCCGATCAGCGCGGCCCGGTCCGCATCGTCCAGCGCGGCGACGGCGGCGGCGTCCGGGGCCTCAGCCTTCATCGCCTGCTCTCCGGTTCATCTCGGCGAGCTTGGCGGCGAGGCGCTCGCGGGCGCTTTCGGCGCCGGACGCCGCCGGCCCGAGGACACGTTCACGGTGCGCGTTGTAGAGCAGCATCTGGATGCGCTCCGAAAATTCCAGCTTCGTTTCCGTCACGCCGTTGGCGAAGGCCTTCACCACCTTGACGCCATTGATCGCGCGATCGAGCATCGCCGCTTCGAGCCGGCCATAGCCCTCGCGCAACGCCTCGTCCCAGGCCCGCGCGAAGTCCGCATCCTTGCGACGCTGGCGATAGGCCGCGCCACGCGGCAGCCGCGCGACCCGTTCCGACGCCGCGACATTGCTGCTCAGCGCCAGATGTTCGAGGAACGCGATCCCGCGTTCCCGGCTCCAGCGCGTCTTCGGCTTGCCCTTGCTGGCCATCACCCCCTCCAGACACGCCGAGGGCCGGAAACGGTGTCGCCACCGCCCGGCCCTTCGACGCAATTTCTCAGCGTGCTCACCTTGTGCCAGATGAGCGCCGCGATGTCAATAGAAAAGTGCGTATATGGTTATTAGGCGGACGCCTCCAGCGCCTCGCTGGCTTCCATCCATTCCGCCTCGACGGCCTCCTGCAGCTTCTCGACGTCGCCGCGCCGCTTCATCAGCTGGCCCATCGTCATCAGCTTGAGCGAGGCCGGCGGAGAACCCGCCAGCGCGAGGTCGATGTCGGCCAGTGCCTTGGCCAGCCGCTGGATCTCGGCCTCGGCCTCCTTCACCTTCTTGCGGATGGCGGCCGTCGCCTCGCGCCGCTCGGCCGCCGCCTTGCGATCCTCCTTCTTGGAGCCGGAGGGCGAATCGGCCTTGGACGCATCGCCGCCGCCCGAGACGATCAGCTTGGCATAATCCTCGATCGTGCCGTCGAACTCGGTCGCGGTGCCGTTGTCGACCAGGAACAGCCGGTCGGCCACCATCTCCAGCATGTGCCGGTCGTGGCTCACCACCACCACCGCGCCGCGATAATCGGCCAGCGCCTGCACCAGCGCCTCGCGCGTATCGACGTCGAGGTGGTTGGTCGGCTCGTCGAGGATCAGCAGATGGGGCGCCGCGTGGGTGACCAGCGCCAGCGCCAGCCGTGCGCGCTCGCCGCCCGAAAGCTTGCCGGTCTTGGTGACCGCCTTGTCGCCGGAGAAGCCGAAGCGCCCGAGATGGTTGCGCACCGCGCCCGGCGTCGCGCCCTTCATCATCCGGCCCATATGGTCGACCGGCGTATCGTCCGGATCCAGCTCCTCGACCTGATACTGGGTGAAGTAGCCGACCGACATCTTGGAGGCGGTGTTCATCGCCCCCTCCATCGTCGTCAGCTCGCCGGCGATCAGCTTGGCCAGCGTCGACTTGCCGTTGCCGTTGCGGCCGAGCAGCGCGATGCGATCATCGGGATCGAGCCGCAGCCCGACATTGCGCAGGATCGGCTTGCCCGGCTCGTAGCCGACCGCCGCCTTGTCCAGCGTCAGCAGCGGCGGGCGCAGCCCCTCCGGATTGGGGAAGCCGAAGCTGAGCGACGGATCCTCCGCCACCGCCGCGATCGGCTGCATCCGGGCCAGCGCCTTGACGCGGCTCTGCGCCTGCTTGGCCTTGGAAGCCTTGGCCTTCCAGCGATCGACGAAGGCCTGCAGCTTCTCGCGCTCGGCCAACTGCTTCTCGCGCGCGGCGCTCTGCTGGGCGAGCCGTTCGGCCCGCTGCCGCTCGAAGCTGTCGTAACCGCCGACGTAGAGCGTGGTCTGCCCGCGATCCAAATGGAGGATATGGTCCGCCACATTGTTGAGCAGATCGCGCTCGTGGGAGATCAGCAGGATCGTGCCGCGATAGGCGCGCAGGAATCCCTCCAGCCACATCACCGCCTCGAGATCGAGGTGGTTGCTCGGCTCGTCGAGCAGCAGGATATCAGGGTTGGTGAACAACAGGCTCGCCAGCGCCACGCGCATCCGCCAGCCGCCCGAGAAGCTCTCCATCGGCCGCGCCTGCGCCGCATCGTCGAAGCCGAGCCCCTTGAGGATCACGCCCGCCCGCGCCGGGGCGGTGTAGGCGTCGATCTGGTCCAGCCGCTCGTAGATGTGGCCAAGGCGGTCGGGATCGGTCTCGGTCTCCGCCTCGGTCAGCAACGAGGCCCGCTCGGTATCCGCCTCCAGCACGGTGTCGAACGCCGACACGGGGCCGCCCGGCGCATCCTGCCGCAGATAGCCGAACTTCGCACCCTTCGGCATGTCGATCGCGCCGGTGTCGGACTCCAGCATCCCGGCGATCGCCTTCATCAGCGTCGACTTGCCGGCGCCGTTGCGGCCGATGAAGCCGACACGCGCCCTCGGCGGAATGGCCGCGCTGGCATTCTCGATGATCGCCCGGCCGCCGAGCCGGATCGTGATGTCGCGATAGGAAAGCATGAGCGCGCGCCTAGCAGCATCCGGCGCGGGTTGCATCCGTTCCTGCGAAGTGATTTACTGACATAATACAGTGGAGAGGATCATGGCCCACCACCGCATCATCGCCGCGCTCGCCGCGATCGGCCTGGCGCTGCCCGCCGCCGCGCAGACGATCGAGCCGATCGCGCCCGCTCCGGAGCAGGACAGCTACTCGCCCGGCCGCGCCCTCGTCGCCGATTTCGACAAGATCGTCAGCCCGAACGGCGTGCAGGAGAGCTTCATCGCGACGCTCGGCGGGGCGCGCCAATATGTCAGCGTGCGGGGCGCCGATCGACGCAACCCGATCCTGCTCTACATCCATGGCGGCCCGGCCTCGGTCGAGCTGCCGATCTCCTGGTCGTTCCAGCGGCCGTGGGAGGACGCGTTCACCGTGGTGCAGTGGGACCAGCGCGCCGCCGGCAAGTCCTTCACGCTCAACGATCCGGAGGCGATGCGCCCCACCCTCACGCCGGATCGCTATCGGGACGACGCGATCGAGCTGATCGAACTGCTCAGGAAGCGCTATGGCAAACGCAGGATCTTCGTGCTGGGCCACAGCTGGGGTTCGGCGGTGGGGCTGGCGGTGGCGGCGAAGCGGCCGGACCTGCTCTACGCCTATGTCGGCATGGGCCAGCTCATCGACTTCCAGCAGAACGAGACGCAGAGCTACGCGCAGGTGCTGGCGCAGGCAAAGACCGACCACAACGATCAGGCGGTGAAGGAGCTGGAGGGCATCGCCCCCTACCCCGCGCCCGACCATCTCGATCTCGCCAAGACCGGGATCGAGCGCAAATGGTCGGTCTATTATGGTGGCCTCGGCTACAACCGGCGCGACAGCGATTATTACATCCACATCGGCCGCCTCTCGCCCGAATATGGCTTGGCCGACCGCAAGGCGTGGGACGCCAGCAGCGACTTCACGATGAGCACGATGTGGCCGAAGCTGGCGACGCTCTCGTTCGAGAACCTAAGGACGCTGAACGTGCCGGTGATCCTGTTCCTCGGCCGCCACGACACCACCACGCCGCCGCAGATCGCCGCCGACTGGCTGGCGCGGCTGAAGGCACCGTCGAAGCGGATCGTCTGGTTCGAACGCTCCGCCCACCTGCCGATGATCGAGGAGCCGGGCCACGCCTTCGAGGCGCTGCTCCACGACGTCCGGCCGCTGGCGGGCAAGGATCTGCCGCCATCCTGAACATCCTCCCCATCGCAGATGGGGAGGGGGACCATCCGCAGGATGGTGGAGGGGAAAATGCGCAGCGCCTGCCCCTCCACCACCGGCCTGCTGCCGGCGGCCCCCTCCCCACGCTTCGCGCAGGGAGGATGAACGAGCCTACCGCCCGATGAAGCCCTGCGCGTGATCCAGCACCATGTCGCAGACCTTGCCCTTCACCTTGTCCTTCACGCCATCGAGCGAGAAGGTGCCCTGTTTGGTGACGAGCTTGCCGTCCTGCCCGGCGGCATAGCCTTTCGATCCGAGCACGCCCGGCTTGCCGGTCAGCTTGCCGAGGATCGAGCGGGCGTCGCCACCGCCGAGATACTTGCGCTTCACGCAATAGCCGAGCAGCCCGGCCGCATTGCCCGCGCCGATCTGCGAGACCCCGCCGCCCAGCAGCCCGGCACCGCCACCAAGGCCACCCAGTCCGCCACCGCCGCTCTTGCCACCGCCGAGCAAGCCTTCCAGCTGCGCATCGGCCGGCGCCGCGACCGCAAGGCCCGCCGCCAGCATCAGCATCGTGATCCGTATCCGCATGTCCGCCTCTCCACCGTTCGGCCGATGGAATCATGACCGGGCGCGCCATGCAAGCCGGATCGCGAGGGGCTAGGCGCCGTCCGCCAGAAAGGCGTCGAGCTGCTCGAAGCTGCCGGACCAGCCGCCCGTCATCGATTCCATCATCGCGGCGAAGGCGGCCTCTTCCTCCGCCGTCGCCTCCAGCGGCACCCAGGTCAGGGTGAGGCGGGTGGCATCGCCCTCCTCCTCGAACCGCACATTGGTCAGCAGGCGCAGCGGCCACGGCCCGCCGAAAGGCGACGCGGTGAATTCGCCGGCCTCGTCGGCGAAGCCATGCTCCCACACCAATGTCTCCGGCGCCACGACCTCGCGATAGACGAAGCGCGCCCACATCACGCCACCGTCCGCCGACTCCATCCGGGCATGAAGGCCGCCGCCGGGCCGCAGATCGAAGCTCAGAACGGTTGTGGTCACGCCCTTCGGCCCGAACCAGCGCGCCAGTTGCTCGGGCCGGGTCCACGCTTCCCACACCCGGTCGCGGGGCGCGGCGAAGCGGCGGGTGATTCGAAATTCGGGGGCCATGATCATTCTCCCTCTCGCTTGATGTCCTCGGCGAGCATCGCGTCGAGCCGGTCGAAACTGTCCGACCAGAGCGTGGCGATGCCCGCGATCCAGTCGGCCGGTTCCTTGAGCGCGCCGGCCTTGAGCCGCCGCGGGCGGGCCTGCGCGGCCTGCCCCGCCTCGATCAGCCCGGCCGCCTCCAGCACCTTCAAATGGCGGGAAATCGCCGGCTGGCTGATCGCGAAGGGCCGCCCAAGTTCGGCCACCGTCGCCTCGCCCAGCGCGAGCCGCGCCAGGATCGCGCGGCGTGTCGGATCGGCCAGCGCGTTCAGTTTCCGGCTCAACACATCTTCCATATTCATCTCATTATATAACTTTATCGTTATATACAAGATGGAGTTTGTGCCCCGATAGCGAACAACACTGGCTTTCCGGGCGAAGCGCTGTCATTACGCTGCGGTGCACCCATGCTTGTTGCGAGTTATCCGCAATAGCGACAGATCGAGGCCCGCCCGCCTCTCAACGGAGAAGTATCAGTGAGTGATCGCCACGCCCTTGAACCGACCGGTGCGCTCAGCGTCGAGACGGTGACGCGCGTCCATCACTGGAACGAGCATCTGTTCAGCTTCTCGATCACGCGTCCGGCGAGCTTCCGCT
The DNA here is from genome assembly GCF_029906645.1 of Sphingomonas oryzagri. Classification (NCBI taxonomy): domain Bacteria; kingdom Pseudomonadati; phylum Pseudomonadota; class Alphaproteobacteria; order Sphingomonadales; family Sphingomonadaceae; genus Sphingomonas; species Sphingomonas oryzagri. Next base: position 2,644,617 of record NZ_JARYGZ010000001.1, read on the forward strand.
TCCGCTCGGGCGAGTTCGTGATGCTGGGCCTGCCCGACGGCCAGCGCCCGCTGCTGCGCGCCTACTCGATCGCCAGCCCGTCCTATGACGAGACGCTGGAATTCCTGTCGATCAAGGTGCCGGACGGCCCGCTGACTTCGCGCCTGCAGGGCATCAAGGAAGGCGACGCCGTGTTCCTCGGCCGCAAGCCGACCGGCACGCTCGTCACCGACGCGCTGCTGCCCGGCCGCCGCCTGTTCCTGCTCGCCACCGGCACCGGCCTCGCACCGTTCATGTCGCTGATCCGCGATCCGGACCTGTACGAGCAGTTCTCGCAGATCGTGGTGGTCCACTCGGTGCGCCGGGTGAGCGACCTCGCCTATCGCGACGTGCTGGAAGGCCAGCTGGCCGGCGATCCGCTGGTGCAGGACCAGGCGCTGCTTCAGCTTCACTACGTGCCGACCGTGACGCGCGAGCCGTTCCACACCACCGCGCGCATCGGGACCCTGTTCGAGGACGGCACGCTGTTCAAGGCGCCGGTGACCGGCCCGCTGCAGCTCGATCCCACGCAGGACCGCATCATGCTGTGCGGCTCCATGGCGATGATCAAGGAGCAGGCGGCGATGCTCGACTCGCTCGGCTTCAAGGAAGGCTCGAACGCCGCACCGGGCGACTATGTGATCGAGCGCGCGTTCGTCGGCTGATCACCCTCCCGTCATTGCGAGGAGCGAAGCGACGAAGCAATCCATAGGCACCGCGCTTGCGGCCATGGATTGCTTCGCTTCGCTCGCAATGACGACGCTTACCGGAACGGCGGCTCGTCGAAGCTGCGCAGCTTGCGCGAGTGGAGCTTGCCGCCCTCCGCGCGCAGCAGCTCGATCGTCTCCAGCCCGATCCTGAGATGCTGCGAGATCGCGCGTTCGTAGAAGCGGTTGGCCTGCCCCGGCAGCTTGATCTCGCCATGGATCGGCTTGTCGGACACGCACAGCAACGTCCCGTAGGGCACGCGGAAGCGATAGCCCTGCGCGGCGATGGTGGCGCTCTCCATATCGATGGCGACCGCGCGCGACTGGTTGAAGCGCAACGCGGACAGCGAATAGCGCAGTTCCCAGTTGCGATCGTCGGTGGTCACCACCGTGCCGGTGCGCAGCCGCCGCTTCAGCTCGTCGCCGGTCTCGCCCGACACCTTCTCGGCCGCGTGGAACAGCGCCTGCTGCACCTCGGCGATCGGCGGGATCGGAATCTCGACCGGCAGCACGTCGTCCAGCACATGATCGTCGCGCAGATAGGCGTGGGCCAGCACATAGTCGCCGATCGTCTGGCTGGGGCGCAGGCCACCGCAATGGCCGATCATCAGCCACGCCTGCGGGCGAAGCACCGCGAGATGATCGCAGATCGTCTTGGCGTTGGACGGGCCGACGCCGATGTTGACCAGCGTCACCCCCGCCCCGTTCGGGCCGATCAGGTGGTAGGCCGGCATCTGCACCTTGCGCCACGGCGCCTCGGCAATGGCGCGCTCGGCATCCGGCGTCTCGCGCGTGATCAGCACCCCGCCAGCCACCGACAAAGCCTCGTACGGGCTGTCCGGCCGGCGCAGCTCGGCGAGCGCCCAGGCGACGAACTCATCGACGTAGCGGATATAGTTGGTGAACAGGATGTAGGGGCGGAAATCCTCGGCCGGCGTGCCGCTGTAATGCTTCAGGCGCGCGAGGCTGAAATCGACGCGTGGCCCCTCGAACAGCGAGAGCGGGCGGGTCGGATCATGCTCGAAGGCGAACAGGCCGTCGGCGATCTCGTCGCCGATGTCGTGCAGGCGGACGGCGGGGAAGAAGCGCGCCAGTTCGCTCGCCTGCACGCCGTCGATGCTCAGCTCCTCGCTGCCGTCGAGCACGTATGGATACGGGATCTCCTGCTCGGAGAGGCCGACCGACAGCCGCACCTTGTAGTCGCGCACCAGCAGGCGCAGCTGCTCCTCCAGATACTGGCGGAACATGCGCGGGCGCGTAATCGAGGTGGCATAGCTGCCGGACTGGTTGAGGCGGGCGAAGGCGCGGGTGAAGCGCGGGATCGGGCCGGTCGCCTCGTAATCGACGCGCAGCTCCGGATAGGCGAACTGGCCGCGCCCCCGGCTGACCCCCTCGGGCAGCTTGCCGTCGGCCATGAAGGCCGCGATCGCATGGCGCAGATTGGTGACCGAGGTCTCGTGGCGCTCGATCAGCTCGTCCAGAATGGCAGGAATGTCTTCGATACGGGTGGTCAAGTGGAAGGTCTCCTTCTCTTGTTCTTGTTGGCGGGCGGTCGTTCACGCCGCCGCTCCGCAGGCCGGGACTACCGGGCCGTCACCTTACCTAGCGCGGAAATGTGGCAATGGGGAGACTGCAGGCTCGATGAATGATGGCCGCCCCGAAACGTCATCGCGAGGCGCCAAGCGCCGTGGCGATCCACCCTCACCATCTGGATTTTTTACGAGGCTCGCAATGGCGGGGCGTGGTGGGAAGCGGTCGTTGCGAGTTTCGACCGTTTCGTCCTAGGCTGATCAGATGAAAAATCTCGCCATTATTGGCTTTTGCGCCGCTGCGATGTTCGCCAAGAGCCTATTGGCCGAAACAGCGGGAATTATCCCAAACAAGTCGGATTTGATTTCTGCTATGAATAGAAGGGCAGAAGAAAATCTCGATGATTATATTAAAAATTCATCCGATTACGTGACAGGCCACATCCATCCTGTGAAGAGCTTGAGCGAAGTCCTCTGTGTCGAAAGTGCGCAACCGGCGGGCGCTGACTGTCATTTTTTGGCGATATATGGCTCAAGCAAAACTTATCACATCGCGACACTTATTCAGGATAGTGAGGGCTGGCATATTCTGCGCGATCAATCGGTCAGCGTATCAACCCGGTGACAGCGGCCGATCATGGGGCGATAGCCGCCTCGTCGCCCCTGCGAGGCAGGGGCCTATCTCCTCACCGATCCGCCAGAACGACAGCCCAGGTGATGGGCTCCTGCCTGCGCAGGAGCGACGGGTGATGAGGCAATACCGGACCTCACCCCAGCCCATAGAAATCCGCCAGCCGATCCAGCGCCAGCGTCAGCACCACCCGCCCCGCCCGTGCCGGCCAGCCGAGTGCGCGCTCAGCCGCTTCCATACCCTCGCCGGCGCAGACGATGCGCCACAGCACGTCTTTCAGCCCCGGCCCCACGGCGCCCAGCGCCGCGTCCGTCCGCCGCTTCGCCGCGATCTGGGCGAGGGTCGGGTCGAGACCGTCACCGGTCGAACGCGCGCCCGCATCCCAGCGCATCGTCACGCGCGGGCCAAGGCCCGCCACCGTCCAGTCGCTACGCAGCCGCTCGCCCGCCTCATACTGCCGCGCATCGACCAGCCCGCGCGCCTTCAGCCAGCCGAGCGGCGATTCGGCGAGGTTGACCGTCACGCTGCGCGTCGGCCGGGCGCCCGCCCTTTGCCCTTGCGCACGCGGCTCGCCATCGTCCGGCCGCGACCGCTCAGCAAGCAGGCGCTTCGCCGAGTCGACCTGTCGGCGGAACCACGCCCGCCCCGCATCGCTCGCCGCGAGCGAGTCGCGCTCGACCGCCAGCAGATCCCGCCGCTCCAGATCGGCGACCAGCGCGTCGGTCGCGACCAGCGGCCCGGCCGCCCAACCGCCCGCGCGGCGGCGGAATCGGCGCCCTTCGCACAATGCCTCCAGCACGCGCCGGCCCTGCAGACTCACTCCGGTGCCCATGCGATTCGTTCCCTTTATGTTCGCTATGGCCCCGCATTGCCACAAAGGATATGCTGTAGGAAAGAGAATAACCCTTGCGGTTATGGGAGGCCCACTGTGATCACGCGTATCCGCGACGTCCGCAAAGCGAAGGGGCTGACGCTCGCCGAAGTGGCGGAGCGCTGCGTGCCCGCGACCACGGCGCAGACCATCGGGCGGCTGGAGACGGGCACCCGCACCGTCTCGGTCGGCTGGCTAAACCGCATCGCGAAGGCGCTGGGCGTCGAGGCGGCGGACCTCGTGCAGCTGCCCGATACGGTGGACCTGCCGGTCGCGGCGATCCTGAGCGCCAACGGCGCGGTCGCGCCGCGCCAGCCCTCGCTCGCGACCCCGCCCCGGCCCGAGGCGGGCGCGCTCGCGCTGATCGTCGAGGCCGGCGTCGGCGATTATCGCGCCGGCGATACGGTGTGGCTGGATCGGCTGGCGCCAGAAGCATTCGGCCAGGCGCTCAACCGCGACGTGCTGCTGCCCAGGCCCGCCGGCCGCTTCCTGTTCGGCCGGATGATCGGGCGCGAGCCGGGCAAGCTGCAGATCCTGCCGCTCTCCAACGGCGGCCGCCAGCAGGTGATCGCCGATCCCGCCTGGCTCGGCCTCGCGGTGCAGCTGGTGCGGCCGCTGGGCTGAACGCTTGCGGCGCGGCGCGCAAGCGGGCATAGGCCCGCACGCAGTGGGCGGTTAGCTCAGCGGTAGAGCGGCTCGTTTACACCGAGCGGGTCGGGAGTTCGATCCTCTCACCGCCCACCATGCTTCCTTCCGACAATTGCCCCGACGCATGTCGGCCGAGGCGCGCGCCGATGACTGACGCCCGCGACAGGCGGAGGCAAGAGCCTTCCGTCGCGGACATCCGCCGGCGGAGCTTGTCATCGGCGCGCTCGTCACGAATGATATGAGAATATTCGTACGATAGCGAAGGATGTCGCCAATATGTTGGGTCTGCTGCTCGGCTTGCTGGTATCGTCCGGCGCCGTCCCTTCGTCGCCGTGCACTCCCATTCCCCGCGTGGAGACCCTGTTCGCCGTTTCCGGCACCCGGTGGATCGTGGCGGGCGAATTGCATGGCACGAACGAAATGCCGAAGGCCTTCGGCGATCTGGTTTGTGCCGCGGCACGCGGGAAGCGCGGGATCATCGTCGCCCTGGAACATCCGGTCGATGAGCAGCGCCTGCTCGACGATTATTTGTCTTCAAACGGCGACGCAGCGGCCAAAGACCATCTCTTGTCCTTTCCGATTTGGCATTGGGCGATGCAGGACGGCAGGACGAGCCAGGCTTATCTCGCCCTCCTCGAACGCCTTCGGCTGATGAAGAAACAGGGCATGATCCGCGGCGTGGTTGCCGTGCAGCCCAGCGGAAAACCACTTTCACCCGCCGACTACGAGGCCGAGATGGCTCGAACGATACGAGACGCGAGCACATCGGCGGATGAGCTGGTCGTCGTTTTGATAGGAAGCACCCATGCGCGCACCACCGCTTTCACGACGCGAGATGGAACGACCTATATGCCGATGGCGGGACTGCTACCGAAGGACGAGACCATCACGCTCGATATGAGCGGGATGGGTGGATCAGCCTGGAACTGCACGATGCCCAAGGACGCGAACGGCACATCGGGCATCGCTTGCGCCGCGCATCCCGTCGCTCCGCCCCGTAAGGCCTATCCTCGCGGCATCGCTCTGGCACGCGACGACGATGCCGCTTTTTCGGGCTATTTCAATCTCGGAACATCTCTCACCGCGTCCCTTCCAGCGGCGACCAACGACCAGTAGGCCGGCCGGCGCGAGGTGCGGAAACACCCGTAACCGGATCGCACCGAACGGTCCTGAAACGGCGACAAGCGCCCAGGCAGATCGCCCATCTTAGATCCACGATCAGAAACAAGACCATGGGTCCGGAGGGGCGGGGTCCGGCACGACGGCGACCTACCCGACCGGCACCACCACCGCCTTCGCCGAGGCCAGATAGGCATCCATCCCCGCGGTCGCCTGCTCGCTCAGCCCGATGAACACGCGCCGCCCGTCGCGCGGATCGGGCTTGCGCACGAGGATCGCCTGCTCGGTCATCTGGGTGATCCAGCGCAGCGCCGTCGTCGCCGGCACGGCCGCCGCGATGCACAGGCTGGAGACCGCGACCATCCGCCCCTCCAGCCGGGCGGCGGTGAGATCGAGCAGGATGTCCCACGCGGGGTCCGCAAACAGTTCCGGCATGAAATGCTGGCCGCGCAGCCGGCGCAGGCGGATGAAGGCGCGGACCAGCGGGCCGTCGCTGGACGAAATCGGGCGCGGCTCGGCGGCGATCCGCTCGGCCTCGTCGGCGGACATGCTGGCGAGCATCCGCGCGATCCGCCCGACCTCCTCGCTCAGTTCGGCAAGACGACGCTTGCTCGCGGCTCCGCCTTCCTCGACCCAGGGCGAAGGCGGCTCGGTCAATTCGGCGATGGCGGTATCCAGCTCCTCCGGCCGGGGATCGATGAGGATGCGCGTGCCGGTGCCGGTCACCCGCGCGGTCACCACGTCGATCAGGTCGGGCGGCACGATCAGGATGGCGAACAGCCGTCCCGCCGCCTCGCCCATCGCATCGAGCCGGGCGAGCAGCAGGTCCAGCGCCGCGCCATCGTCCCGCGCGATGTCGAGGATCACGCCCGCCGTCGCCACCTGCCGATCGATCCGGGCGAGCGCGTCGGCCAGCGGCGCGTTGGCCACGATCCGCCCTCCGCCTTGCGTCACCCGCTCCGCCAGCGCCAGCCGGCGCCCAGCATCGTCGCCGAACAGCAGCACGGCCGGCGACAACAGGCGATGATAGGGAATGTCGGCGGGGAGCGCGTTCATCGAGACCTCCGTTCCATTTCTGTTCCAGTATTGCACCGGAACGGATGGAGGTCATCTCCAAAATGAATCCGAAACGGAGGTACTCAGCCTCCGGTTCGGAGAAAGCCGGATCAGCCGATCTGCGCCCAGGCTTCGGAAATCTGGGCGATCATCGTACGCGCCTCGCGGATCGGCTCGGCATCCCCCGCGTCGGAACCCGCCGCGATCAGGCGGCGCGCCTCGCGGTAGATGGCGGACAGGCCGGCCGCGATCTCGCCGCCCTGGCGACGATCGAGGCTGCCCTCCAGCCCGAGCAGGATGGTGTTGGCGCGGGCGCGCCGCACGATCACCTGCGAGCGGTTCAGCGTGCCGTTCGCACCCAGGCCGACGATCAGCGTATCGAGGCTCTTGAGCAGTTCTTCGAACAGCACCGCGACCAATTGGTGCGGCGACGAGGCCTCCACGCGCGCGCCGATATCGACATTGGCATAGCTCTTCTTGGCGCTGGCATATCCGGCACTCGCGTACATGTGCGTGCAGTCCTGTCCCTAGAAATTTTGAAGGAATGGGCGATCAGTTGTTACTGTTGGAGTTCGTCCAGAGATCGACCTGCTGGGTCAGATAGGCCGAGGTGGATTTGTAGCCGCTGACCAGCGTGTTCATCTGGGTGAACTTGGCCACGAGCTGATCGTGATAGACCTGCACCTGGGCATTGGCCTTGGTCAGCTGATCGGCGAGCGACGTCTGCTGCGTGGTGAGGCTGGCGGAGAGTGTGGCGAGCAGGCCGACCGGCTGACCGCTCGCCGTGGCGCTCATGCTGTTGACGAGCGCGCTCAGCGCACCGCCGAGTCCCTGGTTGATCGTGATCGTCGCGCTGCCCGGCGCGCCGGACAGGATCTGCAAGGTCAGGCCAGCGGCCCCCTGCGCGCTGGTTCCGGTCAGGTTCCAGCTGGAAGCCGTCATCGCGCTGCCGCCGATCGATCCGGTCGCATTGCCGCCACCGGTCGCCGGCGTGATGCCCGTGACCTGGAAGACACCCGAAGCCGCCGAGCCGGCAGTGTTGGTAATCAGCACCTTGCTGCTGCTGCTCGACTGCGAGGTGACGAACATCGCCTCGACGTCGTCCGGATAGTTGGTCAGCATCGTGTTCAGCGTCGTGCTGTTCACCGAGAGCGTGCCGTCCTGCGCCGTCGATACGCCCAGCTCCGCCAGCGTGCGGATCGTTCCGCTCGCATTGAGGGGCGTCGTCGTCAGCTGCGACAATTGGGTCTTGAGCTGGCGGATCGCCGAATTGCCCTGCAGCGCGCCGGCGCTGGCGCTGCTCGTCGCGGCGGCGGTGTCCGTGTTGATCTCTGTCAGCAGCTGGTTGTAGGCGCTGACGAAATCGTTGACCGCCTCGGTGATCGCATCGTTGGGGCGCGTGGACGTCAGGTTGACGGTGCCGACCTTGCTGAGCGTCATCGACACGCCGGGAACGATGTCGTTGAACGTGTTCGAGCTGCGCGAAACGGTCACGCCATCGACCGTGACGCTGGCGTCCTGCGCGGCCTGGGTCTGGGTCAGGCCGCTGGCCGAAGTACCGTCATAGGAAAGCGCCGACAGAGAGGTGCCCTCGCTGCCCGTATCGGACGAGGCGATCGTGAAGTTGTTGGCGGCCCCCGTCGCGCCTTTCAGCACCAACGTCGCGGTGCCATCCGACCCCGTGACCACGCTCGCCGTGACGCCGGCCTTCTGGGCGTTGATCGACTGCGCGATGCCCGCCAGCGTATTGTTGCTGCTGTCGACGTTGATGGTCACCGGCGAGCCGCTGCCCACCGTGATCGTCAGCGTGCCGCTGTCGAACGCCTGGGACGCGCTATAGCCACTCGACTTCAGGGACTGCGCGGCGGCGAGCGCGTTGACGGTGATCGACTGGTTGAGCGCACCGACCGGCGTTCCCGCCACCGCCGCGACCGACATCACGCTGGTGTCCGAAGAGACCGGCTGCGTCTGCAGCGTGCCGCCCTGGATCAGCGTGTTGAGCGAGGTGGAAAAGGTGTTGAGATCGCTGGTCAGCGTCGCGACCGCGCTGATCTGCGCCGTGTTCGCCGCCTGCTTGGTGGTGATCGGCGTTTCCAGCGAGGATTGCTGAGCCGCGGTCAGCTGCGTCACCAGCGTGCCGGTATCGATGCTGGCGCCATTGGCGTTCAGGCTCGACAGGATGCTCGCGCCGATCGAGGCGCTGCTCGATGACGACGACGACGTACTCGTCGTCGCGGTGGTCGCTGCCGTGCTGGTGCTGCTGGTTGCGCTCGTCGTGGTCATGGTCGTGTCCTCAGCTTCAAGGACGACCGTATCGGCGAAATCTTTATAGGCCGTTCACACCCGTTTACCAATTTTCCTCAGCCCAGGATCTGCTGGATCGCGGCCGCGTGGAAGTGCGCCTGCGCGCCGAGCGCGGCGTCGCGGCGGGAGCGGATGAGCGCGGCGATCGCACCGGCGGAGACCGGCGCCTCCTCAGCTTCAACCAATGTCTCATCGGCCTCGCTCTCGAAACCGTGCAGCTCCTCGATCGTATCGAGCGCGGCACGGATGCGGGCGCGACTGTCCTCGAGGATACGCTCGTCGCGCTCCTCATCGTCGATCGGCAGTGGCTCGCCATTGGCGGCCCGCAGGGCATCGAGCCAGCGCAGCCGTTTCGTACGGCCCTCGATCGTGCGACGGGCATTGGCACCGGCGGCGACGGCAATCGCCACCGCATCCGTCCGTGCCACTGCCGTAATCGCCTCGATCATCTTCGGCCGCTCCGGGTTCTCCGGAATGGGTAACGGCCGGTCCGACGGAAACTTTAGGGGCTAAGCCTCAGGCCGCCCATTTTCGTCGAAGCGCGCCTCGCCCGGCACATCGATCTCGGGCTGGCTGCGGCCTTCGGCCATCGCGCGATCGATGTTGAAGACGAAGGCGAGCACCGTCGCCACCGCCACGTAAAGGTCCTCGCGGATCACCTGCCCTGCGCGCGTGGTGAAGTAGATGGCGCGGGCCAGCTGCGGGTAGCGCAGCATCGGCACGTCGAATTCCTCGGCCAGCGCGCGGATCGCATCCGCCGTCGCCCCGCGCCCGCGCGCCACGACCACCGGCGCGGCATCCTGTCCCGGCCGGTAGCGCAAGGCGACCGCGAAGTGGGTCGGGTTGGTGAGCACGACGCTCGCGTCCGCCATCTGCGCGCGGGCCGATCGCCGCGCCGTCTCCATCTGGCGCCGGCGGACCGCACCCTTGAGTTCGGGCGAGCCTTCGGTCTGCTTATATTCCTCCTTCACCTCCTGCTTGGTCATGCGTAGGCGGGAGAGGCGGCGGAAGATCTGCACCGGCACGTCGACCCCGGCGATCAGCACCAGCCCCATCGCCATCACGATCACCGCGAACACGAAGGTATGGCCGACGTCGGCCATGTTGGAGACGATGTCGTTGCGGCCCATCGTCGTGATCATCGGCAGGCGGGATTTGAGCAGCCACCAGCCGATCGCCCCCATCACCGCGATCTTGGCGATCGCCTTGACCAGCTCGACCAGCCCCTGCGTGCCGAAGATGCGGCCGAGGCCGGCCAGCGGATTGATCCGGTCCGCCTTGAAGGCGATCGCGCCCCAGCGGAAACCGAAGCTGCCGAGCAAGGCCGGCGCCCCGACCGCCGCCGCGATCGTCGCGAGAAACAGCAGGCCGAGCGGCAGCGCCAGGCCGGCGAGGCGCGCCTCCACCGCCTGCCCCGGCTGGAAGGTATCGATCGCATCGCGGCCGAAGCTCAGCGATCCGCGCAGCAGCTCGGACAGCGCCTGCACCAGCAGCGGGCCGCCCAGCGCCAGCCAGCCCGCACCGACGATCATCACCAGCGCGCTGCCCAGTTCCTTGGACTGGAGAACATCGCCTTTCTCGGCAGATTCGCGCAGCCTCTTGGCTGTCGGGGCTTCTGTTTTCTCGCCGCTGTCACCTTCCGCCATCTCAGCCTGCCTTCGCGGTGGCGAGCACGCGCGCGAGGTCAAGTCCGCGTTCGATCGCGGTGGCGATACCGTCGCCGATCGCGGGCGCGGCGATTGCCAGCAGGACGACGCCGGCGAGGATCGTCGCCGGCAAGCCGACCGAGAAGAGATTGAGCGCCGGCGCCGATCGCGCCAGCATCGCCATCACCACCTGTACGAGAATGAGCGCGAAGCCGACCGGCAGCGCGATCGCCATGCCGGCAGCGAACATGTCGCCGCCGAACATCACGACATCGCGCATCTGCCCCTGCCCAAGCCATGCCTGGCCGGGGGGCAGCGAATGATAGGAATCGACGATGATCGTCGCGAGTGCGAGGTGGCCGTTCATCGCGAGGAACAGGAAGGTGCCGAGGATCGAGAGGAACTGGCCGAGCGCCGGCGAGGAGGCGCCCGATTGCGGATCGACCATGTTGGCGAAACCGATGCCCATGGCGTTGCCGATCACCTCGCCCGCCATCATCGCCGCCGAATAACCCAGCTGCACCGCGAAACCCAGCGCGAGGCCGGCGATCACCTCTCCCGCCACCATCATGAAACCCATGACGGTGACGAGGCCGGCGGCGGGCAGTTCGAACGGCACCTGCTGTATGGCGGGGATGCCGACCGCGAGGCTGATGATGAGACGGACCTGTACGGGTATGTTCTGCGCACCGAAGACGGGGGCTGCAAGGAAGGCCGCCCCCGGCCGGATCATCGCGATGAGGAACACCCAGAGCTGCGCTTCGAGTCCGGCGAGACCGGTCGGCAGCATCGCGCTATCTCAACAGATCGGGGATGCGGTGGAACATGTCCCGCGTGAAGTCGGCGAGCAACGTCAGGATCGCGCCGCCGAACAGGGCGATGCAGATCGCGACGATGATCAGCTTGGGTACGAAGGCCAGGGTCTGCTCGTTGATCGACGTCGCCGCCTGGATCATGCCGAGCACGAGGCCCGCCACCAGCGCCGGGATCAGGATCGGCGCGCAGGCGAGCGCCAGTACCCACAGCGCCTGCTGCGCGACGCCGATGAAATAGTCGGTGCCAACGAGAGGTTCCATCCGCCGCTACCCGAAACTCTGGGCGAGGCTGCCCATGGTCAGCGCCCAGCCGTCGACGAGGACGAACAACAGCAGCTTGAACGGCATCGAGATGATCGTCGGCGACAGCATCATCATGCCGAGCGACATGAGCGTCGTCGCCACGACGAGATCGATGACGAGGAACGGCAGGAAGATCAGGAAGCCGATCTGGAACGCCGTCTTCAGCTCGGATGTCACGTAGGCCGGCAGCAGGATCGAGAAGGGGATCGATTCCGCGTTCGGGAATTTCGGCGCATGGGCGATGTTGGAGAACAGCTCGATATCGGTCTTGCGGACCTGCCGGACCATGAAGACGTGGATCGCATCGCCGCCGCGCTTGATCCCCTCCTCCAAGGGGATCTGGCCCTGCCCATAGGGCGTGATCGCAGTCTGGTTCACCTGATCGATCACCGGCCGCATGATGAACAGCGTCAGGAACAGGGACAGGCCGACCAGCACCTGGTTGGGCGGCGTCTGCTGAAGGCCCAGCGCCTGCCGCAGGATCGACAGCACGATGATGATGCGGGTGAAGCTCGTCATCATGAGCAGCAGCGACGGCAGCACCGTCAGCAGGCTCATCAGCACGAGGATCTGGAGCGACAGCGACAGCGGCTTGCCATCGCCCGACACCTGGCCCAGCGCCTTGTTCAGCGCCGAGGCCTGCACGGCGCCGGGGGTGGACGGGTTTACGGGGCCGGTGCCGGGAGCGACCGCCTGCGCGAAGGCCGGGTGGGCCATGAGGAGGGCGACGAGCAGCGCCCCCAACACGCCAAGGGCCACCCACAACACCGTTCGGCCTGAGCGCAGTCGAAGGCCACGCGCCGACGGTGGCTGCACTTCGACTTCGCTCAGTGCGAACGGGCGTTGGGCAAGCAGCACGGGGCTACGCGTCCCCATCGTCGATATATTGCGCGAAGCCGTCGATCGGCGCCTCGCCCAGCACATCCATCCGCCCGCGCGAGACGCCGACGAGGATGCGCTTGCCCTCGAACTCCACCACCGCGATCCGCCCGCCGGTCATGCCGACCGGCACGGCATCAACGATGCGGACGAGGCGATCCTTCTGGCCCAGCGTCGACATGCCCGGCTGCATCTTGCGCAACAGCCACAAGGTGCCGACCGCCATGCCGGCGACCAGCGCCAGCATCACGACGACGTTGAGCAGATAGGTCCAGGTCATGCCCGGCGTTCGAGCCCCGCGAGGCGCGCCTCGGCAGCGATCACGTCGACCACGCGGATGCCGAAGCGGCCGTTGACCGTCACCACCTCGCCCTTCGCCACCAGCGTGCCGTTGACGAGGATGTCGAGCAGTTCGTTGGCCTGCCGATCCAGCTCCACCACCGATCCCTCGTTGAGATCGAGCAGTTCGGAGAGCTTGAGCGAGGTCGAGCCGACCTCCACCGAAAGGCGCAGCGGGATGTCCGCCAGCAGCCGGAAATTGCGGCCGGCCGGGCTTTCTGGATCGTCGATGCCCGGAAAGGGCGCGTCACTCATGTCGTTGTATCCCCTTGGCCGCCGCCTTGTCCGCCGTCCCGATCGTCTCGACCTGGAACGCCGCCCGCCCTTCCTGCTCGCCGATCGTCCCTTCCGCAAGCCGTCTGTTGCCAACGATGAGCGGAACGCGCGGCGAAAGGGTGATCGGGATGACATCGCCGACCTTCAACGCCATCAATTCCTGAACGGACAGGGTCGGCCGCGCGATCACCGAGCGGACGGGGAGGGACACGTTTTCCAGCGCGCGCGCCATACGGAAACGGAACTCGCTGTCGATCGGCCCGGCCTCGGCGTGGATCTTCGCATGAAGCTGCGCCTCGTGCGCGCGCATGGCGGAAAGCGGGAAGACGAGATCGATGCTCGTGGCGCCCGGCCCGCCTCCGCTGATCGAGAAACGCTGCACCACCACGGATTCGTCGCCGCGCACCAGGCTCGCATAGCCGCTGTTGGTCTCGCGCGAGGCGAGGCTCGGCTCCAGCGGCACGATCTCCTGCCAGATTTCCACCACAGCGCCAGTGATCGCATCGGTGAGACGGGACAGCAGCCGCTCCTCTGCGGGCGTGAACTCGCGCTTGCGGGACTGGGCGAAGGATGCGCCCGCACCGGTCCCGCCGTAGAAGGCATCGACCAGCCGCGTCACATATTCGGGCGCGACCGCGATCAACATGCCACCCTTCATCGGGCGCAGGCGATAGAGGCTGAGGCTGGTGAATTCGGGCAGCGCATCGCGCCACGTCTCGAAACGCGAGGTGAGCGAGGCTTCCGCCTCCACCTTGGGCTTCACCCGGACAAAGGGTTCCAGCACGTCGCGCAACCGGCGCGCAAGGCGCTCGCCGATGCGATCCAGCCCCGCCAGCCGCGCGCCGGGGCGCAGCGCCTCGCTGCCGAGCGCGAAGGGCACCGGCTCGCGGCTGCCCGTGCCTCTCGGCTGTCCGTTATCGCCGCTTTCCGGCTCCTTTGCCACGCTCGCCCCTCATTCCAACCGTCACCATCTTACTGGATGATGAAGTTGGTGAAATAGACATCATCGATGCCGCCGTAACCCGTCTTCTGCACGAGCACCTTGTTCATCGAATCGCGCAGCTTGGCCTGCAGCGCGATCTTGCCCTCGGGCGTACCGAGCGCGAAGGCGTCCTGATTGGCCAGCGTCTCGAGTACCGCCGAACGGATCGGCATCTCGTTGTCCTTGAAATTGTCGAGGACCTTGCTGTCGTAGAATGTCGAGACGCCGAGCGAGATCTGCGCGATGCCATCGGTGTCGCGCAGGTTCGAGGTGAAGGGCTGCTCCATCGTGTAATAGGAGGCCTTGTAGAGACGCGGATCGGGCTGGAAGCTGCCGACCGGCTTGAACGCCACGGTCGGATCCTCGCTCTGGCCGGCGCGCAGCACCAGCTTGGGCGCATCCGGATCGACCTTCGGCCCAGCGTGGGCGCCGCCCAGCCCCATGCCCGCCGCGACCATGCCGCCGGCGACGCCGCCGCCAACCAGCACCAGGGCACCGACGGCCATGATAATCAGCTTCATCTTGCCGCCCTTCTTCTTGGGCGCGGGCGCTGCGTCGTCACTCATCGTTCAAATCCCGTATCAGGCGTACATGCCGCCGGTCGGCGCGGCGCTGGCGGTGGATTCCTCCACATCGGCCGTCGCGACCGGCTGGCTTTCGGCAGTCTGGTTAATGGCAAATGGTTGAGAACGCGTTTGCGATTGGCGGCCGGAATTGCCTTCGTCGCCGCTCTGCGACGAAAAGCTACCCTCCCCGCGCGGATCGTGCCGATGATCCGACTGGTTGCCGCCGCTGTTCGACTGACGCGGATCGGCCGAGACATCGACATGAGCGCTGGCGATATGGATGCCCTGCGCGCGCGCCTCGGCGATCAGCTGGGGCTTCGCATCGGCGAGCGCGGTGCGGCTCGATTCGCTGCTGGCGGTGAGCGTGACGGCGGCACCTTCGAGGCCCCGCGCGATCTCCACCTGCACGGCGCCGAGATGGGTCGGCGCCGCCTGAAACCTGAGCGTCGAGGAAGTATCGCCGGTCGCCGCGATGTCGCGGGCGAGGCCGTCGAGCCAGGCGCCCTGCTTCGCCATGTCGAGCGCGCGATCCGCACCGCCCGAGGCGAGCTGCTGGCCGGCGCTCGGCTGCGCCACGGTGGCGCTGTCCGGCGTGGCCTGGGCCTGCGGATCGGCGGAGGCCGATACCGTCGCCGAGGCATCGATCGCCGCCGCCTTGTCGGCCACGGCATCGGCGCGGGCATTCTTCTTGGAGGGCGCGGCCGACTTGGCGTCCGCCGGCTGCGCGGCCGCCGGCACGATGCGGGCGGCGAGCAACGATGCGGTGGCCGGCAGCGGCTCCGCGGTCTGCGCGGCGGCGGTCTGCGCGCCGGGTGTTTCAAGCGCACCGGCAGGCGGCGTCGAGTCCGCAACAGCCTGACCCGTCGCCGATGCCGCCTGCTTCAGCGCATCGAGCACGGGAGCGAGGCCGGCGGCATCGACCGCCGTCTCGCTGGTGTCGATGTTCGATGCCTCGGCATCGTTCGTCCTGGCTGCAGATTTGGTCGAAGATCCGGCGACGGCGCGCGAGGGTCTGTCTTTGTCGCCGGATTTCTTTGCGTCCGCCGACGTGTCGTCCCGCGCATGCGAAGACGACGCGGCGTGCTGTGCCGAGGCGACGACCGGGGCCGAATCGTCCCGCTTGTCGTCCCTGTCGTCCTTATCCTTGTCCTTCGAGGTCGCCTGCCGGCTCTTCGCCTCGACCGGGCTGGTCGCGTTGCGCGCCGCGTCGGTGAAGGTCGAGCTGAAGGCAAACCCCTTGTCGGAAGCGTGCTGCGCCGCCGGAGTCGCGTCCGTCGCCGGAGCAGTCGGGGCAGCGAAGGAGATACCGGCCATCATCATGCCTCACCTACGAAACGCGGGGTCTTCGTGCGCGCATTGGCGCTGGCCCGCTTCTCGGCGAGCGCATCCTCATCATGCTGGGCGCGATCGACCAGGCGCTCGGCGCTCTCCTGACGGATGCGCGCGGCGATGCGCTCGGCCGCCTTGCTGTCCACCACCGTGCGCGCACTGGCGATCGCATCGGCGAGGCCGAAGCGCGCGAGATCGAGCCGGTGCGCCAGCTCGCCGCGTGCGGCCAGCGTCTCGGCGGAGGTGGCGCCCACGCCGCTGGTGAGCTGAAGCCGGAGATCGAGCACGCGCGCGGCGCTCTGCTCCAGCGATCCCAGCTGCGCCTCGGCGGCGGCGGCGGCAGCGGCGGCCTGCATATGCTCGACGCGGCGGACCCGCGCGATGCGCTCGCGGCGTTTGACGACGTTGCTCATGCCCCGAACCTCTCGATCAGTTCAGCCGAGGCGAGCGGCAGTTCGAAGCGCTCCTTGGGCTTCTGTTTCAGGAAGCTCAGGATTTCCTGGCGGCGGGCGATCGCCTCGTCGATCGTGGCGTCGGAGCCGGCCTTGTAGGCGCCCATCAGGATGAGATCGCGATTCTCCTCATAGACCGACCAGAGCCGGCGGAAGGACGAGGCGGCCGATCCATGTTCGTCGTCGACGATGTCGGCCATTACGCGGCTCAGCGAGCGGCCCACGTCGATCGCGGGAAACACGCCCTGCTCGGACAGCGAGCGCGACAGGATGATGTGGCCGTCCACGATCGCGCGTGCGGTATCGACGATCGGATCGTCGCCGTCGTCGCCATCGGCCAGCACGGTGTAGAGCGCGGTGATCGATCCGCCCGAATGGGCGTCGGCACCGGCACGCTCGATTAGGCGCGGGATCATGCCGAGCGCGGAGGGCGGATAGCCCTTCATCGTCGGCGGCTCGCCGAGCGACAGGCCGAGTTCGCGCTGGGCATGGGCGCAGCGGGTCAGCGAATCGATCAGCAGCAGCACGCGCTTGCCCTGCGCGCGGAAATATTCGGCGATGGCGGTGGCGCGCATCGCGGCGCGGATGCGCAGCACCGGCGGGTGATCGGCGGGGACCGCCACCACCACGCTCTTCTCGCGCACGCCCGGCACCAGCTTGGTGGCGAGGAAGTCCGCGACTTCGCGCGAGCGTTCGCCGATCAGGCCGACGACGATCACGTCGGCATCCGCGCCCTGGATCATCTGGCCCATCAGCACCGACTTGCCGACGCCCGACCCGGCGCAGATCGCGATGCGCTGGCCGACGCCGGCGGTGAGCAGCGCGTTGATCGCGCGCACGCCCATGTCGAAGCATTCGGTGACGCGCGCGCGGTCGAGCGGGTTGGCGGGCTTGCCGGCGAGCGGCCAGGTGGCCGACGCGCCGACCGGGCCGAGCCCGTCGAGCGGATGGCCGGTGGCATCGACGACGCGGCCGAGCAATTCGTAGCCGACCTCGGCGACGCCGCCCTTGGCATCGGGCTCGACGCGGCCGCCGTTGGAATGGGGCGCTTCGCCGTCGAGCGCCATCATCAGCGAGCGCTCGCCCTTGAAGCCGACGATCTCGGCGCGGGTGGCGTGGCCGTCGGCATCGATCACGCGCACCGAGGCGCCGACCGGCAGCGACAGGCCGGTCGCTTCCAGCATCTGGCCGTCATACGCGACCAGTTTGCCGATCCGGCGCGGGCCGGCATCGGGGATGTTCAGGCTGTTGAGGAGGTCCGCGGCGCGGTCTTCGAGCAGGCTCATCGTGCGGCGGCGATCCGGTCGAGCGCGGCGCGCAGGCGCTCGAGGCGCAGGCCGGGGCCATCCTCGATCGCGCCGCCGGCGGTTTCCAGACGCAGCTCGCCGGGCTGGAGCATCGCATCGGCCTCGGCATGAACGGGCAGCTCGGCGCCGTCGAGGCGGGCGAGATCGTCCGGGTTGAGCTTGAGCACGGCCGGCCTGGTCTCGTCGCCGATCAGGGCGGCGGCCGCCTGCGCGCGGTCCATCAGCGTCTCGCGGCAGACCTCGACCTCGCCGACCACCTGATGCAGCAGGCGCTCGACCGTGGCGGCGATCATCACGCCGAGACCCAACGTCGGCTCGGCCTTGAGCACATCGAGGTTGGAGGCGAGCACGCGCAGCGCCACCTTCTCGTCATTCGCCTCGCGGCGGCCCGCTTCGATGCCGGCGGCGAAACCCTGCGCCATCGCCTCGGCGCGGATCGCCTCGATGTCGATCTGAGGCTCCAGCTCCGGCTCGAACAGCGCCTCCGGCACTTCGATGTCGTTCTCGGCCGGCGTCTCGAACGCCTCGCGCAATGCCGTGCCCCACGCCACAAACGGTGCGGGGCCAGAGGCATTCGGCTTGGTCCACACCGAGCAGCGCTCGGCATTGTCGAACGCCGACGGCATCTTCGCGAACGCCTTAGACATAATCTTCGCCCTTGCCCCCCAGGCTGATCGTGCCGGCTTCCGCCAGCTTGCGCGCGATGGCCAGCACCGCCTTCTGCGCTTCCTGCACCTCGGCGAGACGCATCGGACCACGCTCGGCCATCTCGTCCTGAATGGACTGGGCGGCGCGGCTCGACATGCAGCCGAACATCTTGTTGCGCAGGTTCGGATCGCAACCCTTGAGCGCGACGATGAGGATGTCGTTCTCGACGCCGCGGAGCAGCGCGCCGAGATCCTTCTCGGACAGTGCGTTGAGGTTGTCGAACACGAACATCTCGTCCTCGATGACACGGGCGAGATTCTTGTCGAGCTTCGCGAGCTGGCGGATGACGCGCTGCTCGGTGGTGGTGCGGGTCGAATTGATGATCCGCGCCGCCTCGTTGGCACCGCCGCGCTTGGGCGCAGCACCCGACGAACCGGCCTTGTTGACCTGGCGGAGCAGCAGACGCTCGAGATCGTCGAGCGCCTCCGACGAAACCTCGCCCAGCGTCGCGACGCGGTAGACCACGTCGGCCTGCACGTCCTCGTCGAGCAGCTGGAGCACATCGGCGGCGACCCCCGGCTCCAGATGCGCGAGCACGATCGCGGCGATCTGCGGATGCTCGCTCTCGACCAGAGCGGCGATCGTCTTGGCGTCCATCCACTTCAGCGAATCGAGCGACGAGGAGCGCGTCGGCGGCGTAATACGGGCGAGCATGTTCTCGGCCCGCTCGGTGCCCAGCGCGCGCTCCATCATGGTACGGATCTGGCCGTCGGCAGCGAAGCCGATGGTGGTGCGCTCGCGGGCACGGCCCACGAACGTGTCGAGTACGTCGTCGACCTCGTCCTCGGACACGTCGGCGACCTCGAACATCGCGGTGCCGAGCTGCTGCACCTCGTCCGGATCGAGCCGGCTGAGCACCTGCGCGGCCTCGTCCTCGGCCAGCAGCATCAGCAGGATCGCGGCGGCGCTGGAGCCGGAGGGGCCGGACATCGCGGCGGGGTTGGCGGGGGCGAGCTCAGGCATTGGCGGCTTCGGCCTTCGGCATGTCGGCACGGATCAGGTCACGGACGACCAGGGCGGCGCGATCGGGATCCTGACGGACGAAGCTGCGGATCAGCTCGGCGCGGGCGGCGTAGCCGGGGGCGGCCTCGATCATGTCGAGCGTGATCGGCTGGTTGCCGGCCACGGCGGCCTCGGCCTGCTGGTGGCTGATCTGGGCGGCGATCTCGCGACCGACGGCAGCGCGCTCCTTGGACTTGTTGGCGATCTTCTGGTCGGCGACGACGGCACGGCGCTTGAGCAGCGGGCGGCCGATGCCGAACACCAGGATCGCGGCGACGGCGAGCGCGGTCAGGTTGCGGCCCACCATCGGCAGCCAGCTCGCCTCGTACCACTTCGGCCCGGCCAGCGCGGCATCGGGGGCGAACTGCTGCTGCGAGACCGAGACGATGTCGCCACGCTGCTGATCGAAGCCCACCGCCCCCTTCACGAGATCCTGGATCTGCTGGACCTGCTTGGGATCGAGCGGCTTGCCACCGGCCGGCTGGCGCAGCGCCACGGCGATGGTCAGGCGACGCACGGTGCCCACCGGGTTCTTGGTGACCGAGACCTGATGGCCGAGCTGGTAGCTGCGGTTGTAGCTCTCGTTGGTCTTGCTCTGCGCGGCGGCGGACGCCTGGCCGGGCTGGGTGCCGGGGGCCTGCGGACCACCGGGCGCGGCCTGACCGGCCGGCGGAACCGGCTTGCCGTTCGGCGTGGCGGCAGGCTTGGCCGGCGCCGGGGCAGTGTTCGAGATCGCGCCGGGAATACCCTGCGCATTCTGGTCGTCGCCGCCCTGCGGATCGTTGGTCCAGCTACCCTGCTCGGTCGCGACCATCGCGCCATCCTTGGGGAAGGTTTCGGTGGTGGACGCGGTGTCGGTGAAGTCGAGGTCGGCATGGACTTCGGCGGTGTAGTTGCCGTCGCCGAGGATCGGGGTGAGCAGCGCCGACAGCGACTGGCGGGTGCGATCCTCGACCTTCTGCTGCAGCGCGACCTGCTTGTCGGTGGCATCCTGATTGTCGCCGTTCTGCGCCGACAGAAGGTGGCCCGCCTGATCGACCACCGAGACGTCGTCCGGCGAGAGGCCGGCAACCGAGGAGGCGACGAGATGGACGATCGCCTGCACCTGGCTGTCCGACAGGGTGCGGCCCTGGCGCAGCGTGAGCATCACCGAGGCCTGCGCCTTGGTGTCGTCGCGCAGGAACACGCTCGGCTGGTCGCCGGCGATGTGGACCTTGGCGGCCTGCACCGCGTCGATCGCCTCGATGGTGCGGGCGAGGTCCAGCTCCTGCGCCTGCTGGAGGCGCGCGCCCTCGACCGCGCGGCTGGCGCCCATCGGCAGCGAGGAGATCAGGCTGTCGCCGTCGGGCGCCGCCTTGGGCAGGCCCTGCTGGGCGAGCAGCATCTTCGCCTTGTAATAGCTGTCCTCCGGCACGGTCAGCGCGCCGGTCGAATTGTCGATCGTGTACTTGATGCCCGCGGTGTCGAGCGACTGCACGACCGAAGCCTTGTCGGCATCGTCGAGGCCGGTGAACAGGTTGCGCTGCGGGCCGGTGTGGAGCACCGCCCAGGCGAGCGCGGCCGCGACGAGCACGCCGAGCATGCCCAGCATCGGCAGCGCCTTGGCGACCGCCGGCTGACGCAGGAACCCGCTCGCCTTGCCGAACGCTTCCGACTTGGCGAGACCGGCGAGCGGCCCCGGCAGGCTGGCGCCGGTGGAGGGGACGAGGGCGTTGGGGGTGGCAGCGATCTCGCTCATATTACACCGACATGCTCATGATGTCCTTGTAGGCGGACAGGAGTTTGTTGCGGACCTGCAGGGTAGCCTGGAAGCCGACGGAAGCCTTTTCGCGGGCCATCATCACCGATGCGATGTCGGTGGTTTCGCCCCGCTCATAGGCGACGGAGAGATCCTCAGCCTTCGACTGGGCGGCGTTGACCTGGTTCAGCACGCCCTTCAGCGTCGCGCCGAAATCGGTGCCGCCAATGCCCTGGGCGCTCGCCTGCGTGCCCGTGGTCGGCGCCGTATTGGCGAGATCGGTGATCGACTGCGGGCCGGACGCGGCCGCCTTCTGCAGCGCCGAATTCTGCTGGAGAATCTGGTTCCTCAGCGCCATCAGGTTGGAAGCGTTGATCGTGGTCATCGTCCCCTACTCCCTCAAGCGGCCTTGAGCCCGCGCATCTCGGCGAGCCGGTAGCGCAGGGTCCGTTCGGAAATGCCGAGCTTGGCGGCGGCGAGCAGGCGCTTGCCGCCGGTCTCCTCGAGTGCGACGCGGATCGCTTCGATCTCGGAGGCGCGGGCGACGTCGGCGAGGTTACCGGCAACCGGGGCGATCGAGGCGACCACCGCAAGCTGGGGCACGGCGCGGGCCATCACCTCGATGGCGAGGTCGTCGGCCTCGATGCGATCGCCCATGCGCAGCAGCAGGGCACGCTGGATCACGTTGTCGAGCTCGCGGACATTGCCCGGCCAGTCGTGCGCCATCAGGCGGTCGAGCGCGTTGGCGGTCGGCCAGGCGACGCTTTCGCCCTCGCGGGTGTGGCGCAGGATCAGCGCGGCGGTGATCGCGCGAATGTCGAGGCGGCGGGACGAGAGCGGCTTCAGTGCCATCGGCATGACGTTGAGCCGCCAGTAGAGATCGGCGCGGAAGCGGCCTTCCTGCACCTCGATCGCCAGCTCGCGGTTGGCGGCGGCGATGATGCGGACGTCGACCTTCACCGGCTGGGTGGCGCCGACGGGCAAAACCTCGCGCTCCTGCACGGCGCGGAGCAGCTTCGCCTGCAGCGCGATCGGCATCTCGGCGATCTCGTCGAGGAAGAGCGTGCCACCATCGGCGGCTCGGAACAGGCCCTCGGACGCGCCGGCGGCACCGGTGAAGGCGCCCTTGGCGTGGCCGAACAGGATCGCTTCCAGCATGGTATCGGGCAGCGCGGCGCAGTTGACGGCCACGAAGGGCTTGTCGGCGCGCGGGCTGGACGCGTGGATGAAGCGGGCGATGCCTTCCTTGCCGGTGCCGGTCTCGCCGAGCACCAGCACGGTGGCGTCGGAACCGGCAACCTTCTCGGCGAGCTTCAGGTAGATCGCGCTCTCAGGCTCGCCCACCGCCGGACGGGCGGCGGGGCGGACCAGCTCGGCGAGCAGCGCCAGGCCGAATGCCATGTCCTCGAAACCGAAGCGGATGCGCGCCGGCATCCCCTTCGACGAAAGGATAAGGGCCGGGGCGACATTTTCGCCGGTCTCGATCAGGATATCGCGGACGGTGGCGCGCGAAATCTCTTCGGCGGCCAGAATTCTTACCTCGTCGCGGGCCGGGGCAGCCGCCACGTCGACAGGGCGCACGGCGATGCCGACACCGGCCAACCAAGCGGAAATCGCCGGATTTTGCTGGGCTGCACGAGCACTGATCCCGATCACGTTCATAAAAGCTCCCCGCCGGCCACCGCCGACACAGGCAATTTCGCTGATCGTGGCAAACAAATGGTTAACGCGCGCAGGCACGCTCGTACGTGAGGCACGCGCGCGCCCGGCGGAATCCCGCCCGCACGACACGGGAGGGCGCGCGTGGGCGTGTTTGGTGAGCGCTGATGGTTAACGGCGCGGTGACAAAAAAGTTGGCCGGGCAGCGCTAAAGGTCCCCGAAGCCATGTCGTTACCCGGAACGTAGCCGAGAGGTCATCGAGACCCCACCGGCTCCATGAGCGGGAAAAGGAATTTCGACATGACTGTTATCGCATCCAACTCTGCCGCCCTGCGTGCCCAGAACGGCTCGCGCCTGGCCAATGACGCCCTCAACACGGCGATGGCTCGCCTGTCCTCGGGCAACCGCATCAACTCGGCTGCCGACGACGCCGCCGGCCTCGCGATCTCGAACTCGATGACGTCGCAGATCAACGGCATGAACCAGGCGATCTCGAATGCCAACAACGGCATCTCGCTGGCGCAGACCGCCGACGGCGCGCTGAGCGAAGTCACCAACAACCTGCAGCGCATCCGCGAGCTGGCGGTCCAGTCCGCTTCGGGCACCTACAGCGACGACGACCGCGCCAACATGCAGACCGAGGTCACCGAGCTGCAGAAGCAGATCGCCGACGCCATGAAGACCCAGTTCAACGGCGTGAACCTGTTCTCGACTTCGGACCAGGCCATCAACATTCAGACCGGCGCCGATGCGACCGATCAGGTGGCGCTGAAGATCACCGGTCTCGACATGTCGGCCGTCACCGGTACGGTGGCGACGGGTACCGCCGCCGCCGGCCTCGGCACGGCTCTGGCCGCCGGCGACAGCCGTATCGGCACGGACCACGTGATCACCGCCGAGGACGTGGCTTATGGCGCCCAGTTCACCGGTTCCGGTTCCTCGCCGGCCGCCGTCGACAGCAGCGCGATCGGCTCCACGGTGACGCTGAAGGCGGGCGACCAGATGTACGAAGCGGCGACGACCGCCGGCACCGTCACGGGTGGTGTCGACATCTCGACCGCCGCCGGCGCCACGGCCGCGCTCGACACGCTCGATCAGGCGATCGCCTCCGTCAACACCACCCGCGCTTCGCTGGGTGCTGGTGAGAGCCGCCTGAACTCGGTCGTGAACAGCCTGACCAACAACGTCACCAACCTGACCGACGCCAAGTCGCGCATCTCCGACGCCGACTTCTCGGTCGAGACCACCAACCTCGCGAAGGCGCAGATCCTGAACCAGGCCGCCACCGCGATGCTCGCCCAGGCGAACCAGTCGCAGCAGGGCGTGCTCAAGCTCCTCCAGTAACGGAAGTTCTCTTCCCTTACTGAAGGCTATGGCCTCCGGCGCAACAGCTCCCCCGCGCCGGAGGCCATTTCGCGTCTTTTCGTGAGCGCTCCGACAGGACAGCTTCCATGAGCGACAACAAGCCCTCCCTCCCCGACTTTCCCGGCGACGAAGCCGACGAAGAGCTGGTGTTCGACGATTTCGAGATGGCGGAGGCTGCCGAGGCCGCCCCGGTCGAGATGGTCGCGCCGGCCGAAGTCGTCTCCGCGCCGGTGCTGGAAGTCACCGGGCAGCCCGCGCCGCGCCGCACGCCGCGCCGGGGCCGCAAGGCCGCAGAGGAGGCGTCGCCCGCCGAGCCCGTCGCCGTCGAGACGCCCGCCCTTATCGAATCTGCCGAAGCCCCGGAACCGGTGGCCACGGCGGAGGAGCCGGCCGGCGAGACATCCGCGCCTTTCCCGCCGCGGGAAACGGTGCCGGCCGGCTCCAACTCCAACAAACTGCTGCTGGCGATCGTCTGCCTGGCGCTGTTCACCAGCCTGATCTCGCTGGGCGGCCTGATCGCGGTCAGCCGTACACTGGCCAAGGCCGGCGTCGCCCGCGAGGAAGCCATCGCCGAGCGCGACGCGCTTCGCCGCGTGCCCCAGCTTGTCCAGCATCTCGACGACGCGTCGGCCAGGCTCGATGCCGCCGCGAACAAGCTGGCGGCCGCCGCGCCCAACGGACCGCCGGCATCGATCGCCGACGTGCAGCACCAGCTCGATATGTTCCGTCTCGCGCTCGATCAGCGTCAGCCGGCCGGCGTCGACGCGCTCAACAGCCTGACGCGCGCCGGCTTCTCGGAACTGGCAACCCGTCTGGATCGCATCCAAGCGCGTGCGGGCGGCGCACCTGTCCGCCCGGCGAATACCAATCAGGACGACGCGGGGAACTGAGGGCGGTCGATCGCGTCCCGAACCTCGAGCCGCACGCCGATCAGGAAGCCGATCTCGGCGACGACGAACAGCGGGCCGACGATCAGGCCGCGAATATCGTCGAGGAAGGCGGGTTTGCGGCCTTCGTAATAGTGGCCGAGGAACTGGATCGCCCAGCCGACCGCGAAGGCGCCGATGCCGACCGAGAGATAGGCGCCGCTCCCTAACCGAGCGACGACGAGGCCCGCCCAGGCGCCGAGCGCCAGCAGCACCGCCATGACGAGGCCGAAGCGCAGGTCCAGCCGCAGGTAGAAGATCGCCGACAGCGCGGAGAACAGGATCGCCGGCGTCATCGCCATGCCCCCGATCGTGACGATCGGGCGCGAGGCGAGCACCTCCACGGCGAACACGATCAGCGGGATGCCGATCATGTGGGTGAGGACGTTGCGATGATCGCGGTGATAGGCCGCGTAGCTAGCCAGGTGGCGGATGAGCGGCGTCATGATCGTCCTCCCACGAAGGGAACGATTCATACGCCGCCTCTATCGCGCCGACAAATGTCGGCCGGGCCGTAGGGTCAGCGCGGAATTATCGGCGAAGGATTATTCGCGAAAGTCGGCGAGCTTGCCGCGCAACTTGTCGAGCGCCGACTTCTTGATCTGGCAGACGCGCGCGGCGCCGATGTCCAGCACCTGCCCGATCTCCTCGAGGTTCAGTTCCTCGACGAAATAGAGCTGGAGGACCATCGCCTCGCGCTCGGGCAGCTGGGCGATATGTTCGGCCAGCGCCTCGCCCAGACGACCGCGATCGAGCTGCTCGTCGGCACCCTCCTCCAGATCGGCGAACCACATCGACTGGTCCGAATAAACCTCGTCGAGCGATTCGTGGCGCACGCTCTCGGCGGCGTCGGCCATCTCGCGAAAGCTGGTTGCGTCGAGGCCCATCGCCTGCGCCATCTCCGCTTCGGAGGCGGCGCGGCCCAGCTTGCCCTCGATCTCGGCGCGGACCTTGGCGATCTCCTTGCGCTTGGCCATGCCCGAGCGCGCTTGGCTCGCATGGCGGCGCAGGTGGTCGATCATTGCGCCGCGCACGCGCATCCCCGCATAGGTGGAGAAAGCGTGGCCGCGATCCTCGTAGCCGTTGGCCGCTTCGACCAGTGCGACCATGCCGATCTGCACCAGATCCTCGATGTCGATCGCGTTCGAGACGCGGCCGTGGACATGCCAGGCGATCTTGCGGACCAGCGGCATATGCCCCTGGACGAGCGAAGCCTGCGTCTGGCGCTGCGGCTTGCGGGCGTAGGTCATCATGTTCATCGCGCCATCTCCGGCTCACGATGGGTCACCTGGGGCGGCTGCCCGCCGACCACGGCGACCACCTCGACGGGCTTGCCGTCGGGAATTTCGAGGAAGGACAGCACCGGTGCATCGGAGAGATGCGGCCGAAGCAGCCGGGCGAGCGCACGGCGCGCGATCGGCGAGGTGACGATGGCGAAGCGCCTGGCCTCGCCGACCATCGGGGCGACCGCCTCGACCACCGCCTGCACGATGCGACCGGCGAGCGCCGGCTCGATCGGATGGGCTGAGTTCGGGCCGGAACGCACCGCCTGGGTGAGCAGGCTCTCCAGACCGGCGTCGAGCGTGACGACGGGCAGCGGCATCCGAACCGGCACAAGAGTCTGCACGATCAGCGCACCGACGCGGCGGCGGACCTGCTCGACCAGCTGGACCGGATCGCTCTCCTCGCGGGCGGCGTCCGCCATGGCTTCGGCGATGCGGCGGAAATCCTTGAGCGGCACACCCTCGGCGAGCAGCGAGCGGCAGAGATTGGCGATCTGCGAGAGGCTGAGCGGCGCGGGCGTGATGCCGGCGACCAGCTGCGGCGCCTTTTCCTTCAGCTCGTCGAGCAGCTTCTGCGCCTCGTCCATGCCGAACAGGTCGGTCGCGTGCTGCATGATCAGGTGGTTGAGATGGGTCGCGAGCACGGTCGAGGGATCGACCACGGTATAGCCCGCGATCACCGCCTCGCCGCGCTTGTCCGGGCTGATCCACACCGCGTCGAGACCGAAGGTCGGATCCTTGGCGGGGCGGCCCTGCACGGTCGCGGCGAGATCGCCCGAGTCGAGCGCGAGCAGATCGTTGGGATGGCACTCGTCCTCGCCCACCACGACACCACCGACGGTGATGCGATAGGCGTTGGGCGCGAGGTTCATGTCGTCGCGCACGCGCACCAGCGGGATCACGAAGCCGAGTTCCTTGGAGAGCTGGCGGCGGATGCCGGTGATGCGGGCCATCAGCGGGGCGCCCTTGCGCTCGTCGACGAGGCTGACGAGGCCGTAGCCGACCTCGAGGCCGAGCGGCGCGTCATTGGAGACCTCGTTCCAGCCGATCGAGGCCGGGTTGGCGGGGGCGGCGGCGGGCGCCTTGGCGGCGACTTCTGCTTCGGCCTTCTTGAGCTGATCGGCGTTGCGCAGCTTCCAGACGGCGAAGCCCGCGAGTGCGGCGGCCGGCAGGAAGATGACGTGCGGCATGCCCGGCAGCACGCCGAGGATGGTGAGGATGCCGGCGACCGGCGTCCACGCCTTGGCCGAACCAAACTGCTGGGTGATCTGCCCGCCGAGATCGAGCGGCGAGTTCACGCGCGTCACGATCGAGGCCGCCGCGATCGACAGCAGCAGCGCCGGGATCTGCGCGACCAGCGCGTCGCCGATGGCGAGCTGCACGTAATTCTTGGCCGCGTCGCCCACCGCCATCTTGTGGCTAACGACGCCCAGGATCAGGCCGCCGAGGATATTGACGACCAGCACGAGCACGCCGGCGACGGCATCGCCCTTCACGAACTTCGACGAACCGTCCATCGAACCGTAGAAATCGGCTTCGGTGGCGACTTCCTGCCGGCGCTTCTTGGCCTCGTCCGGGGTGAGCAGGCCGGCATTGAGATCGGCATCGATAGCCATCTGCTTGCCGGGCATTGCGTCCAGGGTGAAGCGTGCCGAGACTTCCGACACGCGGCCGGCGCCCTTGGTGATCACCACCAGGTTGATGATCATGATGATCGCGAAGACGAAGATGCCGACCGCGTAGTTGCCGCCGATCAGGAAGCTGCCGAACGCCTCGATAACATGGCCGGCGGCCGCCTCGCCCTCATGCCCGTGCACCAGCACGACGCGCGTAGAGGCGACGTTGAGCGACAGGCGCAGCAGGGTGGCGAACAGCAGCACCGTCGGGAAGGCGGAGAAATCGAGCGGCTTGGCGGCGTTCAGCGCCACCATCAGCACCGCGAGGCTGATGACGATGTTGGTGATGAAGCCGATATCCAGCATGATCGCCGGCATCGGCACGACCATCAGCGCGACGAGCATGAGGGCGGCGATCGGCAGGATCGCGCCCTTCGATGCGTCCATCCACACGCGCTTGTTGAGGGCAACGGTCGCCATCTGTCGTCAGACTCCGAGGGAAGCGAGCATGAGGTAAGCCAGCCGCGCGGTCTGCGGGCTGGGGGCCATGACGGTCGCCGCATTGAGCTGGCTCGCGTCGGCGGTGGTCACATTGGTGCCGTCCGTCGTGCCGTTGAGCGCCGCGAGCTGCATACGCGCGATGTCGGCGGCGGTGTCGGTCGGCTGAGCGGCGGAGGCCATCTGCGTCGAGGTCGATCCGGCATCCGGCGTCGACTGTTCGAAGCGCGCGGCGAAACGCTGGTAGACCTGCTCCAGCGAGCGGGCGTTGCCGGATTTGTCCCAGAACACCCACTTGTTGGCCCGCGCCGCCGCCGGCATCACCGAGGCGGCGGGCGTGTCCGGGTTGGAGTCCAGCGCCTTCAGGAAGCGCGCTGCGCCGGCCGGGCCGAGGAAGTGCGCCATGTAGAGGTCGGTCGGCGTCGTGGTGCGGCCGAGCTTCGCCTGCAGGTAATCCTGATTGTCGGAGGCATATTCGCCCGCCATCGCCGCCGATGTCTCGGGCGACTGGCGCAGCGCCATGATCTCCTGCCGGGTGGCGGCATCGGAGACGAAATAATGGCCGTTCGAGCCGCGCGTGATCGCGTTCGCCGCCCAGTTCAGGCCATGCTCGGCGCCATGCTGCTTCATGGTGGCGAGCCAGGTCTGCTCGGTGAACTGGTAGAGGCCGGACGCGCTCGAGGTGGAGGCCTTGGCGTTCGGGTTCAGCCCGCTTTCGACGCGCGCCTGATGATAGAGATAGTGGAAGTCGACGCCGGTCGAGGCCGAGGCGGCGGCGATCGCGTTCTGCACGCGGCCACCGGTCGCGGACACGCCGTTCAGCGCCGCTCCCGTCTCGCCATTGCCCCGGATGATCGTCAGCGTCACGGGCTTGTCCTCAGTAGGCCATCCGGCCGGTGCGGCCGTAGGTCTGGGTCGCCTTGCCCTTGCCGGTCGCCGCCGCGAGGCGGCCGAGGCGGCGCGAGGTCATGTCGGCGAGGACGTTGACGCGGACGCGCGCGGCCTCGGTCAGCGCCATCGCTTCTTGGGCGAGCGCCTTCGTGTCGTTGCCGACGAAGCGCGGCTTGAGCGCGTTGATGCGCAGCAGCGCATCCTCGACGGCGGCGGTGGAGCGGGCGATACCCTCCACGTCGTCGCCGTCGAGCGCTGCGATCAGCGCCTTCTGCTCGGCGATCAGGGCTTCGAGGGCGGCAGTGCTCACGAGGAAGCTCCCAGATCAGAACGGATCATCGCGGTGGCGATCGCCTGCGGATCGGCCTTGTAGGTGCCGGCCTTGATCGCGGCCTTGAGCGCGGAAACGCGATCGGTCTCGATCGGCGCGCCCTCGGCCGCCATCTGCGCGACGGTGTTGGAGATCGAGGCGCGCTCTTCGGTGGTGCCGGTCCGGGCGAGCTTGTGCGCGCCTTCGCCCCGCTGGGCCGAGCTGGTGCCGATCCCCGAGATCGTGCTGCCGGCGCCGGTGATGGAGTTGATCATCTCAGCAGCCCCTCAGAACGACGACACGCGGACGCGGCCGGAATCCTCGACCTGCCCGATGACGATCTGGCCCTTGCTCTCGGGCTTCACGCGGATGCGGCCGCCGAGGCGCCCGTCTTCCTGCGCGATCGCGGCGGTCGAGACCGAGAAGCTGCCGTCGCCGGCGATCAGCTCGATGGGATCGCCACGCTTGATCAGCGGCGGCGTCATCGGCTGGGCGGGCTGATAGGTGGCGGGCGAAGCGTTACCGACGGCCGTCTGGTTGGCGACCGCCATCTGGCTGGGCGACTTCATCAGCGGCACGCGGATGCGCCAGCCGAGCGATTCGCAGCGCAGCGCGACGGCGCCGAGCGCGGGCGGATCGATGGTCACGGGCTGGGGGCACGGCTGCAGCTTCAGCCGGCGATCGATATGCGTCACCGGCCCGCCGGGCGTGCCGATGTCCGCGTCCAGAGCGCCGACGACGCGGCCTTCCAGCTTGGCAAGATCTTCGAACCCCGCCGCGTCGGTGGACGCCATTGCCGGCGTCCCCGCCATCAGCAGGATCAGGGCGAACCCCGTGCGTGTCATGAGCGATGCTCCCGTCATGGGCGCTCATAAGCAACGGATGTGCCAAAGATTTGGTTAACGCCTATTCACTCTAAAATTAAAGTTCAGCCGCCTTTGGTCGTAATCGTGACCCGCACGTGCTGCCCGGCCTGCCTGCTGGCAGGCCCGGTGCCGTCGATCGCGAGATCGACCTGCTTCGCGTCCAGCCCGCCTTCCGAGACGGCGCGCGCGATCGCGGCGGCCCGCGCCGCCGCCAGTTCCCACGCATCGAAGCGGCGTGCGGCGGCGTCGGTGCCGATGCTCTCGACATGGACGATGCCGCCCTGCCCCGCCGCATCGTGGCCGATCGCGCGGAAGTGCGCGCGGGCATTCGGCAGCAGGATCGCCTCACCCGGCTCGAACAGGCTGGTCGCGGTCTCGTCGAAGGTTTTCGGAGCCGATGAGCCGAACGCCGCCCGGATGCCGGCATTGAGCGCGGCCGGATCGCCTCGATGCGCCTGGAGCAACAGCAGGAAGCCGAGCAGCACCAGGCACAGGTCCGCGAAGCTCATCGCCCAGCGCGAGCCTCCGGCGGAGCCTGTGGTGAGCGCCGGCAGCCGCATCAGGCGGCGCGCAGCCGCGCCTCGATCCGCGCGACGCGGGTTTCGAGCGGGCCGCCCTGCTCCTCGCGGGCGATCACGACGAGGCGTTCCAGCGCCTCGCGCTGCCACAGCAATTCGGCGCGCGACAGGCGCTCCAGCCGAGCCGCGATCGGGCCTGCGATGCAATTGGCGACGATCACGCCATAGAGCGTGGTAAGCAAAGCGAGCGCCATGCCCGGCCCGATCTTGGCGGGATCGTCCATCGCGGAGAACATGCGGATCAGGCCCATGACGGTGCCGATCATGCCCATCGCGGGCGCGGCGTCGGCGGCCGAGCGCCAGACCGCGTGGACGGCGGCGTGGCGCTCGGCGCGCGCCGACAGATCGGCCTCGCCCCACGCCATGAATTGCTGAGGATCGGGCGCATCGGCAAGCCGTGCGGCCGCGCGCGACAGGAAGCGTTCGACCACCGGCGCGCGCTCGGCGGCACCGATACCCGATCGTGCGGTCCGTTCGGCGATACGGTTGACAGCGACGCGAGCGGCCTGCGCCTCGGCATCGGCACGGGTGCGCACCAGCGGCGCCAGCGAGGCCAGCGCGCGACCGAGATCCGAGCCGGTCGAGCGGACGGCGGCCACCACCGCCGATCCGCCGAAGACCAGCGCGATCGCCACCGGATCGAGAAAAATCGCGCCGTCCACGACCAAAAAACCCCCGCTACAGGCCGGCCGGCAAAGCGACCGGCAAAAAATTGCCGCCCACCGGCAAGGGCTTGCCGCCCATCGCCGTTGTTCCCCGAAACCCTGACCTTTCGCCTCTCGGCCGCGAGTTGGCACGCTCGTTGCTAGAACGGCTGCGCACCCACCGGGGCCGACCCCTTCGAAACCAAGGACGGCAGCGGCGGGCAAAACTTTAGAGGCCAGACGGACGATTTTTATGGGTAGCGACGACGCTCTCTTCGGCATTCACGGCACGGCGCTGCAGATCCGTTCGCAGCGCATGTCGATGCTGGCCTCCAACATCGCCAATGCGGCGACGCCGGGCTTCAAGGCCCGCGATATCGACTTCAACAAGGCGCTCGACGCCGCCACCAGCCAGCAGGCCGGCTCCGTCGACGACGCAGTGGAAAGCAATGTCGGCTATCGCGTGCCGGTCGAAAGCTCACTGAACGGCAACACCGTCGAGCTGCCGGTCGAGCAGACCCAGTTCGCGGAGAATGCGGTCCAGTACAAGACCACGCTCCAGTTTCTGCAGGGCCGTGTCGACACGGTGATGCAGGCACTCAAGGGAGATCAGTGATGAGCACCCCCATGTCGGTGTTCGACATCGCCGGACGCGCGATGTCGGCGCAGATCGTGCGGCTGAACACCGTCGCCTCCAACATGGCCAACGCCGGCACCGTCTCCGGTTCCGAAGCGACCGCCTATCGCGCGCTGAAACCGGTTTTCCAGCAGGTTTCGGACGCTCCGGGCGTCTCGACCGTGAAAGTGACGCAGGTCGTCCAGTCCAACACCCAGCCGACCAAGCGCCACGACCCCGACAACCCGCTGGCCGACAAGGACGGCAACGTCTGGGACGCGGGCGTCGATAGCGCCGCCGAGCTGGTCGATATGATCGAGACCCAGCGCCAGTACCAGAACAACGTCCAGGTCATGCAGACCGCCAAGCAGCTCACCCTCGACACTCTGAGGATCGAAAAATGACCACCACCACCGACACCTCGAACTCCTACCTCAGCAGCCTGTACGGCACGTCCTCGTCCTCTTCTTCGTCCAGCACGGCGACGACGGGCAGCGACACGATCGACCAGGCCGGCTTCCTCAAGCTGCTCACCGCGCAGATGACGATGCAGGATCCGACCGCGCCGATGGATTCCAACACCATGGTGCAGCAGATGAGCCAGATGTCGGAGGTGCAGGGCATCACCGAGATGAACACCTCGCTGCAGTCGCTCGCCTCCGAGATGGAAGGCAACCGCATCGGCGACGCCGCCAGCTGGATCGGCAAGGCCGCCCTGCTCTCCTCCTCCACCGCGCAGCCGCTCACCAACGGCGGTTACGCCGGCGAGATCACGCTGCCGTCGGCCGCCAGCAACATGAACGTCAGCCTCGTCGATAGCACCGGCAAGACGGTCTACACCCAGACGCTCACCAACCAGGCGGCCGGCACGGTCGATTTCGCGTGGGACGGCAAGCTGTCCGACGGCACGCAGGCGAGCGGCCCGCTAACCGTGAAGGTTTCGGCGAGCGGCACCTCGGGCACGATCAACCCGACCGTATCGACCTGGGCCACGATCACCGGCGTCAACTCGCCGGCCGGCGGCAGCTCTGCACAGCTCACCACCACGCTGGGCACGGTCGCGCCCACCGACGTCCTCAGCCTGTCCTGATCCCCTTTTCCGCAGGAGCCCTGACCCATGACCAGCTTCTACACCTCGCTCTCCGGCCTCAACGCCGCCCAGACCGACCTCAACGTCACCTCGAACAACATCGCCAACGTGGGCACCAACGGCTTCAAGTCGTCGAGCGCGCAATTCTCGGACGTGATCTCCTCCTCGCTGTTCCAGGCGGGTGACTCGGTGATCGGCCAGGGCACGCGCACCAAGAGCATCACCCAGTCCTTCACCCAGGGTTCCGAGCAGACCACCGGCCAGAGCCTCGACCTGATGATCTCGGGCCAGGGCTTCTTCGTGACGCAGGCGCAGGGTACCGGCGGGCAGGTCAACTTCACCCGCACCGGCAGCTTCAATCTCGACGCGACGACCGACAACGTGGTCGATTCGAACGGCAATGCGCTGCAGGTGCTGCCGGTCGACCAGCTCGGCAACATCACCGCGACGGGCGCCGCTGCGATGAAGACGCTGCACGTTCCGCCGACCAACGGCACCGCGAAGGCGACCACCGAGGTCGACCTCTCGATGACCTTCCCGAGCGACTCCGCCACGCTGAGCGATGCGAGCTTCAACAAGAACGATGCGAGCACCTATAACGGCACCAGCTCGACCACGGTCTATGACTCGGCCGGCAACGCCATCCCGGCGACGGTCTATTACGTCCACACCCAGGCGACCACGACCAACGACGACGGCACGGTTTCCGGAACGTCGCAGTGGGTGGCGCACACCTATATCGGCGATCAGGAAGTCTTCCCGTCGGGCAGCACCACCCCGCCGACGCTGACCTTCGACGCCAGCGGCACGCTGACCTCGCCGACCGGCGCGGTCACCTACGGTGCGGTCACGCCGACCGGCGCGTCCGCCCCGATGGCCGTCAGCTTCAACTACGGCACCGCCACGCAGGAGGGCAGCTTCGCCCTGCAGACCGTCACGGGCAGCCAGAACGGCAACACGATCGGCCAGCTTTCCGACCTCACCGTCGGCGCCGATGGTGTCGTCACCGCCACCTATTCGGACGGTTCGTCGCAGAAGCTGGGCGCGGTCGCGCTCGCCAACTTCACCAATCCGGACGGGCTGAAGCAGATGGGCAGCACCAACTGGCAGGCGACCGGAACGAGCGGCGCGGCGCAGATCGGCGCGGCCGGCGGCAACAGCACGATCGCGCAGGGCGAGCTGGAGATGTCGAACGTCGATCTCTCCGCGCAGCTCGTCAACCTGATCTCGGCGCAGCGCAACTTCCAGGCGAACGCCAAGGCGATCGATACCGACAAGCAGATGGTCGATTCGATCATCCAGGTCATCAACTGATAGCGGCGCGCTGAAGGAAGTCGGACGATGGACCAGCTGATCTACACCTCGCTGTCCGCGATGCGGGCGCTGATGCAGAAGCAGGCGATCACGGCGAACAACCTCGCCAACGTCAACACGACCGGCTTCCGCGGCGACATGACCAATGCGCAGGCGGTGTACCTCCCATCCAACGGAGGCATCTCCGCCCGCGCACAGGCCGCCGACAGCAAGGACTCCTCCGACATGGACGCCGGCGCCAACGTCGCCACCGGCCGCGATCTCGACATCGCGATGGACGGCGACGCGCTGCTCGGCGTCCAGGCCACCGACGGTACCGAGGCCTATACCCGCCGCGGCGACCTCCAGGTGGCGGACAGCGGCCTGCTCACCACCGGCGACGGTCTGCCGGTGATGGGCGACAGTGGCCCGATCACGCTGCCGCCCGCGGACAGCGTGCGCATCGACAAGACCGGCGTGGTCTGGATCGTGCCGCAGGGCGGCGATCCCAACCAGCCGCAGCAGATGGGCCATCTGAAGCTCGTCTCCGCCAAGGGATCGCAGGTCGAGAAGGGTGACGACGGCCTGTTCCACGTCGCCAATGGCGGCGCGCTGCCCTCCGATCCCAATGCCCGCATCACCTCGGGCACGCTGGAGGGATCGAACGTCTCGGTCACCAGGACGCTGACCGACATGATCGATGCCAGCCGCGCCTGGGAAACCCAGGTGAAGATGCTGGCCGGCGCCAAGGAGATGGACACCTCCACCGCGCAGCTGATGGACATGAACGGCCAGTAACCCTTCAAGGGTTCAAAACTGGCACGTTTGTTGCTTCGATAGACCCGATACCGCTTCACACAGGGATCCGATCCGATGACCACCGCCGCCCTCCATGTCGCCCGCACCGGCCTCGACGCTCAGCAGGAGCGGATGCAGGTCATCGCGAACAACATCGCGAACGTGAACACCACGGGTTTCAAGCGCGACCGCGCTAACTTCGAGACGCTGGCCTACCAGTATATCACCGCGCCGGGCGCCACCTCGGCGGGCGACGACAAATATACGCAGGGCACCGCGCTCGGCGGCGGCGTGAAGCTCGCCGGCACCTCGCGCTCGGACGTGCAGGGTTCGATCAACCAGACCGGCAACGCGCTCGACGTCGCTATCCAGGGGGCGGGCTTCTTCCAGATCCAGCAGCCGGACGGCACCACCGCCTATACCCGCGACGGCAACTTCTCGGTTTCGGCCGAGGGGCAGATCGTGACGCAGGACGGCCGCCCGCTGGTTCCCAACATCCAGATCCCCGACGGCGCCACCAACATCACGATCGGCGCCGACGGCACGGTCTCCGCGACCACCGCCGGTTCCACCGCCTCCACCCAGCTTGGCAAGATCCAGCTGGCCAGCTTCGTCAACCCGACGGGCCTGCAGTCGGTCGGCAACAACATGCTGATCCAGACCGACGCATCCGGTGATCCGCAGCAGGGCGATGCCGGCACCGATGGCCGCGGCACGATCGAGCAGGGCGCGCTGGAAGCCTCCAACGTTAACGTCGTGGAAGAGCTGGTCGACATGATCGAGACCCAGCGCGCCTACGAGGTCAACTCGAAGATGATCAAGGCAACGGACGAGATGCTCCAGTTCGCCAACCAGAACATGTGATCGGACGGAAGATCCACACGATGATCCGCACCTTCGCCCTTTCCGCCAGCCTGCTCGGTCTCGCCGCGACGCTCGCCGTCGCGACGCCCGCCGATGCGCGCAAGAAGAAGCAGGACAATCAGGTCACCGATTTCACGGCGACCATGCCTGCCGCTCCCGTCGCCCCGCCGGCGGACGGCGCGATCTTCCACGCTTCCTATGGCTATGCGGCGCTGACCTCCGGCGCGCGCGCCGCGATGGTCGGCGATCTCGTCACGATCCAGCTGGTCGAGGCGACGCAGGCGCAGAAGAGCAATTCGGCCGACACTACGCGCACGAGCAATATCGGCCTCACCCCGCCGACCACCGGCCCGCTGTCCTTCTTCTCGTCGACCGACGCGTCGATGGGCGGATCGGGCACGTTCAAGGGCAAGGGCGACGCCGCCCAGTCCAACGCGCTGACCGGCAACATCACGGTCACCATCGCGCAGGTGCTGCCCAACAACGTCTATCTGATCCGCGGCGAGAAGCACCTGACGCTGAACCGCGGCGACGAGGTGATCCAGATCGCCGGCCTGATCCGCGCGGCGGACATCGACTCGACCAACACCGTGCTCTCCACCCGCGTGGCGAACGCGCAGATCAACTACACCGGCAAGGGCGAGATCGCGCGTGCCAGCACACAGGGCTGGCTCGGTCGCTTCTTCTCGCGCGTCAGCCCCTTCTGAGGACCTGAGACGTGAAGCGCCTTCTCCTCCTCGCCCTGGCTGCCTTCGGGCTTGCCGCCGCCCCCGCGCACGCCGACCGGATCAAGGATCTCGGCCAGTGGCAGGGTCTGCGCACCAACCAGCTGACCGGCTACGGCATCGTCGTCGGCCTCTCGGGCACGGGCGACGACAGCCTCGAATACACCACCTATGCGATGAAGGGCGTCGCGTCGCGCTTCGGTCTGCAGATCCCGCCGGGCATCGTTCCGGCGAACAAGAATGCGGCGGCCGTGATGATCACCGCCGATCTGCCCGCCTTCGCCAAGCCCGGCCAGGTGCTCGACATCACGGTCTCGGCGCTGGGCAAGGCCAAGAGTCTGCGCGGCGGCACGCTGATCATGGCGCCGATGTACGGTGCCGACGGCCAGGTCTATGCGATGGCGCAGGGCAACCTCGCGGTCGGCGGCCTCGGCGTGTCGGCGGCGGACGGATCGAACGTCGTCGTCAACGTGCCGACGGCGGGCCGCATCCCGAACGGGGCCACGGTCGAAAAATCGGTCGACGCCGGCTTCGCCACATCGCCGACGATCAACTTCAACCTCGGCGAGGCGGATCTGACCACCGTCCAGCGCGTCGCCGCCGCGATCAATCGGGTGATGGGCCCCGGCCACGCCGAGGCGATCGACGCGACCACCGTCGCCATCCAGGCGCCTCCCGGTGCCGAGAGCCGCACCGCGCTGATGGCCCGGCTGGAGGACCTCGATGTCGATCCGGCCGACGCCGCCGCGCGCGTGGTCGTTAATGCCCGGACCGGAACGGTCGTTATCAACGGTGCGGTCCGCATCGCGCCGGCCGCCGTCAGCCACGGAAAGCTCACGGTGAAGGTCGACGAAAAGCCGCAGGTCTCTCAGCCAGCCCCCTTCTCGCAGGGGCAGACCGCGGTCGTGCCGAACAGCGCGATCGGGGTGGAGGAGAAGAATTCTCCGATGTTCCTCACCGGCGGCTCCAGCCTGTCGGACATCGTGAAGGCTGTGAACGCCATCGGTGCGTCCCCCGCCGACCTCGTCGCCATCCTCGAAGCGCTGAAGCAAGCCGGCGCCATGAAAGCGGACTTGATCATCCTATGATCCAGGCAATCCCAACCCTCGCCAGCGCCACGCAGCCTTCCAAGGCCGACGCGGACAAGGCCAAGCTGAAGACGGCTGCGCAGCAGTTCGAAGCGGTCTTCCTGCGCCAGATGATCGGCACGATGCGCCAGGCCAGCCTCGGCGACGGCATGTTCGACAGCGAGGCGACCCAGCAGTTTCAGGACATGGCGGACAGCAAGACCGCCGATGCCATGTCGCAGAAGGGCGTGCTGCACCTCGCCGACCTGCTGGAGAAGCAGCTCGGCGCCACCGTCGCCAAGCAGGCCGGCGCGACGACGACGGCTGCCGCCGCCGCCACCGCCAAGCCCGACGTCACCAGCCTCGCCACCGCGAAGGTGGCCACCGGAGCCCCGTCATGAGCGACCTTCTCGGCATCGGCGCATCGGGCGTCCGCTCGTACCAGACCGCCTTGTCCGCGATCGGCCAGAACGTGTCGAACGCGGATACGCCCGGCTATACGCGCCGCACCGTCACGCTGACCGAGAATTACGCCGCCAATGGCGGGTTGACCTCCACCGACACGACGCAGTTCAACGGCGTCTCGACGGCGTCGGTGAACCGCGCCTGGAACGACTATCAGGCGCAGGCGTCGCGATCGGCGGCGGGTGAGGCCGGTAGCGCCGACGCCATCTACACCTGGCTGTCCAACGCCGAGACCTCGCTGAACGATACCGCCAACGGCGTCGGCCAGAGCGCGACGGCCTTCTTCTCGGCCGGCACGGCGCTGGCCGGCGATCCCAACAGCACCGCCAACCAGCAGAGCTTCCTGTCGACGCTCAGCCAGACAGCGACCGCGTTCAACACCACCGCCAGCTCGCTCGCCAGCGTGTCGAGCGGGATAGCGACCGATGCGACGACGACCGTCCAGAGCATCAACTCGACGCTCGACCAGATCGACAAGATCAACCTGCAGCTGAAGTCATCGCAGACCGGCTCGTCGCAGGCCGCCGATCTCGCCGACCAGCGCGACAGCCTGCTCGACAGCCTGTCGAGCAATATCGGCATCAACGTCTCGCTGGACGACAAGGGCGCCGCGACGGTGACGCTGGCCAATACCAGCCAGCAGCTCACCGCCTCGGTCGGC
Organism: Sphingomonas oryzagri; assembly: GCF_029906645.1. NCBI lineage: Bacteria > Pseudomonadati > Pseudomonadota > Alphaproteobacteria > Sphingomonadales > Sphingomonadaceae > Sphingomonas > Sphingomonas oryzagri. Next base: position 2,684,058 of record NZ_JARYGZ010000001.1, read on the forward strand.
ACCGCCGGCACGCGCTTCGCCGTCACCTCGGGCGCCAACGGCGCGCTGGCGTTGCAGGCGATCCAGAACGGCGCCTCGACGTCGGTCACCAACCCCGGCGGCAAGCTCGGCGGACTGGTCCAGAGCGCGTCCACCGTCGCCGATCGCCGCACCCAGCTCGACAAGATGGCGTCGGACTTCACCGCCGCCGTCAACGCCTGGCAGGCGCAGGGCCAGACGTCGTCCGGCGCGACCGGCGGCGCGCTGCTCTCCGGCACCACCGCCGCGACGATCAAGATCACCACCAGCGATACCAGTACCATCGCGTCCGCGTCGTCGAGCGCGTCGAACGGCAATCTGCTCACCCTCTCCAGCCTGCAGGGGTCGACCGGCCTCGAGCAGACATGGAGCAGCATGGTGACGGTGCAGGGCCAGGCGGTCGCGTCCGCCAAGTCGGCCGACACGGCGGCGACCTCCGTCGCATCGTCGACGATGGACGCGCGCAACGCGACCAGCGGCGTCGACCTCAACACCGAGGCGGCCGAGCTGATCCGTTACCAGCAGGCCTATAGCGGCGCGGCCAAGGTCATCCAGACCGCGCAGACCACCATGCAATCCATCCTCGACCTGTTCTGAGGCTAGGGACCGATGCTCAACACCAGCTACTCGCTCACGTCGCAGATCCAGAACCAGCAGGCGCTGGAGAACCAGATCTCGGACCTCAACTACGACATCTCGTCGCAGGTGAAGGTGCACGTCGCCTCGGACGATCCGGCGGCGGCGGCTCAGATCGCGCAGATCGGCCGCCAGCAGTCGGCCAACGCCGTCTATACGAGCAACGTCACCAACGCGAAGGCGACCACCTCGCTGGTCGATACGAGCCTGTCGAGCATCCAGACCTCGGTGCAGCGCGCCAAGGAACTGATGCTGAGCGCGTCGAACGGCACGATGTCGGCGGACGACCGCACCGCCGCGATCACCGAGCTGCAGGGCATCCAGCAGAGCCTGCAGACGGCATCGCAGGCCACCGACGCATCGGGCAACCCGCTCTACGCCAAGGGTTCGCCCACCCAGATCCCGATCGGCGACGGCGTCACCATCGCGGCGGGCGAAAGCTATGACGACGTGTTCGGATCGGTTTCGCTCAGCAACGGCGGCACCCAGAGCCTCGACACCATCCTGAGCAACGCGATCTCGTCCTTGCAGGGCGACAGCAGCGGCACGCTGGACCAGACCGCGGTCAACAGCGCGATGGACGCGCTCGACGACGCCTCCACCCACATTTCCAGCGCCCAGTCCGATCTCGGCGTGCGCGAGACGCGGCTCAACAATGCGACCGACGACCTCGCCAACAGCGCGACCAACCTCACCACGTCGCGCTCGGCGCTGGAAGATACGGACGTCACCGAAGCCTATACCCAGATGCAGCAGAAGATGACGATCCTCAACGCCGCGCAATCGATGCTGGCGCAGATCAGCAAGACATCGCTGTTCGACAAGCTGAGCTGATCTTCATTCTCCCCCGCCAGGGGGAGGTGGCGTCCGTAGGGCGTCGGAGGAGCAGCTAGCGATGCTGCCTCTACAGTTCCGCCGTCCTCCCCTCCGTCACGCTACGCGTGCCACCTGCCCCTGGCAGGGGAGGATTTCGACACAATTAGACCATCCGCCATGTGAAAAATCACGGTTACGACGCCGCTAACTTCACCTTTCGTTTGCACCTTGCGGAGTAGGACGAAGGCTACCGCCCAGGCGTCTCAACAGGGGTTCAGCAGGAAATGTTCGCAGCGATCGGCCTCGTGGTCCTTCTCGTCATGGTGTTCGGCGGTTTCGCCTTCACCGGCGGCGACCTGCACCCCGTGCTCGAATCGATCCCGCACGAGATGATCATCATCGGCGGCGCCGCCGTCGGCGCGATCGTCGCGGGCAATTCGATGAAGGAGCTAAAGCAGTTCGGCGGCGGCCTCGGCAAGATCTTCAAGGGGCCGAAATACAAGAAGCAGGATTTCCTCGACACCATCTTCCTCACCTCGTCGCTGATGAAGATGCTGCGCACCGACGGCCCGGTGGCGGTCGAACCGCATATCGAGGATCCCAAGTCCTCGACGGTGTTCGTCAACTATCCCAAGCTGCTCAAGGATTCGACGCTGGTCCACCTGATCTGCGACACGCTGCGCCTGGTCGTGGTGTCGTCGGGCACGCTCGATCCGCACGCGGTCGAGGAGGTGATGGACAACAGCCTCAAGACCCACCACCACGATGACATCCGCCCCGCCGACATGCTGCAGTCGCTAGCCGACGCGCTCCCCGCGCTCGGCATCGTCGCGGCCGTGCTCGGCGTGGTGAAGACGATGGGCTCGATCGACAAGCCGCCGGCCATCCTCGGCGCGATGATCGGCTCGGCGCTGGTCGGCACCTTCATGGGCGTGCTGCTCGCCTACGGCATCGTCGCGCCGTTCGGCAACCGCTGCCGCCAGGTGATCGAGAGCGACGCCGCCATCTATCATGTGGTCAAGCAGATCATCATCGCCTCGCTCCACGGCCATCCGCTGCCGCTGGTGATCGAGGCGGCGCGTTCCTCCATCAGCCACGCGAACCAGCCGGCCTTCGCCGACGTGTTCGACGGCATGAGGGGCCGCTAAGCCATGGCCAGCGCCGCCAAGCGCGGCCGGAACGAACCGGTCGAGCCGCCCAAGATCGTTATCGTCAAGAAGATCACTGGCGAAGGCCATGGCGGCCATCACGGCGGCGCGTGGAAGGTCGCCTATGCCGACTTCGTGACGGCGATGATGGCCTTCTTCCTGCTGCTGTGGATTCTCGGCGCCACCACCGAGAAGCAGCGCAAGGGCATCGCCGACTATTTCTCGCCCACGCTCGTCGAGATGCGGGAGAAGTCGGCCGGCTCGAACGGGCCGTTCGGCGGCGATTCGATCATCTCGAAGGACAATTACGCGCACCGCGCCTCGCAGACCGGCTCCAAGTCGATCACGATCCCCAAGGACGCATCGGGCGGCCAGAAGGAAGGCGCGGCCGCGATCCGCACACGCGACCGGGTACGCTTCAACATGCTGAAGCAGAAGCTCCAGCAGCAGATGAAGGCCAACAAGGCGACCAACGGCCTCGACCAGCATGTCCGTTTCTCCGAGACGCCAGAGGGCCTGCGCATCGACATCGTCGACGGCGCCGACTTCTCGATGTTCGCGCTCGGATCGGATCAGCTCGTGTCGCGCGCTCAGAATCTGATCCAAGAGGTCTCGCAGACCATCGCGACCGTGCCCAACGGCGTGATCGTGCGCGGCCATACCGACGGCCTGCCCTATGCGGCCGGGCGCACGGTGAACAACTGGACGCTCTCCTCCGCGCGCGCCGAGGCGACGCGCAAGGCGCTGGCCGGTGGCGGCGTCGCCAATGATCGCTTCCTGCGCATCGAGGGCGTGGCCGATCGCGAACCCTATCTGGGCGCGACCGATGCCTACGACCCGCGCAACCGCCGCATGTCGATCACGCTCGCCTGGACCGATGGCGGCGCGGACGAGAGCGACGTGAAGGCGATGCAGGCGCAGATCGGCGGAGCGGCCGGCGGCGGCACGAACGACGCCCGCCCCGAGGACCAGCCGCGCGGCTTCATCGGCCACTGAGCCGTAACGATCGGAACGGGGAGCGAGGCTTCCCGTTGAATCCCGCGACCGAGGGAGACCGATCATGTCAAAATACACGCCGCGCAATGAGCAGGGCGATCACCGCATCCTCAAGGACGATCCGCAGGCGATCGCGCTTCTGAAGGACGAGCATCACAAGTTCCGCGAACTGTTCGACAAGGCCGAAGACGCGGAAGGCGAAGCGCTCGTGAAGATCGCCCGCGAGCTGACACTGCGTCTCGCCATCCACATGACGATCGAGGAGGAACTGCTCTATCCGGCCGTCAAGGATCTCGGCGAGGAGGAAAAGGGCGAGGTGGACGAGGGCATCGTCGAACACGGTTCGGGCAAGGTGCTGTGCGCGGAAATCGAACAGCTCGACGGCACCGAGGAACTGTTCAAGTCCAAGGTCCACGTGCTCGGCGAGGAGACCGTCCACCATATCGACGAGGAGGATGAGGAACTGTTCGAGACCGCCAAGCAGGCGGCCAGGGACGGCAAGGTCGATCTCGACGAACTCGGCCGCAAGATGCGCGCGCGACAGGCGGAACTCTACCGGCAAGTCGAGGAGACGGGCGAGATGGGCGTCACCCATGAGGCCGAGGTCGAGGAAGTGCCGAGCGTCTAGCCTCTCGCCAAGCCGTCGCCGCTTCGGCATAGGCGGCGGCATGGCACGCATCGCATATGTCAACGGCAGCTTCGTTCCGCTCGACGAGGCGAAGGTCTCGATCCTCGATCGCGGATTTCTCTTCGCGGACGGCATCTACGAGGTGACGGCTGTGCTGGACGGGAAGCTGATCGACACGCCGCGCCACATGGCCCGGCTCGAACGCTCCGCCCGCGAGATCGGGATGAGGCTGGCCGAGACGCCCGATCGGATCGAGGCGATCGAGCAGGAACTGATCGCGCGCAACGACCTGACCGAAGGCGTCGTCTATCTGCAGGCGACACGGGGCATGGAGGATCGCGACTTCCTCCCCTCCCCCGATCTCGCGCCCACACTGGTGATGTTCACGCAGGCCAAGGCGCTGGTCGACAGCCCCGTGGCCCGCACCGGTATCGCCGTCGCCACCGTGCCGGACATCCGCTGGGGCCGCCGCGACATCAAGAGCGTGATGCTGCTCGCGCAGGTGCTCGCCAAGCAGGAGGCGCAGCGCAAGGGGGCCGCCGATGCGTGGCTGGTCACCGAGGACGGTCTGGTGACGGAGGGGGCGTCCTCCACCGCCTGGATCGTCACGCAGGACGGCACGCTCGTCACCCGCTCCAAGTCGCACATCACCCTGCCCGGCTGCACCGGCGACGCGCTCGCCGATCTGATCGCCGAAATGGGGCTGACGATCGATTTCCGTCCCTTCTCGGTCGAGGAAGCGCTGGCCGCGAAGGAGGCGTTCAACAGCGCCGCCGGATCGCTGATCCTGCCTATCGTCTCGATCGACGGCCACCCGGTCGGCACCGGCACGCCCGGCCCGGTCACCACGCGCCTGCGAGACCTCTATATCGAACACGCGCGCCGCTGAGGCGGAACGGCAGGCCAGCCCGAGGGTTTCGGTTGCGAAACCTTCCAAGGAGCCTGCTCATGTCCCGCACTGTCGCCGAAATCATCGTCGAGACGCTGGAGCAGGCGGGCGTCAAGCGCTGCTACGGCGTGCCGGGCGACACCCTGAATCACGTCACCGATGCGATCCGCGACAGTTCGATCCGCTGGGTGCATGTCCGGCACGAGGAAGCGGGCGGCTTCGCGGCCGGCGCCGACGCGATGCTCACCGACGAACTCGCCGCCTGCGCGGGATCGTGCGGACCGGGCAGCCTGCACTTCATCAACGGCCTCGCCGAAAGCCACCGCAACCGCGCGCCGGTGGTGCTGATCGCCAGCCAGATCGTGCGCGATGAGCTCGGCTTCGATTTCCCGCAGGAGATCGACTTCAAGGCGGTCTATGCCTCGGTGAGCGTCTTCTGCGAGGAGATCCGCACGCCGGCGCAGGCCCGCCGCAAGACGGCGATGGCGGCGCAGGCGGCTTTGGCGAAACGCGGCGTCGCGGTGCTGATCGTGCCCGCCGACGTCTCGGCCTCGACGGCCCCCGCCGAACCGGCCTTCGCCGTGCACCGCGCACAGCCGGTCACCATCCCCTCGGACACCGAGCTGGACCGCATCGCCACCGCGCTCAATCGCGGCGGCAAGATCGCCATCTACGGCGGCTCGGGCTGCCAGAAGGCTCATGACCCGGTGATCGCGCTGGCCGAGCGGCTGGGCGCGCCCGTCGCCCACACATCGCGCGCCAAGGATTTCCTCGAACCCGCCAACCCGTTCGACGTCGGCATGACCGGCATCTTCGGGATCGAGAGCGGCTATCACGCGCTCAAGGAATGCAACACGCTGCTGCTGCTCGGCTGCGATTTCGCGTGGCGGCAATTCTATCCCGACAATGCCACGATCATCCAGATCGATGCCGATGGCACCCATCTCGGCCGCCGGCATCCGATCGACATCGGCGCGGTCGGCGACATCGCGCCGACGCTCGACGCGCTACTGCCCCGCATCCGCGCACGGGACGAGCGCGCTTTCCTCGACGAGTGCCTGGAACATCGCAGGAAAGCGCTGGCGCGGCTGGAGAAGCGCTCCGTCACCGGCAAGGGCGGCGCGATCCATCCGCAATATCTGACCGAGACGATCTCGCGCCTCGCCGCCCCCGATGCGATCTATACGGCGGATGGCGGCTCGCCGATGGTCTGGTGCCTGCGCCACGTCGCGGCGACCGGCGCCAATCGAACGGTGATCTCGCTCACCCACGGCACGATGGCCAACGCCATGCCGCAGGCGCTGGGCGCCAAGGCCGCCTACCCCGACCGGCAGGTGATCGCGCTGTCCGGCGACGGCGGCATCTCGATGCTGATCGGCGATCTGCTGACCGCCGTGCAGGAGAAACTGCCGATCAAGGTCTGCGTGTTCGACAACAGCTCGCTGGGCTTCGTCGAGCTGGAACAGAAGGTGGAAGGCCTGATCGAGACCTATACCGATCTCCACAACCCCGATTTCGCACGCGTGGCCGAGGCGATGGGCCTCTGGGGCCGCCGCGTCGAACAGGGTGACGATGTCGAGGCGGCGGTGCGGGACTGGCTCGCGGCGCCCGGCCCGGCCCTACTGGACGTCGTGGTCGACAAGAACGAACTGGTCATGCCGCCGAAGATCGAGGCGAGCCAGGTGTTCGGCATGTCGCTCTACGGCGCGAAGGCGGTGCTGGGAGGCAGGGCCAAGGACGTGTTCGGCCTGATCAAGGAGAATCTGCTGAACTAGGCAGGTTCTGGCGCCGTCTGAGGCTCCGCGCGGGGTGTGGCGGCGATGATCGCCATCGCCGTCAGCCCCGTCATCACCGAGACGACGAAGGCCGCGCCCGGAAAGTAGAAGGGCGCGTGCGGGCCGGTGAACCAGGCGAGCGGCTGCGCCAGCATGAATGGCGCCAGGATCGCGCCCAGCGCGCCGACGCTGGCGTTGAGGCCCTGCAGCTCGCCCTGCTGGTCGGCCGCGACCCGCTTCGACATCATCGCCATCAATGAGGGCTGGACGAGGCTCTGGAAGGCGCTCACCGCCAGTAGGCAGAAGACGATCGCGGTCGATCGGGTCAGCGCGTAGCCGGCGAAGGCCAGACAGGCCGCGGTCAGACCGATCATCACCGCGCGCCGCTCGCCGAAGCGCTTCACGATGCGGCCGACCAGCAGCATCTGCACCGTCGCCATGCCGAGGCCGGAGACGGCGAGCGAAAGCCCGATCACCCCGCTCGACCAGCCGAAGCTCGCGATCGCGTAATAGGCCCAGGTCACCGGATAGACCATCACCGCCAGCTGCCAGAAGAAATAGGCCGCGACGAGCGGCAGCACCGCCGGGGCGTGGCCGATCGCCTTCAGCGCGCCGAGCGGGTTGAGCCGCTTCAGCTCCAGCGTACGGCGTCGTTCGGGCGGCAGCGTCTCGGGAAAGACGGTGAGGCCGTAGACGAAGTTCAAGGCCGCCAGCGCTGCCGCCGCGTAGAAGGGCCATCGCGGACCGATCCCGCCGAGCAGCCCGCCGAGCGCCGGGCCGACCACGAAGCCGATGCCGAACGCCGCGCTGATCTGGCCGAACGCCTTGGCGCGATCCTCCGCGCTCGAAATGTCGGCGAGCGCGGCCATGGCGGGCGCATAGGAGGCACCGAAGATGCCGGCGAGGAAGCGGCCGAGGAACAGCCAGCCGATCGAGGGTGAGAAACCCAGTACCAGATAATCGAGCGCCATGCCGCCGAGCGAGCCGAGCAGCACCTTTCGCCGCCCGAACCGATCCCCCAGCCCGCCGATCAGCGGCCCGCACACGAATTGCACGACGGCATAGGTCTGCCACAGCCACCCGCCGATCCGCGTCGCTTCGGACAGCGTCCCGTGATCGAGCTTCATGATCAAAGTCGGCAGCACCGGCATGATGATGCCGAAGCCGATCGCATCGATGAAGATCGTCGCCGCAACGAATCGCGCGGCACTGGCGGACGAGGGTCGGCCGTTCACGCTGAAGCCCCCCTCAGGCTTTCGGTAACGCTGGAGCGGGTGAAGGGAATCGAACCCTCGTCGTAAGCTTGGGAAGCTTCTGCTCTACCATTGAGCTACACCCGCCCGGCGGGACCGCTTGCCACAGGCGGGGCTTGGCGGTCAACGCACAGTCTCGCGCAAATTTTTTGGCAGGCCATGTCACATCCCGGCCGGGCCGCCTCGTCTTGTCGGTGTGCGTGCAGGGTGCACGCTTCGGAGACAGACCATGACACAGCGTGTCCGCAACTATTACAATTTCGCCCCCGCCAGCATCAAGGCGATGATGGCGCTGGAGCAGAGCTTCGCCGACAGCGGCATCGAGGCGACGATCCAGCATCTGGTCAAGCTGCGCGCCTCGCAGATCAACGGCTGCGCCTTCTGCATCCACATGCACGCGACCGACCTGCGCAAGATGGGCGAGAGCGAGATGCGGCTGTATATGCTGGATGCGTGGCACGAATCCTCGCTCTACAGCCCCCGCGAGCGCGCCGCTTTGGCGTGGACCGAGGCGCTGACCCGCGTCGCCGACACCCATGCGCCGGACGCCGATTACGACATCCTCAAGGGCGCGTTCAGCGAAGCCGAGCAGGTGCAGCTGACCCTGATGATCGGCGCGATCAACGCCTGGAACCGGCTGGCGATCGGCATGCGCGCCGATCATCCGGTCGAGCGTGCCCGTGAAGTCGCCTGACGCGACGTCGCAAGTGTTCGAGGCGCAGCGGCCGCGGCTGCTGCGCCTCGCCTATCGCATGCTCGGCTCGCTCGCCGAGGCCGAGGATGTCGTGCAGGATGCGTGGCTGCGCTGGTCGCGCGTCGAGCTGTCGGTCGATCAGCCGGCCGCCTATCTCACGCGGATCGTGACGCGGCTGTGCCTCGACCAGATGCGCTCCGCCCGTGCCCGGCACGAAACCTATGTGGGGGCATGGCTGCCCGATCCGCTGGTCGGCCCGACCGAGGACGAGGATCAGGCCGACGACATCACGCTCACCCTGATGCTGGCGCTGGAGCGGCTTTCACCCCTGGAGCGCGCCGCGTTCCTGCTTCACGACGTGTTCGGCGTGCCGCTGGGCGATGTCGCCGGTACGCTGGATCGCGATGCGGCGGCGGTCCGCCAGCTCGCGTCGCGGGCGCGCCGGCACGTGCAGGAGGCGAAGCCGCGCTACGCGGTGGAACAGGCGGATGCGGAGCGGATCACCCGCGCCTTCTTCGTCGCCGCCCGCGACGGCGATGTCACCGGCCTGCGCACGATGCTGGCGGAGGACGTGGTGCTGTATTCGGACGGCGGCGGGAAGGTGCTCGCCTTCCACAATCCGATCCGGGGACTGGCGAAGATGCTCCGTCTGTTCGCAGGGCTGGCGCGCAAGCACGCCTATCGCCCCGAATTGCTGCGCCTCGCCACGATCGACGGCCTGCCTGGTTATGTCAGCATTGATCGCGGCCAGTTGCTGCAGACGACGGCGCTCGACATCCGCGACGGCCGCATCGTCGGCATCTACATCACCCGCAACCCCGACAAGCTCGGCCATGTGGCAGCGCTTGTCGGGAAGGAGTGAGCAGCCTCAGGCGATCGTGGGCACGATGCCGCCCTCTGCACGGATCGCGGCACCGTTTGTGACGGCGGCGAGCGGGCTGGCGAGAAAAGTCACCATCGCACCGATCTCATCCGCCTCGATGAAACGCTTGATCAGCGACAGCGGGCGCATCTTCTCGAAGAACAACGTTTCGGCTTCCTCGTCGGACTTCGCCTCGGGCAGCACACTTTTGACGAAATCGACGATGCCTTCCGAACGCGTCGGCCCCGGCATCACCGTGTTGACCGTCACGCCCGTACCCTTGGTCTGCTGGGCGAGGCCGCGCGCGATGGCGAGCTGGGCGGTCTTGGTGGTGCCGTAGTGGATCATCTCCTCGGGAATGACGAGCGAGCTTTCGGACGAGATGAAGATCACCCGCCCCCAATCCTTCGCCAGCATCTTCGGGAAATAGTGGCGGGCGAGCCGCGCGCCGGAGACGACGTTGACCTCGAACAGATGGTGCCAGTCGGCATCGCTGATGTCGGTGAAGGCCTTGGCTTCGTAGATACCGAGGTTGTTGACGAGGATGTTGGCCTCCGGAACGGCGGCGATGAGCGCGGCGGCGCCTTCGGCCGTGGCGGGATCGGCGAGGACCGGGTTGACTTTGCCAACCTTGGCGATCTGCTCGGCGGCGGCGTCGAGCTTGGATTGGCTGCGGCCGGTTATCGTGACCTCGACGCCCTCGGCGGCAAGCCGCTCGGCGATGGCAAGGCCAATGCCGGCGGTCGATCCGGTGACGATGGCGGTCTTGCCGGTGAGTTTCAGATCCATGGGGAAGCTCCTTTGGTTTGGCACCGGAGGTAGGCGGCGCCCGCATCGCGACAAGCCGCGCCGGGCGTGATTTTCTAGGGTGCCCCCAAACCGATTTTGCCTCTTGCCGCCGCGTCGCTCAAGCGACATGCGATGCCCATCTTCAGCGAAAGGGTCCGCCATGCCGTACAAGCCCCGCCGCAGCGCGCTCTACATGCCGGCCTCCAACGCCAAGGCGATCGCCAAGGCGCGCACGCTCGATTGCGATGTGGTTATCCTCGATCTGGAGGATGCCGTGGCCCCTGATGCCAAAGCGGTGGCACGCGAACAGGCCGTCGCAGCGGTGCGCGAGGGCGGCTTCGGATCGCGCGAACTGGTGATCCGGGTGAACGGCCTCGACACCGAATGGGGTGCGGACGATCTGGCGGCGACGGCGGCCGTCGCCCCGGACGCGATCCTCGCGCCCAAGGTCAGCACGGCGGACGACGTGCGGCGCTATGCCGGACATCTCGGTGGTCGCGCGATTCCGCTCTGGGCGATGGTGGAAACCGCGCTGTCTCTGTTCCGGCTCGATGCGATCGCCGCGACCGCGCCCGAGACGGGGCTGGCCGGCTTCGTGATCGGCACCAACGATCTCGCCAAGGAAACCGGGGCGCATCTCGATACGCTGCGCACCCCCTTCGTCAGCGCGCTCGGCCTCGCGGTGGCGGCGGCGCGCGCTTACGGGCTGATCGTTCTCGACGGCGTCTACAACGATCTCGACGATGACGAGGGTTTCGCGGTGCAGGCGCGGCAGGCCGTCACCTTCGGCTTCGACGGCAAGACGCTGATCCACCCGCGCCAGATCGATCCGTGCAACCGCGCCTTCACGCCGGACGCCGCCGCGCTCGACTGGGCGCGCACGATCATCGCCGCCTTCGCGCTGCCCGAAAACGCCTCGAAGGGCGCGATCCGGGTCGATGGCCGGATGGTCGAGCGGCTGCACCTCGCACAAGCCGAACGCACCGTCGCGATGGCCTGAGCGCCCGCCCCTCAGTAACCGGACATCGAGAAAGGCCGATCCGCCTTCGCCGTCGCCCACGTCTTGTTGGGCGTGGCCGACATGGTGAAGCGCAGCTCGCCGCCCGCCTCGATATCGGCGTGGGTGATGAAACCCTTCGTCAGCGGCTTCCCGTTCAGCGTGACCTTGCCGACATAGGGGTGCGCATCCCCCAGCCCCTCGGTCACGATCGCGAAGCGCTTGCCATTGGGTAGATTGAGCGTGGCGTGATCGACGAAGGGACGGCCGATCACATATTGCAGGCTGCCCGGCGTCACCGGGTAGAAGCCGAGGCCGGTGAACATCAGCCATGCCGACATCTGCCCGAGATCGTCATTGCCCTCGAACCCGTCGGGCGTCGGCTTGTACTGGCTGTCGACGATCTGCTTCAGCCGCTCCTGCGTGCGCCAAGGCTGGCCGGCGTAGCTGTAGAGATAGGCGACCGAATGGCTCGGCTCGTTGCCGTGGATATACTGGCCGATCAGGCCGGCGATATCCTCGGAGCTTGAGTAATCGAGCTTGCTGTTGTCGTAGCCGAACATCGCGTCGAGCTTGGCGACGGTCTTCGCATCGCCGCCGAGCGCGCGGATCAGGCCGCCTTCGTCCTGCGGCATGAACCAGCTATATTGCCACGCATTGCCCTCCGTGTAGTCGGAGCCGTATTTGATCGAGACGGGATCGAACGGCTCGCGGAACTTGCCGTTGGAGAGCCGGGCGCGAACCCAGCCGGTCTTGGGGTCGAAGCCGTTGCGCCAGTTGCCCGCACGCTTGGTGAAGGTGGCGGCGATGTCGGCCTTGCCCATCGCCTTGGCCATCTGCGCGATGGTCCAGTCGTCATAGGCGTACTCGACCGTCTTGGACGCGGCCTCCGGCTCCTTGTCGATCGGGACGTAGCCGAGCTTCATGTAATCGACGAGGCCGCCATAGGGGCCGTAGGTGGCGCTCGCGACCATCGCCTTCAGCGCCTCGTCCGCATCGAAGCCCTTGATGCCCTTGAGGTAAGCGTCGGCGATGACGGGGACGGCGTGGTAGCCGATCATGCACCACGTCTCGCGGCCCTGATATTGCCAGACGGGGAGGATGCCGAACGGACTCTGCTTCTGGCTCTCGACCAGCGAGCGGATGAAGTCGGCGTTGGTCTTCTCGGGCTGGATGATGGTGAGCAGCGGATGCTCGGCGCGGAACGTATCCCACAGCGAGAAGGTCGAGCGGAAGGTGAAGTCCTTCGCCTCGTGCACCTGATTGTCGGTGCCCCGGTAGCGCCCGTCCACGTCGCTCGCCACCGAAGGCGCCAGCAGCGCGTGGTAGAGCGCGGTGTAGAGGTTGGTCTTCATCGCCGTCGGGGCATCGAGATCGACGGCGCCCAGCGCCTGCTCCCAAGCGGCTTTCGTCTTGGCACGAACGGCGTCGAAATCGCCCGGCTCGCTGTCGAGATTGGCGATCGCGCCCGCCTCGTCCACCGAGGAAATGGCGACCTTCACCTCCAGCGGCTTGGCCAGCGTGCCGAAATCGAACCGGGCGACGATCGCGCGGCCCTGCAGCTCGGCGAGGTCGTCGGTGCCCCGCCCCGGCCCCTGGAAGCCCTTGTAGGCGACGTCGGTCTCGGTACTGACGAAGGCGTGGTCCTTCAACGGCGCGGAGAAGCGCATCGCGAAGCACAGCACCCGGTCCGGCGCCCAGCCGCGCGTCTGGCGGCAGCCGGTGATCGTACCGTCGGGCCGCAGTCGGATCGACGACCACAGCGTCTTGCCCGGATAATTGTAGAGCGAGGTACGCAGGTCGAGAATCAGGTGCGCGGCGTCGCCCGACTGGAAGGTGTAGCGATGCACGCCGATCCGCGTGCCAGCCGCCATCTCGGCGCGGACATGCGCGTCGGAGAGGGTGACGGCGTAGTAGCCGGGGTGCGCCTCCTCGGTCTTGTGATCGAAGCGCGAGCGGTAGCCGGAACCGGGCTTGGCCGGATCGCCCGGTTCCAGCAGCACGGTGTCGCCCGAGACAGGCATGACGAGGAAATCGCCGAGATCGCTATGCCCTGCGCCCGAGAAATGGGTGTGACTGAAGCCCTGGATGGTCGGATCGTCATATTGATAGCCCGCCGCGTGGGCGTAGCAGGCGCGGATCACGCAGCTGGTGTCGGTGTCGGGCGAAAGCTGCACCATCCCGAACGGGGCCGACGCGCCCGGATAGGTGTGGCCGCCACCGCTGGTGCCGATCATCGGATCGACCGCATCGTAGCCCGGCGAGGCGAAAGCCGGCGCGGCGAGGATCAGGGCCAGAGCAGAAAGGGCGACGGAAGCGAGGGGACGGACGCTGGACATGCCCGCCCTTACAGCATTGTGTCAGGCGAAGCGGAAGCCCGAGATCGCGGTTTCCATCACCAGTTCGCTGTAGATGCGCTCACCCGCCGCCTCGCTGGCGCCGGCCGCGATCATCAGCGGTAGCAGATGTTCCTCGCGCGGGTGGGCGAAGCGGCCGGACGGTGCATCGGCCCAGCGCGCCAGCGCGTCCGATCGAACAGCCGCATCGGCGGTCGCCGCGTCGGCCAGCCAGCCGTCGAACTGGCGCGACGGCTCGGTGGAGGAGGTCCGCCCATAGCCGCGCATGTTGTGGAAGCTCATCCCCGCGCCGACGATCAGCACGCCCTCGTCGCGCAAAGGAGCGAGCGCGCGGCCGGCGCCGATATGCTCGGCGGGGTCCATACGCAGGTCGGTCGACATCTCCACCACCGGAATATCAGCATCGGGGAACGCCACCTTGAGCGGCACGAACACGCCATGGTCGATCCCGCGCGTCACATCGAGGCTGGCCGGCATCCCTGCCGCCGACAGCAACCCGGCCGCCTTCGCCGCCAGCACCGGATCGCCGGGCGCGGGATAGGTCAGCTCATAGGTGTGCGGCGGGAATCCGTAATAATCGAAGATCAGTTCCGGATTGGCGCCGGCCGTGAAGGCAAAGCCCTCGGTTTCCCAATGGCCCGAACAGATCAGGATCGCCTTCGGCCGCTCCGGTAGCAACTTCGGCAGATCACGGAGGAAGGCCTCCATACCCGTCCAGGTGCCGCGCGGATCGTCCATGAAGAAGCAGGGACCGCCACCGTGCGGGATATAAAGGCTGGGCTGGCGCATTTCGTCTCCGTAACGCAACGATCGTTCCCGCATATGGTGCGGGGGCGGGCCGGGCGCTAGGCTCGGTGGAACACAGGGAGGCCGACGAGTGGCGGACAAGGCTGGATCGGGAAGGGCGAATATCGGCGCGGCGCTGTTCAGCGACCGAGGCTTCGAGCGCAATCTGGTGCTCTGGGGCAGTCTCGCCGCGACGATCGTGCTGGTGCTGTTCGCGCGCTCGCATCCGCACCTGCTGTGGCTGCTGGTGGTGACGCTGCCGCTGCTGGCGGTGGCACTGGTCGATCTCGTCCAGTCCGAACACAGCCTGCGCCGCAACTTTCCGGCCTCCGCGCACATCCGCTGGTTCTTCGAATGGCTGCGGCCTTTCCTGCGCGCCTATATCGTCGAGAGCAATCTGGAGGGCCGCCCCTTCTCGATCGACGAGCGCTCACTGGTCTATGCCCGCGCCAAGGGCGATGTGGATGCGCACCCCTTCGGCACGGAGCTGGACGTCTATTCGGGCGAATATGAGTGGCTGGCGCATTCGATCGCACCCAATCCGCACGCGCCCAAGGATATGCGCGTCGTGGTGGGCAGCGATCAATGCGCCAAGCCCTATTCGGCATCGCGCCTCAATATATCGGCGATGAGCTTCGGTGCGCTCGGCGCCAATGCGATCGAGGCGCTGAACAAGGGGGCCGAGATCGGTGGCTTCTACCATGATACCGGAGAGGGCGGGCTGTCCCCCTACCATCTGAAGCATGGTGGCGACATCGTCTGGGAGCTCGGATCGGGCTATTTCGGCGCGCGAACCGAGGATGGGCGCTTCGATGCGGACAAGTTCCGCGACAAGGCGCAGAACGATCAAGTCAAGATGACCGAGATCAAGCTGAGCCAGGGCGCCAAGCCCGGTCATGGCGGCATGTTGCCCGGCCCCAAGGTGACGCCCGAGATCGCGAAGACCCGCGACGTAACCGAGGGTGAGGATTGCCTGTCGCCGCCGGGCCATAGCGCCTTCTCGACGCCCAAGGAACTGCTCGAGTTCGCCGCAAAGATGCGGGATCTGTCCGGCGGCAAGCCGGTCGGCATCAAGCTGTGCGTCGGCTTCCCGCACGAACTGATGGCGGTGGTGAAGGCGATGCTGGCGACCGGCATCCTGCTCGATTTCATCGTGATCGATGGCGCCGAGGGCGGCACCGGCGCAGCGCCGACCGAATTGTCGGATCGCGTCGGGATGCCGCTGCGCGAAGGCCTGATCATCGCGCGCAACGCGCTGGTCGGTGCGGGGCTGAAGGGCAAGATCAGGCTCGCCGCGTCTGGTAAGGTCACGTCCGGCGCGGCGATCGCGATGAACGCGGCGCTGGGGGCGGACTGGTGCAATGCGGCGCGGGGTTTCATGTTCTCGCTGGGCTGCGTGCAGTCGATGAAGTGCCACACCGATCTCTGCCCGACCGGCGTCGCCACCCAGTCCCCCGCCCGCCAGCGCGGCCTCGTCGTGCCCGAGAAGGCCGAACGGGTGGCGCGCTTCCACAAATCGACGATCAACGCGCTGCACGAGATCGTCGTCGCGGCGGGGCTCGATTCGCCCAGCGACTTCCAGCCGGGCCACCTGCGCCAGCGGATCAACGTCGCCGAGATGAAGCAGATGAACGAAATCTATCCTTTCGTGGAGGACGGGGAGCTGATCGCGGGAACCTCCCACGACACGCTGCGTCGCTGGTGGGACGCCGCCGATCCGGACAGCTTCCGCCGCCGCATGCCGGCTTGACGATCACGCCCCCGGCGGCCAACCGGTCGGCCGAGGGGTAAGCGTAACGAGGATGAACATGGCTCAGGAACAGGTTACGATCCGCACCGCCGACGGCGATTGCCCGACCTACGTGGTGACTCCGGAGGGCACCGGCCCCTGGCCGGCCGTCATCATCTACATGGACGCGCTGGGGATGCGCCCCGCGCTGCTCGGCATTGCGTCTCGCCTGGCAGAGAACGGCTATCTCGCGCTGCTGCCCGATCTTTTCTACCGCTCCATCCCCTACGACATCCCGACGCCGACCGAGGTGTTCGCCAAGGGCGAGTTCATGAAGATCATCGGCCCGCTGATGGAAAAGACCGGACCGACCCAGGCGGCCGCCGATACCCGCCAGTATCTCGACTATCTCGACACGCGCGATGACGTGAAGGGCGGGAAGGTCGGCACGGTCGGCTTCTGCATGGGCGGCGGCATGGCGCTGGCGGCGGCGGGAACCTACCCCGATCGCATCGCCGCGGCGGCGAGCTATCACGGCGGCAACCTCGCGACGGACAAGCCGAACAGCCCGCACCTCTTCGCCCCGAAGATCACCGGCGAGATCTACGTGGCCGGTGCCGACAACGATCACAGCTACCCGCCCGAGATGCACGAGAAGGTGAAGGCCGCCTTCGACGAGGCGGGCGTGACCTATCGCGCCGAAATCTATCCGGGCGCGCTGCACGGCTGGATGAAGCCGGACTTCCCGATCTACAACGAGGAAGCCGCCGAGCGCGGCTGGCGCGAGATGCTGGCGCTGTTCGCGCGTAATCTCGGCTGACACTGCAACGGTCGGGCGGGAACTAGATCCCGCCCGGCACCGTCTCGAAGCCGACGCCCGCCAGATCGGCGGCGAGATCGGCGGCACAGCGATCGAGCCTGTCCGGCTCGGTCGACCGGATCACGAAATTGGCGCCCACCCGCCCCTCGCGAAAGAAGGGATAGCTGCCGATCTGGCAGCCCTCGTGGCTCTTCTCGGCATGGCGCAGGATGTCGGCGACCTCGCTCTCCGGCGCCCAGCTGCCCAGCGTGGCGGACAGGAGCGGCTTGCCCCCTTCCAGCGTTCCGGTGAGCGCGTCGATCATCTGGCCGGCAATGTGGGGCACGCCGGCAAGGATGAAGACGTTGTTCAGCCGGATGCCCGGCGCGCCGGAGATGCGGTTCTCGATCAGGCTGGCGCCCGCGGGCACTCGTGCCATGCGCAGGCGGCCCTCGTTCACCCCGCCACGGGTCTCGTAATAGGCCTCCAGGATGGCGCGAGCGCGCGGATGGATCTCGACGCCGAGGCCGAAAGCGGCGGCGATCGCGTCCACCGTGATATCGTCGTGGGTCGGGCCGATGCCGCCGGTGGTGAAGCAGTAATCGTAGCGGCCGGCGATCGTCGTCACCGCCTCGGCGATCGCGCCCATGTCGTCGGCGACGACGCGGACCTCCTTCAGGCGGATGCCCTGCAGGTTGAGCCACAGGCCGATCTGGGAGACGTTTTTGTCCTGCGTCCGGCCGGAGAGGATCTCGTCGCCGATCACCACGATGCCGGCGGTCCAGATGCGCGTGTCGTCCATCGCGGGCCGGCATAGCGCTTGGCCGCCCCAAGCGCTATATGCACGCGCATGACGCAATATATCACCGTAACCGCGGACGACACGATCGAGCGCGATGGCGCGATCAAGCTTTACGATGCCGCTGCCTTCGAGGGCATGCAGGCTGCCGGCCAGCTCGCAGCGACGATCCTAGACGCGCTGGTGCCGCATGTGGTGCCCGGCGTCACCACCGAGGCGCTGGACGACATCGTACGGCGGATGACGCTGGATGCGGGTGGCGTGCCCGGCACGCTCGGCTATCGCGGCTTCACCAAGAGCTGCTGCACCTCGATCAACCATGTCGTCTGCCACGGCATTCCCGGCGACAAGGTCCTGAAGGACGGCGACATCGTCAATATCGACGTGACCCCGGTGCTGGACGGCTGGCACGGCGACACCAGCCGCATGTTTCTGGTCGGCGACGTGCCGATCAAGGCGAAGCGGCTGGTCGACGTCACCTACGAATGCCTGATGCTCGGCATCGAGCAGGCGAAGCCGGGCAATCGCCTCGGCGACATCAGCCACGCCATCCAGGTCCATGCCGAAAAGCATCGCTACGGCGTGGTCCGCGATTTCTGCGGCCACGGCGTCGGCCGCGTCTTCCACGATGCGCCCGAGGTCGTGCATGTCGGCCGCCCCGGCACCGGGCCGGAGCTCAAGCCGGGCATGATCTTCACGATCGAGCCGATGATCAACATCGGCCGCCCCGACGTGAAGATGCTGGACGACGGCTGGACGGCGGTGACGCGCGACCGCTCGCTCTCGGCACAATTCGAACATTCGATCGGCATCACTGAAACCGGATGCCAGATTTTCACGAAGAGCCCGACGGGGCTGGATCACCCGCCCTACGCTTGACCGTCTTTCTGGAGAGTCCTTCGATGAAGCTCAGCCTGCTCCCGGCCGCCGCCGCCCTTGCCTTCTGCACCGCGCCGGCCTTCGCCGCGCTGCCGGTCGGCGCCGCCGCGCCGGAATTCGCCACGCAGGCGAGCCTCGCCGGCAAGGCGATGCCGTTCGATCTCAAGGCCGCGCTCAAGAAGGGGCCGGTCGTGCTCTATTTCTATCCGGCCGCCTTCACCTCGGGCTGCACCGTCGAGGCGCACGACTTCGCCGAGGCGACCGACGACTTCAAGAAGCTCGGCGCCACCGTGATCGGCATGTCGGCCGATCCGATCGACGTGCTCAACAAATTCTCGACTACCGAGTGCCGCAACAAGTTCGCGGTCGGATCGGCCTCTGCGCAGGTAATCGCCGACTATGACGTGAAGCTCGCCTCGACGGCGCGCTCCAACCGCACCAGCTATGTGATCGCGCCCGACGGCAAGGTGATCTTCAGCTATTCGGCGATGGACCCGTCCGGCCACGTCACCGGCACGATGGATGCCGTGAAGCAGTGGAAGGCTGCCCACAAGGGCTGAGCTTCATCCTCCCCATCGCAGATGGGGAGGGGACCGCCGAAGGCGGTGGAGGGGCCGTCGGCGATAGCCGGCGGTCTTCTCTTATCAGGCGTTCCGCATTTCCCCTCCACCACTCGCTACGCGAGCGGTCCCCCTCCCCCCGCTTCGCGCGGGGAGGATGAGAAGGCCCGTCGCGCCGTGTTCGCCGCATCGTGTGCAAGGCGCGTCGGGAGCGGCAGACGGCGGCCTTCGCTGAGTGCCAGCACCCATTCCACCGCCGTCTCCAGCGAAATGCGGTGGCCGATCCCGACATAGACCGGCAGTGCCCTCGCCCGCGTCCTGACAGCCACCGCCACCACCTCGCCGCGATCGACCAGCGGCGCTGTCGAGCCGGGTTCCTCGCCGAGATCGCCCTCTACGCGCCCGCACAGGATCGACTTGGCGACGCCGATCGCCGGCACATCCAACAGCACGCCGACATGCGTCGCGATTCCGCAGCGCCGCGGATGCGCGCGGCCATGGCCATCGACGAAGAGGAGGCCGGGCTTCTCCGCCAGCGTCTCCCACGCCGCGACGAGCGCCGGGACCTCGCGGAAGCCGAGATAGCCCGGCACATAGGCGAAAGGCGGAATACGCGTTGCGACGGCAGGCGGCAGGATCACGCGCTCCGGCCAGGCCAGCGGCGCGATGGCGGCGTGGATCGGGCCTCTGGAATCGCGCCACTTCATCGAGGTGTCGGCGCCGGCGAGCAGGCGAACGGAGTTGATCCTGTCGCGCGTCTCGCAAGCCTCGGCGATTGCGCGCTGGGCCGCCGTCGCGGCCTTGAGATCGGGCGGGGACAGCCAGTCGCCGGGGATCGTCATGGTTTCGCCCTCATTCCGCCGCTTGCACACCGGATGGCCCGGCCATAGCAAGACCGTTTCCGTTCTGCCCATCCGAGGAACCCCGTTGCCCGCGTCGACCCGTCTCCTGATCGCAGGCACCAATCCCGTCCGGATCTGGCAGATGACCAACGGCGAACGCATCACGCGCCTCGCCCGTGCCGCCGGCATCGCGACCGATGGTGACGGCGCCGGCATGGCGATCCTGTGGGCCGATCCCGCTTGGGCGTTCGATCCCGCGTGGTTTCGTCACATCGCCGCGACACCGGCCACGGTGCTGATGGCGAGCGGCCGACAGGTGCTGGCCAATCTGCCAGCCGGCCTCTCCGCTGAAACCGCGTTCGCCGAGCCGCTGGCAGCCGGTCTTTCCGTGATCGATTATGACGCGCGGCCGACGCTCTACAACCATCAGCTGCGCAAGCGCGAATGTCCGTTCATCGAGCCGCTGACCCCGCAGACCGCCGCCGATATCGAACGGCGGAGCTATTACGGCGCCTACAAGGGCGTCACCGACATCCTCACCAAGTTCCTCTGGCCGGAGATCGCCTTCGGCCTCACCCGCCTCGCCGCGCGGCTGGGCCTGTCGCCCAACGCCGTGACCTGCACCGGCATCGCTCTGTGCGTGGCGGCGACCTTCCTGTTCGGCACGGGCTATTTCTGGTGGGGGCTGCTCGCGGGCTTCGTCTTCATGGTGCTGGACACGGTGGACGGCAAGCTCGCGCGCTGCACGGTCACCTCGTCCAAATGGGGCAATATCCTCGATCATGGGGTGGATATCGTGCACCCGCCCTTCTGGTGGGTGGCGTGGGGCATCGGCACCGCCGCCACCGCGCATCCGCTGGCCGGCGCGACCTTTGCCTGGGTGCTGGTCGCGATTCTCGGCGGTTACGGGCTGCAGCGGCTGATCGAAGGCATCTTCATGCGGCGCTTCGGGATGCACATCCACGTCTGGCGCCGCTTCGACACCGGCTTCCGCCTGATTACCGCGCGGCGGAACCCGAACATGGTGATCCTGTTCGTATCGCTGACCGCCGGGCGGCCCGATCTCGGGCTGGTCGCGGTCGCGGGGTGGACCCTGGTTTCCGTGGTGGTCCACGCCGTGCAGATCGTGCAGGCCTATGCCTGGCGCGCGCGGCACGGGGCGCTCGCCAGCTGGATGGAGCAGCAGCCATGAACGCCACCATCGCCAAGTTCGGCCACCCCGCCACCCTGATCCGCGACTATGCGCATTGGGTCGTACTGCTGCGCCCCGCCCAGCCGACGCTGGGATCGCTGGTGCTTGCCGCCAAATCCGACGCGATTGCTTTCGGCGCGCTTCCACCCGAGGCCCATGCCGAGCTGGCAACGATCACCGCCGATATCGAGCGCGTCCTGGCCGTCGCCGTCGGCTACGAGCGGATCAATTATCTGATGTTGATGATGGTGGACCCGCACGTCCACTTCCACGTCATCCCGCGCTACGACGGCACGCGCGAGCGGGATGGCGTGGACCTCCCTGATCGCGGTTGGCCCAAGCCCCCCGATCTCGGCTCGGCGACCGCACTCGACGATGCGCAGATCGCAAGCTGGACGGCGTGGCTGAAGGGGATTTGGCCAGATTGATCCTCATCCTCCCCCTGGTGGGGGAGGATTCAGACGCTCAAGCCGCCCAGCTGTCGGTCAATTTGGTCGCCGCCTCGATGTCGTTGAGGAAGTCGACCTCGGCCCAGTGCTGTCCCTCGATCGACACGGTGCCGACCTTCCCGGTCGGCGCGATCGAATCGATGATCTTGAGATACCAGTTCTCGACGCCCGCCGGCGTGCGCATGAACGCTTCCACGGTGTCGCGGAACAGCGCCACGCCCTCCCCCCGGAAGGCCAGGAAGCCGATCGACTCGGCGTTGGACTGTTCGGCGGTCAGCGTCTTGCCGATCGCCGCCAGCCGGTCGCCGATGCGCGTCACCTTCATGTCGTCGCTGTCGTAATGGGGCTTGGTATCGACGGTGACGGCGATCGGCCAGCCAGCCCCACCCGCCTGCACGCGCTCGACGATCCCGTCCGAAACCAGCGTGTCGCCGTTCAGGATCAGGAAGTCGCCGTCCATCGCGTCGCGCGCGATCCAGCAGGAGCCGAGATTGTCCGCCACCTTGTAGAAGGGGTTGAAGCGGGTGCGCAGCGTGAGGCCGGGTCGCTGCAGCCGCACCAGTTCCGCCTCCACCATGTCGGTCATGAAACCGGTGACCACATCGATACGCGTCACGCCGTGGCGGGCGAGCATCTCCACCTGCCACGCAAGCAGCGTCCGGCCGGAGAAATCGATGAGGCACTTGGGCCGTTCGGCGGTGAGCGGCAGCAGGCGCGAACCCTGCCCGGCGCTGAGGATGATGGCACGATCGATCATGCGCAGCCCTTAGCCCGCGCACCGGATACGGGCAATCCGATGCCGCTGAGTCGGCTCGCCGACACCTCTCGGGCGAATGGAGCGCGGCGGTCCGATCGTTGCTTAAAAAGCGTGCAGGGGAGTCGATTTTTGCTCAGTCATCAGGCAGACTCGCCAAATGCTGCACGTGCGAGCCGCGCCCCGCTTGCGACTCCGCACATGGCACGCTTATTGAACCCGCAGCAACGCTCGCGGGGAGGGAGCGCACGACGACATGAAGAAGATCGAAGCGATCATCAAACCGTTCAAGCTGGACGAGGTGAAGGAAGCCCTGCACGAGGTGGGCGTGTCGGGCATCACCGTCACCGAGGCCAAGGGCTTCGGCCGCCAGAAAGGCCATACCGAGCTTTATCGCGGCGCCGAATATGTCGTGGATTTCCTCCCCAAGGTGAAGCTGGAGGTCGTCGTCGACGATGCTCTGGCCGACAAGGTCGTGGAGGCCATCCAGAACGCGGCGCAGACCGGCCGCATCGGCGACGGCAAGATCTTCGTTCTCCCTGTCGACACCGCGATCCGCATCCGCACCGGCGAGCGCGACGCGGACGCCGTCTGAGTTCAACCAACCATCATCTACCAAAAGCGGGAAAGGGCACCCCATCATGGCGAACACCGCCTCTGACGTTCTGAAGCTCATCAAGGAAAAGGAGATCGAATGGGTCGATCTTCGTTTCACCGACCCCAAGGGCAAGTGGCAGCACCTCACCATGGTGTCCGGCGTCTGCGGTGAGGACGAGCTGACCGACGGTTTCATGTTCGACGGCTCCTCGATCGAGGGCTGGAAGGCCATCAACGAGTCCGACATGATCCTGAAGCCGGATCTGGACGCGATCTGGGTCGATCCCTTCTCCGCGACCCCGATGCTGATCCTGGTGTGCGACATCGTCGAGCCGTCGACCGGGGAGCTGTATGCCCGCGATCCGCGCTCGACCGCCAAGCGCGCCGAGGCGTTCCTGCAGTCGACCGGCATCGGCGACACCGTCTATGTCGGCCCGGAAGCCGAATTCTTCATGTTCGACGACGTGCGGTTCGAGAACAGCTATTCGTCGAGCTACTACAAGATCGACGACATCGAGCTGCCGGGCAACACCGGCCGCGAATATGAGGGCGGCAACCTCGGCCACCGCCCGCGCGCCAAGGGCGGCTACTTCCCGGTCGCGCCGGTCGATAGCGCCGTCGACATCCGCGGCGAGATGGTCTCGACCATGCTCGAAATGGGCCTGCCCTGCGACAAGCACCACCACGAGGTGGCCGCAGCCCAGCACGAGCTCGGCCTCACCTTCGGCACGCTGGTGACCACCGCCGACCGCATGCAGATCTACAAGTATGTGGTCCACCAGGTCGCCCATGCCTACGGCAAGACCGCGACCTTCATGCCCAAGCCGATCAAGGAAGATAACGGCTCGGGCATGCACACCCACATGTCGATCTGGGACGGCGGCAAGCCGCTCTTCGCCGGCGACGGCTATGCCGGCCTGTCCGACATGTGCCTCTACTTCATCGGCGGCGTGATCAAGCACGCCAAGGCGCTCAACGCCTTCACCAACCCGACCACCAACAGCTACAAGCGTCTGGTGCCGGGCTATGAGGCGCCGGTGCTGCTCGCTTATTCGTCGCGCAACCGCTCGGCCTCCTGCCGTATTCCCTACGGCGCGGGCGCCAAGGCGAAGCGCGTCGAGTTCCGCTTCCCGGACGCGCTGGCCAATCCGTACCTCTGCTATGCGGCGCTGCTGATGGCCGGCCTCGACGGGATCGAGAACAAGATCCATCCGGGCGAGTCGATGGACAAGAACCTGTACGATCTGCCGCCGGAAGAGCTGGCCCAGGTGCCGACCGTGTGCGGTTCGCTCCGTGAGGCGCTGAACTCGCTCGAGGCCGACCACGATTTCCTGCTCAAGGGCGGCGTGTTCACCAAGGACCAGATCGAGGCCTATGCCGAGCTGAAGTGGGCCGACGTCGCGCGCTGGGAAATGACCCCGTCGCCGGTCGAGTACGACATGTACTATTCGGCCTGATCGGCTCCACGCACGATCATGGAAATGCGGGCGCCCCGGAGGAGACTTCGGGGCGCTCTGCTTTTGTGAGGAATTGAGATGCGCCTGATCCTTGCCGCCACGCTCGGGCTGGTCTGCGCCGGGGCCGTCCAGGCGGCGCCGCTGTGCCGCGATTCCAAGGGACTGTTCACGCCCTGCCCACCCGGCATGGCCAGCAAGACCGCCGATCGGCACAAACGGCCACGGGTCGCATCCTCACCTGAAGCTTCCGCGCGCACGGGCGATCAGGTGGCGGCCGCGAAACCGGACGCGCCCACCAAGCCGGCGATCATTCGCAAGGCCAAGCTGTGCCGGGACTCCAAGGGCCTGTTCAAACCCTGCTGATCCCGAAATCTTAACCCCGCCGCGATATCCGGCGGGCATGGAGCAGCCCGCTTTCTCGGCCTTCGAGACGACCCCGCCACCGACGGCGCACCGCGCCTTCGATCGGCGGATGCTGCCGGTCTATGCCGCGCTCGGCGTCGCCTGGGTTGTGCTGATCATCGCGATGCCGCTGACCGGCCTGTCGGTCGATGCGGTGCTCGTCGGCGCCTTCCTCGCCGTGTGCGGGCTGTGCGGCTGGGGCGCGTCGTGCCTGAGGCTGCGCGGGTGGGTGCGGATCGCGACGGCGATCGAATCCTGGGCGTTGCTCAACCTTGCGTGCCTCACCGGCATCCTCGCTACCTGCGTCGCCGCACGGAGCAACGCGCCGTTCCTAGACGGCTGGATGGACGCCGCCGATCGCTTCATTCTCCCCGGCCTGAACTGGCGCGACACGGTGCTCGCCATCGGCCGCCATTCCGCGCTGATGCACCATGCGACGCAGGTCTATGCGAGCCTGCAATGGCAGGGCAGCCTGCTGATCCTGCTCTGCTGCGCGACCGGCCGGATCGAGCGCTGCCCGCGCTTCATCCTGAGCTGGACGATCGCGCTCGGCCTGATCAGCGCGGTGTTCGTCTTCACCCCATGCGTCGGCGCTTTCGCTCATTACGGCATCGGCCACGACGTCGTGCCGTCGGTCGGCGCCAGCACCGGATGGAGCGACCTGCTGATGGCCCTGCGCACGCACGACACGCTGCGGCTCGACCCGTCCGCGCTCGACGGCATCGTCGAATTTCCGAGCTTCCATACGGCGGGCGCGATCCTGCTCGCCTGGGGCTTCTGGGCGATCCGCGGGGCGCGCTGGCCGATGCTGGCGCTCAACCTCGCGATGATCGCGGCGACGGTGCCGATCGGCGGCCATTATTATATCGATGTGGTGGCGGGCGCGATCGTCGCCTGGGTGGCGATCAAAGCGCCCGACTGGATTGTGTCGCTGCGCGCACGGTGACACAGGGGGCCATGGTCCCCTCGCCCTGCACCCAGGTCTGCCGGCTCGATCGCGCCACCGGCTGGTGCGAGGGCTGCGGGCGGAAGATCGAGGAGATCGGCGGCTGGATGGGCGCCAGCGACGCCGAGAAGCGGGCGATCCTCACCCGCCTGCCCGAACGCCTCCGACGCCTCGCTCAATAATCCTTCGAGATACGGATATTGGCGCTCTGCCGGCCGATCGTCGAGATGGTGGAGAGCAGCGACAGCCAGCGCGTCACCTGAAACTCCAGCCGCGTCGCCGAATAGCCCTGCCCGTCGGTGACAAGCTCCACATACAGCCGCTTGCCGATATATTTGCCCGCCGCGACCGATGTCTTCTGGCCGGTGGTGATGTCGGCCGGCTCGATGCGCAGCCGATCCAGCCCCGCCACCTTGCGGATCGCGTTGATCGGATCGAGGCTGCCCTTGCCACCGGTGCGCAGGCCATTGACCGCCGCCGCGAGTTGCAACGCCTCGGGCGCCGAGAGATTGGCGATCGAGGTGCCGAACAGCAGGCGGGATAGCAGCTCGTCCTCGGGCAGCGCCGGGGTCGAGGTGAAGCTGATCTCGGGCTTCAGCCCGGTGCCGCTGACCTGGATCGAGGCGCTGACCCCCTGGATGCTGGCCTTCGCCACGATGTCCAGCGCCGGATCGACCGGCACGCCACCGCCGAAACGGATGATCCCGCGATCGAGATCGAAGCGGCGCCCGGCGAATTCGTAATTGCCCCGCACGAGATCGATGCGCCCGGTGATCGCCGGGTTGTCGACCGACCCCGCGATCGCCAGCTTGCCGCGCCATTCGCTGTCCAGCCCCAGCCCGCGCACGAACAGCTGGTTGCGCGCGTCGGCCTTGATGTCGAGCGTCCAGGGGACGAGCGGCGTATCCTCGTCGTCGAAGTCCTCGCGGTTCAGTTCCTTGACCGCGAGGCGCGGCACGCCCTGCTGCGCGGCCTTGCCGAAGCGGTAGGAGGAACGATCGAGCTTCACGTCGCCCGCGATGGTGCCGCCCTTGCCATCCGACTTGATGGTGAGCGGGCCGGTGACGGTGGCGCCAATATCGTCGCGGGCGAGCAGCACGGCATGGTTGGCGGTGAGCGCGATGTCCATGCCCAGCCCCTTGGCACCGGCGAAATCAAAGCTGGCGCGGCCAGTGAGGGTGCCGTTGTCGCGGGTCGCGCCGGCGAACTGGTCGATCAGCAGCTTGGAGCCGTCGAAGCGGCCGGCGGCGCGGATCTTCTCGATCACGGTGCCCAGCGTCGCGCTTTCCAGCCGCGC
Organism: Sphingomonas oryzagri; assembly: GCF_029906645.1. NCBI lineage: Bacteria > Pseudomonadati > Pseudomonadota > Alphaproteobacteria > Sphingomonadales > Sphingomonadaceae > Sphingomonas > Sphingomonas oryzagri. The sequence continues at coordinate 2,711,404 of NZ_JARYGZ010000001.1, forward strand.
GTTCTGCGTCACCAGCGAGCCGCGGATCGAGGGATCGCGCAACGTACCGCCGACGTCCGCACCGATCGCGACCGGGCCGGAAAGATCGATCGTCTCGATGCCGGAGAGCCGCCAGAGCGTGTCGGCCGGGCCGTTGTAGCGCAGCTGCGCGAAGAGCGGTGCCGAGAGCAGACGGTCGGCGATCGTCGCGCCGCCACCGATCGGCGAGAGCCGGGCCTGGGCGCGGCCGATCACCTGTCCGCCGCTGGTCGCGACGGCGCGTGCGGCGACCTTGCCGCCGTCCATCACCGCCGCCAGCCCCACGTCGACCGGCTTGGAAGAGAGGACCAGTCCGGCGCGGCTCAAGCCGCGCACGCGCAGGTCGGCCTTGCCGGTGGGCAGAGCGCCCGGCGCCGCCACCGCATAGGAGACGCGGCCAGTCGCCTGCCCGGACAGGCCGAGACCGGGCTTGAACATGTCGAGCACCGAAAGCGGCATGGCATCGAGGCTCGCCTCGAAGCTGGTCGCCTGCGTGCCGAAACGGCCCGCCACCGTGGCGCTGCCACCCGAGAAGGACAGGCTGGTCGGTGCGATCACCCAGGCGTCGCCGACATGGCGCAGCACGGCGGCCGTGGCCAGCGCGACCGGCCGGCCGTCGACCTGCCCCTGCCCGCGCACCGTATAGCTTTCAGCGGCGATATGCGTGTCGGTCTGGAACGAGAAGGCGCGCCCCCGCGATCCGGCGACCGAGGCGCGCACGTCGCCGATCCCGCCCCGCAGCTTCGTGTTGGCGGCAAGGCGGGCGAGGAAGATCGATCCGCGGCGAAGGCCCTGCGCCGCCACCGTCGCATCGACATGGGTGCCGGCGGGATCGAGCAGCAGATCGAGATCGAGCTTGCCCTTGCGCACGCTGGTGTCGAAGTCGCCCGCCAGCCGCGCATGATCGGCGGTGATGTGCCCGACGATGCGCTGCTGCGTGCCGACCGGCGAGAAATCCAGCGTCCCGCCAAGCCCGCCGCCCGCCAGCGCGAGTTGCCCGGTGAAGCCGCCCGGATCGGCACGGAGATCGCCCTTCGCCGTGGTACCGCTGACGTTCAGCGCGCCCATGTGGATGACGGTGGTGCCGCCCGGCGGCGCATCGATCGTACCTGTCGCGGTGAACGGCCCGAGCGTCGATCCGCCCGCCGCCTGCATCGCGAAGCCCTGCGGCACGGGATCGAGATCGAGCTTCACCTGATCCAGCCCCAGCGCCTCCAGCGGGCGATCGAGCAGCAGCGCCACCTTGGGATGGTCGATCTGCCCGCCGAGGCCGAGGCGGAAGGTGCCGTAGGTCGCCTGTTTGCCCTGCCCGGTGAACTGGATGCTGCCATCCTTCTGGCGCGTACCGCTGCCGGTGATGGTGATGGCCGCCGCGGTGAGCCTGAGGTTGGCGAAGTGGAGGATACCGTCGGGCGTGCGGGTCAGCTGCGTGTCGAGCGTCGGCAGCCCGCCGGCCAGCGAGCGCAGAAAGGCATTGTCGAACCGGCGCACCCAGGCGCGGCCGCGACCAGAGACGATCGACTGCTTGAGATCGGCGGTGGGTGTGACCTTCAGTTCGGTCAGCACGTCGACGATGCCGAGGCCGGGGATCAGGTAGCGCTGCAGCCCGCCCGACAGGTCCACCCAATATTTGCCGCCGACCAGATCGACGAACAGGGCGACCTTGCCGTTGAGCTTATCCGAGCGGAGCGTCAGCCCCTCGCCGGTCAGCACCTTGGGCGTGATGTGGAGGACGCCCTGTATGTCCATGTTGGCGAGGATGCCGCCCGCCACATCGCCCACGCCGGTGACGCGCCGCGCAGTCAGCTTGATCGGCAACGCCAGATCCTTGCCGCCGACATGGCCGGCGCCCTCCGCCCGCACCTGCTCAAAGCCGGTCTTGTCGAAGGCGAATTGCGGCGAGGTCGCGTCGTAGCGGAAACGCGCGGTCTTGAACGGGCCGTCCAGCTCGGCGTGGATGCGGATGCCGTGCCCGGTCATGTTGGGGAACAGGGCGGCAGGCTGGAGGAGCAGCGCATCGACCTTGAGCGGATCGTAGGCACCGCGCGCGAGATCGATCGCTCCGCGCGAGATCACCGCGACCTGCGGCGAGGCGAGCTTGAGCGATCCGTCGAGCCGTCGGTCGGCATAGCGCGCCTCCCCCGACACGAGGATCGAGGGATTGGTCAGCCGCTGCGCCTTGCCGCCCGTGATCGTCCCCAGCGTCAGCCGGCCGGACAGCGCGTAATGCCCCTTGTCCTGCCGGAGCATGAGCGCGCCGATGCGGTGGCCACCGACCGTCCACAGGCCGCGCCCCTTCCATCCGCTCCAATTGCCCTCGCCGCCGACAACCACCGCCATCGGCTTCTTGGAACCGAGCAGGCCGGGAACCACGCCGTCTCCGGGCGAGGCGAGCCGCGCGTCGAGATCGAACAGATCCTTGTCCGGCTCGGTATCCAGCGCGAATGTCAGGCGATCACCGGCGGACGAGGCGCCGCGCAGGCCGATCACCGCGCGGCGGTTGCCGGTATCCGCCTTGCCGACGATGCGGACGAGGCGACGCTGCGGCCCGGCCACCCCTGCCTCCAGCCGCAGCCGCAGATCGAGCTGTCCGATATGGATGCGGTAATCGGGCAGGATCGGGGCACCAGGGCGGGCGGGCCGCAGCTTCGGCAACCGCTTC